>JAWUVT010000219.1:0-34842 GCA_034112225.1 Flavobacteriales bacterium | reverse complement strand
ACTTTTAGTGCTATGGATAGAGCTAAATTTAAGGTGACGAGCTTAAGAAATATTGAGTTAACGCCTCCATACATGCATGATGGCCGCTTTAACACATTAGAAGAGGTTGTGGATCATTATAATAGTGGATTAGAAAACTCTGCCACGATTATCCTGCGCTAGAAAATACACGCTTAACTGGCTTGTTTTTAACGCCTCAAGATAAAGCAGATTTAGTGGCCTTTCTAAAAACATTAACCGATACGGATCTAACAACCGATCCAAGGTATGCATCTCCTTTTTAATCGTTAATGAAGAAGGTAAGCCTCTTTTTAAACTACTTCCTATTATTCGTTGTTTTTGGTGCTTGTTCTGGGTATTCAAAAATTGAGTTTGACGCCTATTCAATCACAAAAATACCAGCTCATTTTCCAACAATAAATCAATACGGAGGCTACACCAATCCTAAAAAGTAATAAGTATACCCCTAGCGGTTTTTAATGTAACATAATCCGCACCAACTCGAAGGCATTGCTTTTTCAACTAAAAACGATAGTCTTCAATATGGCTTTTAGCGTTGATCGCCTTTTAGCCTAGAAGGGCAGGATAAAAAAAGGGGCTAAAACTAGCCTAGTTTCCTAAAAAGAAAAAAATAATTCCCTAAAGAGGAAAAAAAATAATCGGAAAAAATTTAAAGATCTGATTGACAATGGTTTGATTTTTTGGAATAACTATTGTGATACTCCTAAAAACATTACTTATGAAAAATCAAGACATCCACGTCCTTAAGTTATACTTTCAGTTCCAATTAAATAATATCAACAATAAAATCAATGAAATAGGAATTGATACCAAAGGTTTAAATTTAATGTATTTCAAAAACAAGAACAGTCCAATCCCAGCTGTTACAGCCATTAAAGATAGTGAATTCATAAAAATGTCTTGTGAGCTGATGCGCAAGGTTAGTGACTTAGCAGATCTAAAACTCACCTGCATTAATTTATTACTTCACCCTGCGCTCCAACCAACTAATAACTCGCTCTCCAAGTATCTCAAAGAATATACGTTTGAAGATTTAACACCCTTTGTTTATAAAAACAGCTTAACCAAGTTAAGAAAACAGCTGGAAGACTTAGAACAGTATGAAGAATGCGAAGCGGTAACGCAAATGATTCAGCAAATGAATTCTCCAAAATTTCGAGCGGCATAAGCTACTGAAAGCGTTGTTTTGATCAATTTTTAAATTGAGCTCGTCTCTATAGCGGAGTAAATTATTTATGTCATCAAAAAAAAAAGAGAAAATTGTGGGCCAGCTCTTGTTCTTTTTATTCCTATGTAAAGATTTTAATATTCAACTTTTTTTCCAAATGCAGCACCAAAATATCACCCATGGTTTTAAGGGTTGAAAATTCTTCTGAATGGTGATAATCGCCCAACTCTTTGGCTAAGTTTTTTATGTATTCTGGCGAAGATATTTTATCCCTTTTCATACGCCTCAGCAAACTTTTAGTCCTCGTTTTGGAAGCTGAAAAACGTTTCCGCATTACTGTTCGCTCTTCTTTCAGATATTGATCAATTACAGAAGGAGCAAATAATTCCTGTACAAGGGCCACCAACTCAATGTTGTCTTTATAAAATTGAGGCAGATACATATTTTTTCGGCCTTCATAGCTTTGTTGATCAAAATCGATAGGCCGCATACGGTATTGCACATTATCGAAATCTTGAATAATTTCTACCACAAAATTATACCCCCGCATGTCTCCCAAAAGACGAGTGAAACAACGTTCATTAAACTTGACAAACTCCTTGGCAAAACGCAAGCGGTTTTCAATCTTTACTTTCTTATTTTTTAGAATAAACTCATCGCAGGGAACACCAACGATGTGTTCTTCAATAAGGGTATTTCCCGTCACCAAAAAAGACACCTTATCTGGAGAAAAAATCTCTTCTAATTCTAACCCATAAATACGAGAAGCGTCTGCTCGCTTTACATAATAGTAGTCATGGTTATCGTTCATTTCATTAATCACTTTTATTCGAAAGGGTTTTGAGTTTCCGAAAGAACAAAACTCAATCGATGCCACCCTAAGGTGAGGTATGGATTCTCCATCAACGATGAGCAGTTGATAAGTCTGAATTAGGGACTGCTCAATGTAATCTAAATCCGAAGGCCTGTAGATAACACTGTACCAAAGTGTAGGTTCCCCCTGGGCATCTTCCATGGGAA
The DNA here is from genome assembly GCA_034112225.1 of Flavobacteriales bacterium. Lineage (GTDB taxonomy): Bacteria > Bacteroidota > Bacteroidia > Flavobacteriales_E > Vicingaceae. Next base: position 32,633 of record JAWUVT010000219.1, on the reverse strand, counting down.
TAAGGTCGGAATACTGAAGCAATTCGTCATATTGAAGCGGAAGTTTGGTGAGCCGTGAATACGCTTTGAGGTGATCCAGTAAAGGAGCCTTAATCTTATAAAAGGGTTTTTTATATTCAATGTGATTCAGGTCTCCGCCCTCTGCTGTTTTTAACGTTATTTTCATACTTATTTGATATTAATGTGGTCTTAAATGGCCGGTAGCGTATCCTGGGGAACTATTCTTTATCAAATCCATCAACAATTACCCCCCCTAAGGAAGCAGGAAAAGAAATGAGAATTATTCTTTTTAAAGCAACAATAGGGTCATCAAAAATAGGCATTCTGTTGAGAGCAAATAAAACGACAAAAACAACCACAAGTGTCAGTCCATAAACAATAAAAGTACGAAGGACATACTGAGCAAAACGATGGTTAATGTTTCCTGAAAATATTCCTTGAATGGAATACAAGCTGATTAAGATTAAGGACAAGAATAAAAGGATGCTTACATTAAGCAAAGGAAGTGTTTCACTAAGCTTCCAGGATTCTTCTGAAAATGCAACAGGTATCGTTAATGCTGATGCTCCAATTACTACTTGAATAATATCCTCTTTATTTATCGAGTTTTTTATCATCTTTTTACTTTAGAGTACTCCTCTAGCGAACAATCCTTTTTCCAAAATGTTGTTTCTTGCTACTTGCTACTTGTTGCCTTTTGCCTTTTGCCTTTTGTCTTTTGCCTTTTGCCTTTTGCCTTTTGCCTTTTAAAATAGATTATTTATTTCCCCTGCAACAAGCTGTTTCTTTCAAAAAAATTCTATTCTAACTCCTTTTTAATAATCACTGTTTAACCCTAACCCGCCTAATTTTGAACGTTGATTAAAAATGCTTTTGGCTAAACTCACTCTTATTCAATCGATAAACAATGTAAATATCAATTAAGATGAATAAAGCAATATTAAATAGACTGACAGCAAAAGTATTTGATGGATAAAATTACCAAAAAAAAGAAAATCAAAAAGATACCTGTAGATTTAATTCGTTTTTTTATAACTCCAAACGGCCAACCCATTGATGGCAACTGCATAAGCGAATGTTTTAACAAATAATGGGGCAATGTCTGAGAGGTTAGAGCCTTTCAACATCACCATTCGCATGACTTCAACAAAGTATTTAATAGGATTGAACTCTGTTAACAGTTGGGCCCATTCAGGCATACTTTCTATTGGCGTAAAGAGCCCACTCATCAAAATAAAAATGACGACAAAAAACCAGGCAATAAACATGGCTTGTTGTTGGGTGTCTGTATAGTTAGAGATGAGCAAGCCCATCCCTAAAACAACAAGCAAGTACACAGAAGTATAGAAATACATTAAGCCGATGTTTCCGAGCATAGGCACGTCAAAAATGACTTTAGCAATTACTAATCCTATGGTAAGGATTCCCATTCCTATCACCCAAAAGGGAAAAAGTTTACCAATAAGGAACTGGTATTTTCTGATCGGAGTAACGTTCATTTGCTCTAAGGTGCCGATTTCTTTTTCTCTCACAATATTCATTCCTGATAAAAACAGACTAATCATGGTAACAAGCAACACCAAGATTCCAGGCACCATAAAGGTTTTATAATTCAGCGTTTTGTTGAACCAAAATGAAGGAATACTGGTAATGCTTTTGTACCTATTTTTGACATCTGCTGGTTGAATTAAATGGAGTTGTGCCTTTTTATTAAAGCCTTGAATAATTTGATTGACATACACGTTTTCAACTCCTGCAGCAGCCCCATCAATAGCATTGATAATGACTTGTAGCGTGGTTCTTTTCTCTTTGGTTAAGTTGCTTTCAAAGTGCAAAGGAATTTCTAAGATTACATCAACACCTCCTTTTAACATCGCGGAGTTGGCCTGTTTTTGAGAAGAAAATTCGGTCAGTACCTTAAAATAAGTAGAGGCTTCAAATTTTGCTAGTAATGCTCGTGAAAAAGCGGTTTTATCATGATCGATATAAGAGAACTTAATGTTCTTTACTTCAAAAGTGGCAGCATTAGATAGAATAATCAATTGCAACAACGGCAATATAAATATCAAAGGTAGCATCGCTTTATTTCTAAAGATTTGCTTGAATTCTTTTTGGATGATGTAACTAATTATTCGCACAGTTTGTATTCATTTAAGGGGTTAAGAAAGGAGGGAATGGTAGAATGAGGGAATCATAAAAAAGTAAGCACCTGTCTAACCTCCTTCCTACAGTCATTCATTCCAATCTAATTTTATATTTTTTAATACTTAAGCCCATAAAAAAGAGGGTCATTCCTAATAAAATAAGGGTTTCTTTCCAGACATAAGCAATCCCAACTCCTTTTAACATAATTCCTTTTACAATAATAATAAACCACTTTGCTGGAATGATATTACTGATCACTTGTAAGGGTAAAGGCATACTTGTTATTGGAAAAATAAAGCCAGACAATAGAATTACAGGAAGCATTAACCCCATTAAAGAAATCATCATGGCGGTTTGTTGGGTATTGGATACTGTAGATATTAATATGCCTAGCGCCAATGAGGAAACAATAAACAAAACACTTTCTAAGCCCAACAGAAAGAAACTCCCCTGCACAGGCATCTTAAAAATGAAGATACTCAGTAAAATAATAACGAATGCATTGATGACTGACAAGAGAATGTAAGGCACTACTTTTCCCACAATGACTAATGCAGGTTTTAATGGAGATACCAATAGAATTTCCATTGTTCCCAATTCCTTTTCTTTGGTAATGGAAATGGAAGTCATCATCGCAGAAACGAGCATTAAAATAATGGTCATAACTCCTGGCACAAACATGAAAACGCTCTTTAATTCTTGGTTATACACCATTCGTGTTTCAGGTATGATTTGATAGGGTATTTTTGCAGTAGTGTTAAGCTCTTGCTGATATTTCTGCAAAATGGAACCCACAAAATTGTTGATGGTATTGGCTGTGTTGGGGTCTGTTGCATCTGCAATAATTTGAACCGTAGCGTTGGAGGCTGTAGTTAATTTTTTACTGAAATCTTTTTCAAAAACCAATACCGCTTTAACTTTTCCTTTTTGAAAAACATTTTCTATTTCTTTTTCATTTGCTAAAAATTGTTGAATGCTAAAATGTTTTGAGACTGAAATTTTGTTGATAAGCTCTTGTGTAGTCGCATCTTTTGATTGATCTAAAATAGCAATGTCAACGTTATTAATTTCATTCGTAATGGCAAACCCAAACAACATAATTTGAGCAATAGGCATTCCAAAAAGAATAAACAACGAGCGCTTATCTCTAAAAATATGGTAAAACTCTTTTTTAACAAAGCCGATAAATTTTTTCATCCTCTCGCTAATTTTAAAAATACATCGTTCATACTTTTGACGTTAAACTGGTCTTTTAATTTTTTCGGAGTATCTAAGGCCTCAATTCTTCCATCTACCATTATGGATACGCGATCACAATATTCTGCTTCATCCATATAATGTGTGGTAACAAAAACGGTGGTTCCTGTGTTGGCTGTTTTGTAAATCATTTCCCAAAACTGTCTTCGCGTAATGGGGTCAACTCCACCTGTGGGTTCGTCTAAAAAAATAATTTTAGGGGCATGCAATAGGGCTACTGAGAAAGACAATTTTTGTTTCCATCCTAAAGGCAATGAACCCACTAATTCTTTAGCAACTTCTTGAAGGCCTAATTCATGAATCAATACTTCCGCTTTTTCTTTGATTTCAGTACGAGATAATCCATAAATTCCTCCAAAAAAAGTAATGTTTTCTTTTACCGTTAAATCATCGTACAAGGCAAACTTCTGGCTCATATAGCCAATGTTCTTTTTAATGTCTTCGGCATTTTTATAGACGTCAAAACCCGCAACTTTCGCTTGGCCTGAAGAGGGGTTTGAGATCCCAATCAACATTTTCATCGCGGTGGTTTTTCCTGCTCCATTTGCCCCTAAAAATCCAAAGATCTCCCCTTTACCAACCTCAAAACTAATTTGGTTGACAGCGGTAAAATCTCCAAAAACTTTAGAGAGGTTTTTAACTTCTATCACATTTTCTTTTTTCATCTTGCTAATTCCATAAACGTATCTTCAATGGTTGTTTCTGCGATATCAATGGTGATCTCTTGCAACCCTTTTGTTTCTAAATAGCCTTTCAATTCTTCCAAGCGAAATGAATCTCTAGAATCTGAATAGTGAACAAATTCTCCGAAAGGAAATACGCTATAATTGTATGCATACGCCTTAAGGCTTTCAATTAATAAATACATATTGTCTGCACTTACGTCGTAAATTGTTTTAGGGTAATGTTTTACGATCGCTTCAGGGGTATCTATTTCTAAAATTTTTCCGTCTTGGATCAATGCGATTCGATCACATAAAGCGGCTTCATCCATGTAAGGGGTAGAAACTAAAATTGTAATTCCTTTTTGTTGCAAACGTTTTAACATTTCCCAAAATTCTTTTCTCGACACAGGGTCAACACCTGTGGTAGGCTCATCTAAAAACAAAACTTTTGGCTTATGAATGAGTGCACAACTCAGTGCTAGTTTTTGTTTCATCCCGCCAGACAAGTCTCCAGCTTTACGATTTTTAAAAGGTTCTATTTGAACATAGACCTCTTTAATCAAATCGTAATTTTCGGCTATTGTTGTTCCAAAAATAGTTGCAAAAAATTCTAAATTTTCTGCGACTGTTAAATCTTGGTACAACGAAAATTTGCCTGGCATATAGCCTACATTTTGTCGGATGTCTTTATAGTCCTTTACCACATCAAATCCCGCAACACTAGCGGCTCCTTCATCGGCTAAATAAAGGGTGGTTAAGACTCTAAACAAGGTTGTTTTGCCTGCACCATCAGGTCCTATTAATCCAAAAAGCTCTCCTTCTTTTACTTCAAAAGAAACGTCTTTTAATGCTTTTACAGTGCCAAAGGACTTGCTAATATGCTGAACAGTTATACTCACTTTTTAGTATTTATTTTAGGAATTATTAGGGACACCAAAATAATGACTGCCCATACCGCAAGCCTAAAAAGCATTGCCATCTTGCTTTCGTTTGCGACAGTATTCTTGCTAAACTCAAGGTAAAGAAACACTAAAAAATGAGCAAAAAAAACGGTCCACATCATCCACTTTCCAATCGCTCTTTCTTTCCATAAAAAATAGGCAGTACCCATTGATAGTAGCCCTAAAAGTACATTGTAAGCAACCAAGGCAATGACTACATTGTAATCTTTAACCTCAACACCTAATAAAACTTTTGAGCCTGCAAAAACGGACATCATCCCAATGAAAAATGCTAACGCTGCGCCTATTTTTTCAACTGTTTTCATGTGCTTATTCTTGAGTAATTATCCACATTTCTGCAGGCATTCCAATTTTTAATCCTCCATCATTGTTTACCTCCACCTTTACGGCGTAAACTAAGTTAACACGTTCTTCTTTTGTCTGAATAATCTTTGGGGTAAATTCGGCCTCTGCAGCAACCCAAGTAATGTGGCCGGAATAACTTTTCATTCCTTCAGCTTCATCTACTTTAACGGTTACTTTTTGTCCAATCTTAATACTTGTTAATTGGGTTTGACTCACATAAACTCTTAACTGCATTGAACTTAGGTCCGCAATTTTATACAAGGGCTTTCCAAATGCAGTCATTTCAAAAGGGGCTGCATATTTCACTAAAACGGTACCGTTTAAGGGGTTTGTTATGGTGCTTTTCAACAATTTATCTTCAATTTGTTGGAGCTGTATGTCTAAACTTTTCAATTCATTCATTACGGCTGAATTTTGAATTTCAATGCTTTTTATTTGTTGATCAACTACTTGAATTTCTCCAGAAATAGCCTCTAATTGTTTGGGTGTTGCCGCATTTTCCTGCAACATATTTTCTATTCTTTTTTTAGAAATATGAGCGGTATTTAACTGGGCCTTTAGCACATTAATTTGAGACAATACTCCAGCAGATTTGGCCTTGACTACATTTTTTGTGGCCAATATTTGTTCTTTTTTTAAAAACAGCTGAACTGTATCCACATAACCTACAGCAGTTCCTTCTTTCAAGAAAGTTCCTTCGTCCACATTAAATGCCAATAGTTTTCCATTACTTTCTGCGGAGACAATGGTTTCTGTTGCCTCAAAATTTCCGTAGCCATCTGCTTTATCATCTCCTGATTTACAGGATGTCATTAGCATTACCGAGGTAATTATGCCTGCTGTTATTTTTAAATTTAGTTTCATAGCTATCTGTCTTATCTCTTTTTTGCTGAAAATTAATTGCCTTGAGTTGTATGCTGGTTTGCTTGCGCTAAAAGCAATTGAATTTCGTGTGTTTTCAACTTGTTTTCGGCTTCAAATAAGTTGGTGAGCTCCGTAATGTAGGCCGAGGATGTAATTGCTCCATTTTTTAATTGTGCATCGGCAGCGTTTAGAATGGTTTTGCGCAACTCAATTATTGTTTTATCAGCAATAATAAATGTCCTAATTTTATTTATTTCTGATTGATATTGGCTTAATTCAATGTTGGTATTGAATTTAAAGACTTCCTGCTGGTTGTCTATCATCGATTTATTTACTTGAAGCGATTTTCGTTTGTTTTGAGTGGCGTTCCAATCAAAAACATTCCAGCTCAACTTTAATCCTACAATGTAATAGGGTTGAAAAGAATTGTCCAGCCTATTTAACCCTGGATTACCATAGCCTCCAGTTCCAAAACCGATTAACTTTGGCCGATTTTGCTTGCTCAGTAATTGAGCTGAAAAATCGATTTGCTGTTTTTGCAATTGAAACAATTCTAATTCGGGTCGTGTTAAATCTCCATTCATCACCGCACTAATTTCAGGGCTTTCTATGGGCGTAGAAAAAACTATTTCTTGACCAATCAACGCCGAAAGCGTTTTCATTAAGCTTTTTTTGTTCCCATCCACTTCCACAATCAATTGCTCAATTTTTAAGATTTCTGCGGCGAGCACATGATCTGACGCAGGCAATGCTGCCCCATATTTAATGGCTGATTTCACCACCAATAATTTTGAGGCTAGTTTGTGGTTGTTGGCCGCTAAAACCTTCTTTTTTTCTTGCATTAATAGGATAGAAAAATAAAGCTGATTGACTTGTTTCTTTAATTGATACAAGGAGACTTCTAGTTGTTTCTGCTCGGTTTTTAACGCACTACTTTTGGCAGTAATCGCTGCGGCAACTGCTCCTCCCCCATATATTAATTGATTTACGGATAGGGTCACACTGTATTGATCCTTATTCGGGGGTTCTATTCCTTGGCCAGGTAAATCAATAGACAATTCCATTACATCCGATTGATAGCTTGTTTGAGCAGAAAAATCGATTTTTGGTAATTTTGAAGTCTTCAATACCGCAAGCTCCAAGCTATTTTTATCGGACAACAAAGCGGCCTGTTTCGCCAGGGGATAATTGGCATTGGCTAATTCATAACACTGCTCCAAGCTTAGGTTTTCTTGCGAAAAGGAGCTTATTGTGAATCCTAAAAATAGGACGATTATTAACTGCTTCATTCGAAATAAAGGTTAAAATTTTCGTGTGATTTTTTTATTTTCTGATAGACCTGTTCTTGTATTTTCAACTCCTTGGCGTCATCAAAAGCTTGCGAAAGCGAGAGCAAAGGAACTAACCACTTGTGCAACTCGTCATGTGCTTGTCCTTTCATGGTGCAGTTAGCCGTTAATGCACGAATGTTGTCATCTATTAATACCGCTAATTCTTGATAATCTGCTGATACGGCGTCCTTTTTCTCCCCAAAATCTACCACTCCTTTTTCCATGGTTCTTATAAAAGCTAACATCTCAGGAACTACTGCCCACTTTTTTCCGTTGTCAAGAAAAATCGCTTCCTCTTCCTCCTGGTGACTGTCCTCTGCGACAACGACCTCCTCTTTATTCACGCTCACTTCATTTTCTGTTGGGCTGGCATTACAAGCACAAAGGAGAATTCCTATTGCCATTGATAAAGTTATTTTTGTTTTCATATTTCTAAATTTTAGTTTTTTAATGGTTAATGTTTAGGGTCAAAATAATGCTGCTTTCCTTCATTTTAAAATTGCACCAATCGTTTTACAAAGCGCATTTCCTTCTTTTATTAAATTAAAATCAAAATTATTGAGTCTCCATCTTAAAATCGTAAAACGCATGCTTCCCATAATTATATCTGCCAATTGCGAGGAATTAAAATCTGGTCGAATGGATTGATCTTTTTGACCCAATTGAATTATGTTTTCAATTGACTGTTTTTTTTGATTAAGGAGTGACAATACAATCTCTGACAACGTTTCTTCATGCTGAAAACTTGTTTCCGAAAAAATTACCATCACCACTGCGGGTTTTTCAGCAAAGTGCTTAAACTGAAACTCCATTAACTTTTGTATTTTTTCCGCTCCAGAGTTATTGCTTTTATGAAGCGCTTCAATTCCAACCTTCATTTGTTGCTTATAAAACATTAAAACCGCTTGAATGATTGCGGTTTTACTCTTAAAATGCCGATACAATGCGGGTTCAGAAAAACCAATTTTAGCAGCTAAGTTCTTGGTTGTTAGGTTTTTTAATCCTTTCTCCCCAATTAAATCCGTAGCCGCATTAATAATTTCTATTTGTCTTTTTGAGAACTCCATACCGCAAAGTTAGTAAACACTAACCTAATCGTCTAATTTAAATCTCTTTTATTTTAAATCCGCTACTAAATAAGATGTTGGAAATAAATTACGAAAAGGCTAATGACTAATGACTAATGACTGATGGCTGATGGCTAGTGGCTAGTGGCTAGTGGCTAGTGGCTAGTGGGCAGTAAAAAAGAAAGCAAACAATTCGTTTTTAACGGGGTTACTTATTGCTCTTTTTAAAATATTTTTTAGAAACCCAAAGCATGCCAAAACATTCTCCATCTTCTTTATTGAAATGTTTATGATGGACTTTATGTGCTCTTCGCAGTGCACGAAAATAAGCCGAATCGATGTTTTTCAATCCCTTCAATCTTCTATGAATAAAAACATCATGGATTAAGAAATAGGCAACGCCATAACAGGTTATTCCAAGACCAATCCAAAAAGGAAAAGACCAATCTTCAGCGCCAATAACAATTAAAAAGATTCCAGGAAGAGCAAAGAGAATAAAAAAGAAATCATTCCATTCAAAAGGTTTGATGTGAGAATTATGTTGATGATGATCTTCGTGAAAAAACCACAAGAGGCCATGCATCAAATACTTATGACTGACCCATGCAACAAACTCCATCGCTAAAAAAGTGAAGAGGGTAATTGCTATTGCTATCCATATATTCATAATTAAGCCAATACTTGAGCGTTAGAAAACAAAGCTACCGAATACCTGAACGTTTGCTTTCTTTTAAACGCAATACTTGTTCTCGGTACAATTCTTACTAAAAAATGCATCGTCTATTCGATGTTTTTTTAATCGCTTATTTCAACCAAATTTTGTTGCTGTAAATTCACCATTAACTCTTCAAAACATATTTTAAGCCATGGGGTGTATTCCTCAGGATGCTTTTCAAAACTTATGGCGAGCTCATCTGGTGATTGATAACAATACGCTTCAACCTCCTCGGGATTACAAACAGGGGTTTCGTTAGAATACCCTACATAAACATGGTCTAATTCGTGCTCTATCAACCCTTGATCTAACTGCGCTTTATAAATAAAAGAAAAGGAAGGCAACAATTCAGCCGTCATTCCCATCTCTTCGTTTAATCTTCTTAATGTTGCCGCGGCCAATGTCTCCCCTTTACGAGGATGACTACAACAGGTATTGGACCACAATCCACCACAGTGATACTTTGAACTTGCTCTTTTTTGCAACAGTATTTCGCCTTTTGAATTAAAAATAAATACTGAAAAAGCGCGATGAAGTAGCCCCTTTTCGTGCGCCTCCATTTTTTCCATAACGCCTAATTCATTGTCATATTGATCTACTAATACTACGTTTTCTAAATCCATACTATTTGATTTGAGTCATGTTTCGATAACATAAATAGTTAATAATTTTATCTCTTAAATCCGTATCCGAGATGTCTTGCAGTTTGCGATACACAAATTCCTTATCCTCTTTTTTGTTTGAATTGTATTCCAAAAAATCAGGAACATTCTCTTGTATTGTTAACCTCAAGAACCTCAACTCAATGTTTTCTGTATGCTTCGCAATCAATTTCTCCAAGCCCTCTCTCCCTTGGTTAAAGCATTTCCACTTTTTAATGGGATTTACATAATAATCTGCCCACAAAAACCAAATCATTGAATGATAGGCTTCTTCCACCACATCGTTATTACCAGCTCTCAACTCTAAGAAACTACTAAAATCATGAATGTCAATTTCGTTGAGACAAACACCGTAATAAAATGCTCGATACGTTTCAAGTTCATTAGAATAGACACTATAACTGATGATAAAGCTCATAATTAAAATACTTAATTTCATAACAGGTTCAATTGATGTTGAACTACAGACCTAAACATTAAAAAGACCTTAGAAAGGTTGGGTACACGAATTCTAGTTTCCATGATTTTTTCTACTGGAGTATGCTTTATTTTTTGGAACAATTTTAAGTAATAAACATATGCCAAATAGACTCCTTTACGCGATTTTAAAGGAAGTTTTTTTATCCCAATTAAGGCCACTTTAAAGTCATGCGCGATATCCTCCTCAATTTCCTGTTTATGTTGCTTGGTAAAAGATTCCATATCTATTCCAGGGAAATAAGTCCTTCCAAGCGCTTGGTAATCTGCTTTTATATCGCGTAAAAAATTCACTTTTTGAAAAGCAGCGCCTAAGCTCATCGCATAGGGTTTAAGTGTGTCAAATTTACTTTGATCTCCTTCCACAAACACATGTAAACACATTAAACCAACCACTTCTGCAGAGCCAAGAATATAGTCTTTGTAAGATCCCGCGTTATGATCCTTTTCGTTTAAGTCCATTTCCATGCTTTTAAAAAACGTGGCTATCCATTGATGGTCTATCTTGTACTTATTAACCGCCCATTGAAATTCATTTAAAATTGGATTCAAACTAATTCCTTTTTCAATTGAACGATAGGCATCAGCTTTAAACTCTGAAAGTAATTCCGCCTTATTAAACTCATGAAAACTATCTACAATCTCATCTGCAAATCGAACCAAACCATAAATGGCATAAATGGGACGGTGCAAAGATTTATCAAGCAACTTAATTCCTAAAGAGAAACTCGTGCTGTATTGTTGAGTAGTACGTTGAGCACAATGTGCGGATAGCTCATCAAATATCAGCTTCATATGAATTGGTTTTTAAAGTTTGACTTAAAAGCTTAGCGGCTATTTTTCCCGAAATAAGAGAAGGAGGAACTCCAGGCCCTGGAACGGTTAATTGGCCAGTATAGACTAAGTTGTTAATTTTTTTATTAATCATTTTTGGTTTGAAAATAGCCGTTTGGCGGAGCGTGTTTGCCAACCCGTAGGCATTTCCACCAAAGGCATTATAATCGGTTTCGAAATCTTTAATACAATAGGATTCTTTTACAAGAATATGCTCTTGAATGGATTCTCCAAGATAATTTTCAAGTCGTTTCATCATCAGTTCAAAGTACTTTTTTCGCAAGATCTCCGTATCTTCCAGTCCAGTAGCCAGAGGCATAAGAACGAATAAGTTCTCACACCCTTCGGGAGCCACCGAAGGGTCTGTTTTTGAAGGAGTACATACATAAAACAACGGATCGTCGGGCCATTTTTTATCGTCGTATATTTCTGTGGCATGTTTTTCAAAATCAGCATCAAAAAACAGGGTATGGTGGTTTAACTTTTCAATCTTTTTATTGATGCCCAGGTAAAAAATAAGACTGGACGGAGCAAAGGTTTTCTTTTCCCAATATTGATCGGAATAATTCCTGTATTCTGGGTCCAATATTTTAGATTCAATATGGTGATAATCTGCCGAACCGACTACTCCATGCACAACTTTAGAAACTCCATTCGCTTCAATAGAAATAATTTCTCCGTGTTTCACCTTAAATCCTGAAACCTCTGTATTGGTATGAAAAACAACCCCCTGCTGTTTGCAAACGTCAACCATTGCTTCAACAAGCGAATAGAAACCTCCCATTGGATAGTAGGTGCCTAATTTCAATCCTGCATAATTCATTAAGCTATAGAGTGAGGGCGTGTTTTTAGGTTTAGCGCCCAAAAATAGTACTGGAAACTCCATTAACGCACGCAATTGGGGATGTTTAAATTTTTGATGTACCAGCTTTTGATAGGAGGAAAATAAATTCAATCTCAAGGATTGTTTGATCGTATCATATTCCAAATATTCTAAGATAGACAAGCCTGGCTTCTCAATGAGTTTTGAAAAACTGATGTCATACTTTTCTTTGGCATCCTCCATAAAAAGATCTAACTCAAGACTACTTCCCGGTTCAATTAATTCGAACAGCATTCGCAATTCATTAAAATCGCTAGGAACCGTTAATTCTTCTTGCTTATCAAATACGATATTAAAGGCAGGAGACAATTCCTTTAATTCAAAATAGTTTTTTGTAGCAGAATCAAAATCTTTAAAAAAGGACTCCATTACTTCTGGCATCCAGTACCAGCTTGGACCCATATCAAAGGTAAATCCATCTTTTTGAAATTGCCTCGCCCTACCCCCGAGTTGTTTGTTTTTTTCATAAACGTGAACAACATGGCCTTCTTTGGCCAGATAGGCGGCAGCAGATAGACCTGAAAATCCAGCTCCAATTATGGCTATTGTTTTCTTATTCATAATTTATCATTTCAATGGCTACTTCATTAGTTCTATTCAACAGCTGGAAAGGAGGGTTATACCCTTGGAAATAGATTTTACCGCTAGAGTCTAATCCTTGGGCAGCTAAACTTTCTTGAAGGAGCGCGGTGTAACGCTTCAGGTCTTTGTTACTCGCAAATCCTCCAAAACGAATTACCGCCATCACCCTTTCAGGTTGAACTTTTAGGTCTACTTGCTTATTATTCGGCTGAGGCAACTCACTCAAGCTATACGCAGCAGGCATAATAAAACTCATCCTCATGGTATCTTCAATTGAGGAGATAACGGGAGCAGTCATACTGATTTTTTTATTTTCTTCATTTCCACCAAAAATATAACTGGCTATGGTTCTAAACCCTTTTGTTGATTGACTAGAATAATCTCCAACTCCCATGGAAGTGGTTGCTATTATCATTTCTGGATAGCTCCTTACTTCAAATTGAGCATAACGACCTAAAACGGTATATTTAGGAGTCTCTACTTGTCGGGTTAACTTATTCGCCTTGTATTGGCCAACCATCCCTAAACCGAGTAGACCAATCAATACGATTATTGAAATATTCACTTTGTTTAACTTTTAATAAAAATAACTACACAAAAGTAGTGTTATTGTTTAACTAATCGTACTATTGTATAAACAATTTTAACAAATACGAGTCAATAAGCCTAAGAAATGAGCAGAGAAATACTATCAGATTCCTTAGGTATTGCTTCTTTTACATTACTGATTGTATTTAATTTGTTAAATTAATTAATTTTGACTGATACTAAACATTATGGGTACCTACAAAATTTCAGATCTCGAGAATCTCACTGGCGTTAAATCGCACACCATCCGAATCTGGGAACAACGCTACAAAATTCTTACGCCTTTAAGGTCAAAAACCAACATCCGTTATTATGACGATGAGCAACTCAAAAAATTGCTAAATGTGGTTTCATTAATGAACGCTGGCCACAAAATTTCAGCAATTAGTAAGTTAACCGATCAAGAAATAAATGACAAAGTTGGCGCATTAGCAAATTCGATCACGTCAGAAATCAAGGAAGAAACGCTGATTAACCAACTCATCACTGCAGGACTCACTTATGATGAAGCTCTTTTCGAAAAAGCATTTTCAAATTCAATATTGAGTTTTGGATTGATGATCGCTTATCAAAGGGTGATTTACCCAATGTTAAACAAAATCGGTTTGTTATGGTCCATCACCAAAATGAACCCTGCTCAAGAACATTTCATTACTAACTTAGTGAAACAAAAAATATTTACTGCTATTGATGCCTTAAGTCCTCCAAAAAATGAGGCTAAAAAATGGCTTTTATTTCTTCCTGAAGGAGAACATCATGAGCTTGGTTTATTAATCGCAAATTATGGATTGCGTGCAAAAGGATACCCAGTATATTACTTAGGAGCCAATGTTCCAGTCTCTAGTTTACAAACCATTTCAAATCAGATTCAACCCACACACTATCTTACTTTTGCAGTTAAAAGTAATCAGCAAAAAATACTGAATCCCTATTTTTCTAAAATGGACCAAGCGCTAAACAACCCTCACCTTCACATCTGCTGTAACAAAAACTTACTCTCAGAATTGAAGTTGTCCAAAAACCATCAAGCCATAACGAGCATTGAAGTTTTTCAAGAGTTAATCTCATAACAGAGGTCGCATCCGTCTTTCACAAAAAAGTGCAAGCAAAGAAAACGCGAGCATTTTGCACTCAAAAAATCATAAAAAAAACATCCCTAAACTTATCGGTTGTAGGATAAAAAATTACGGCATCAAATCAGTCCTGAGAAACTTCATTTACCAACTGTTTAGATTGCTCCCAATCCATTTGCACAATAGGCACGGAATAGATCACAGGACAATTCTCTTGATATTTATCTTGAAGGGTTTGGGCGATAGCATTAAACAATAACGCTTTTGTTTTACCCATAATTAAGGTCTGCTTAACACTTTCTGGATTCCCCAATTTATTCTTTTTTCTGACGAGCACCTTTTCTAAACAAACGGCTTCTAACAAGAGATTTTCTTCCATCAAAAAATCTACTATTTCAAGGGCTTGTTGTTCTTCTTCGGAAATTATGTGTAGTAGTATCATTCTATTTTTTTTTAAGCTATCCCTTGTTTTTCAACAATCCAACAGCATAGTTTAATTCTAAAATTGCTTTGTGGTTTTTTGTTAAGAGTTGTATGTATTTTAATTGGGTTTTAATGAATCCCGCCTCTCTAGAATTCACCATAAACAAGGAGCTTTCTCCGGCGTTAAACATTCGCCTTTCTCCCGCTAATAGTATTGAATAGTCATTTACCGTTCTGGCATACAGCGTAATTTGTTGTTGCGTAATTGTTAACTTATTAAAAGCAGCTATTGCCTTCGCATTAATTGCAGCTTGTTTGGCCAACAACTCAAGCTCTGCATCATTAATTTTTAATTGAGTCAATGCTAAATCACCCCTTTCTTTTCTCAAAAAAATAGGCAGGCTAAATTCAAGACCCCAAGTATAATTGTTCGCGTTATAAGTTGCAAAATCTGCATTTCCTATGGACTGATTGATTGCATTGTATTTTAAATTGAATTGAGGCTTTAGTTGTTCACGCTTCCATTGTTTATCAATTTTTAGTTGAGCCAACTTATATTGATATTGCTGTAATAATGGATGCCGATTGGTCAAACTGTCCAACGTCTTTTTTAATTCTAAATTGGCATAAACGGTTAGGAGATCTTCACTGTGGATAGGCCTTGTTTCTTCCTCAATTTCTAAAGGAACGATTCCGTCTGCCCATAAGTAAACAGCAAGCATTGCGGTAGCATTTTTATAATTTAAGTTCGCTTCTTGCCAATTCAACATGTTGTTTTGAACCTGAATGGATGCCTCAACAGTATCTATGCCTGGTTTATCGCCCAATAAAGCGCCTTGCTTTACCGCATCAAACCGTTGCTGACCAACCTCCAGTGCATTTTTATAGACCTTGATCGTATTGTAGCTTTCAAACCAATTCCAATAGGCTTTTCCTGCCTCATAAAGTAAGGCATTGTACAACACAGCTCTTTCAGCCAAGGTGCTTTCTTGATAAATTTTCGCTTTTTTAAGTGCTGCTCTTCTTTGATCAATAAACAACCCCTGCCCAACTGGAACAGAAATCCCTGCAGTCCACAACCCTGCTTCGGGCGTGCTATTTTGAGGGTTTAAAAATACCCCATCATTCTGTGAATACCCTCCTGTTACTTCAATACCATACCACGTGGGTATTTTTAACCCACTACTAATTACACTATAATATTGTTTGTCGGAAAAATATTTTTGTGAGACCTCAGAAAATAGTTTAGGATCAAAACCACCCCTAGCCATTTGCAAGTTAGCAGCTCCTTTTTGGAGCCTTAAATCTGCCTGAATGGCTAGTGGATGCTGTGTTTTAACTTGCTCCATAAATGCATCAAAAGTCAACAACTTTTCTTGCTCTGCTTGAGTAGAAAGATGAAACGAGAGCAACAATAAGACAACGGTTATTTTTTTCATTTTTTATTTCTTGCTTGTTTGTATCTCTTTTTCTTTATAATAATCTGGAGGAAAACCATTTAAGTTTCTCCAGAGCTCATACCAAATCGGCACATCTTTCAGCAAGGCAATTCCTCTAGCTCCAGAACCGACTCTTAATTCTTTTGGCCATGCAACATGAGCAGGATCTGGAGCTACAAAAATTCTATATTTTCCATTCGGACTAATAAAGTTATCGATGGCTACAATTCTTCCTCCAAATGTTCCAAACGATGCACTTGGCCAGCCTGAAAAAACTACTGAAGGCCAACCGTCAAACATAAAGCGAACTTTTTGTCCCATTTCAAGAAGTGGCAGATTAAACGGTTTCACATACATTTCTACTGCTAAATCATATTTACCTGGCATAATGCTCACCATCTCCTCTCCTGCCTTAACGGTTTCTCCTATCCCCGAACGGATCGCTTTTGTAAGAATACCATCAATTGGCGAGGTGATATAATACAGTCCTGTTCTTATCGAGTAATTCATATACTGATTTTGCATTTTGGTTACCAATACCTCCGCATCATACATGCTGGATAGTGCCGTAAATTTTTCTGATTCTGCTTTAGAGAGTTTATCTACGTATTGATTATTAATAGAATTAATTTCTACTTTCGCGTTAATTAATTTGTTTCTACTGCTTAACAGCTTGTTTTCTGAACTAATCATTTTCGATTGTGTTTCCTGAAGTTTTAACTTTTTAGTTTCTAAATCTGTTAACGATTTCAACCCCTCTTGGTACAATTGTTCTTGCCGGTCAAACTGTTGAATGGCAATTTGATAGTTGGTTTTTGCTGCTTCTACATCAACACTATCAGACAGCACACTTAACTGAGCTTGTTTGATGTAGTTTTTGGCTTGATCACTTTTTAAAGATTTGGTTTTTAACAAGGCATCAATTTGAGCATCCAGGGCATTTATTTTCCCCATATACGATTGCACAGAAAGCTCTTTAGACTTAATTTGTTGTTCTGTTCTTGCCAACAGGTTAGGGTCTAAATACTCGTCTTTTATTTCTGAAAGAAACAATATGGTATCTCCTTTTTGAACAAGGTCTCCTTCTTTTACATACCATTTATCTATTTTTCCGGCGATAATCGAATGAATAGTTTGTGGTCTTTGATCTGGACGAAGGGTAGTTAAATATCCTGTAGACCTAATGTTTTGAGTCCATGGAAGGAACAACACCACCAATAAAAATGCAAATGACAGCAGTAACATTCGGGTAAAAATCTTACTGGCTTTATAGTTCATCACCATCGAAAAGGATTGGTAATTTTTGGTATTCACTTTTCCTTCAATTCTATTTTCACTAACGTTTAACATCGTTTATTGGGTTTGGAAGATTTGATTGAACCAAGCTTTATTTTTTAAAGCATTTAACGGACCACTACCGATCACTTTTCCTTTTTCTAAGACGATCACTTGATCAAAGTGTTTGGCAATTTCAGGGTCGTTGGATACCGCGATTACGGTAACTACCTTATCCGCTCTTAATAAATAGTGAAGAAATTTTTGCTTCTCCTTTCTCTCTAAATGATTAAAGTTCTCTCCTACTAAAATGAGCTTAGGGTTTCCTGCCAAGCTTCTGGCTAACATTATTTTTAACCGAATACTTTTGGGCAAATTTTTACCTTCAGGCAAGAGCATGGTTTGATAGGCATTTTCACTATTGGCAACAAAGTCAGCCAATCCTAAGACCTCAACTATTTCATGAATTTGACGATTTTCTATCTCAGGCTTGCCCAGTGTAATGTTTTCTAACAATGTTCCTTTAAAAATATCTTCCTTGGCTAAACTGTCATTAATGTAAGACCTGACATCTTCTTTGCACAAACTTGATATGGGAATATTATTGAATGAGATTGCTCCTTGGTAAGAGTCAAAAAGCCCTGCAACCAGTTGCAATAAAAATGATTTTCCTGAACCATTATACCCTGAAACACATACTTTTTCTCCCGCTTTTATGTCTAAAGAAATGGCATTAATAATCTTCTCTCGTGAGTCTTTAAATTGAAAAGACAATTCTTTTGCTTTTATCGCTATGGCTTCTCCTTCATGAAAATGAATAGGAGCACCCTCATCTTTTTCAAGTGGGATGTCTGTGATACTGCCTACTTTTTCAATTGCGGTAAGCACATCGTAAATGGTATCCATACTTAAGATTAGCTTTTCTACTGAGGCCAACACTAAAATGATAATTATTTCTGAGGCTACAAATTGACCGATATTCATTTGCTGATTGATCACCAACAATCCTCCAATCAATAACAATCCGGCAGCAATCACCATTTTAAAACCTACCAAATTGATATATTGCACCAATAGTGTTTTAAAGTGTGCTTTACGGTGTATTAAATATTGGGCTACTTTTTCATCTGTTCTATCCAGAGGCAAACTTGTTTTTCCTGCCAACTTAAAAGTGGCATTGGCCCTCGCCAATTCTTCTAACCAATGGGCCACTTCGTATTTATAAGTAGATTCCTTAAGGCTGGTTTTTAATCCTTGAGGGGTCGTAAATTTAAAAATAAGGTAGACGATTAAGAGTATCACCAAACTAAATAGGATGAAAAATGGATGATACAAGGACAACAGTATTAATCCAAAAACGATCTGTAAGGAAGCACTGGAAAAATCCATTAATATTTTTGGCAATCCTTTTTGTATCGAAAGCGTATCGAAAAAACGGTTGACCAATTCTGGCAGGTAAGCTTGATCGATGGCCTCCATCTTCATTCGAGGAATTCGATAGGCAAATTCAAACGCAGATCGGGTAAAAATTTTCTGCTGCAAACTCTCGGTAATGGTCAATTGCATAATTTGCATAATGCCGGTAAACCCAACTCCTAACACTACAAAAATAACGAGTACTATCCATGAACTTGAGATTTCTCCTGAGGTGATAAAGCTAATTATTGCCTGAATTCCAAGGGGAATTGAAAGGGTAACCATCCCATTAAAAAGAGCATAAATGTAGATGCTGGCAATCTCTTGTTGATCTACTTTTAATAAATTGAAAAATCTTTTTATTGGGGTTAATCTATTTGTCGTTTCCATTGAGTAAACTATTTATTTACAACTATTTGCAACATTTAAAATGTTGTCTTCTTAAAAAAAATGTAGGAATGGTAATCGGCCTTTCTAAAAAGAAGGCCTAAATCAATTCGGGCGGAGGTCCGAACAAACTAACGTGTAGGTTATTTTCTGCAGTTACAGCTAATTCTGCCCATTGATTCTGGGAAACAACCCCCGCAGTCAATAACTTTGCGAGTGCATCTTCTACAACCTCGTCTAATTCTTCTGTTTCTAGCTCACTCTCTGTATCTGCCATGTTTTCGGCAATGGCCGTGTCTACATTCTGAATATCAGTAAATGGTAAAACCACCGTAAGGTGAACAAAAACAGACAACAACCCAAAGGCACACCACCTGGCCAAAAAAGGAATTGCTGATCTTTCAAGAGTGCTATTTCTCATCCTCAATAATTGCTTGAAAAACTAATAAAGTATAAAAAGAAACAATAGCATCTTCTCCTTTTATTTGATCTGTTAGTTTAGGTAAATGTGCTGAAAAAAAACGTTGATGATGACTTCCTTCAATGATTGTTGACACCAACATGTGTGGGAATTTATACACCGAATTGATTTCAATAATGATGTTACTTACTTGCTGTACGATTTGCTTATATCCAGAAAACACTCCTGCTTTATTCTCTTCATCCACCTCTTTATTCAAATAAGCCTTTGAGGATTCTGCGATAACAATTCTATTGAGCTTTACCTCGTTAATGTGCGAAAAATCACTGTCCTCTTTCACTTCTTCCGTCAACAGAACTATCGCCTTCTTTAACCTTTCATGAGGCGATTCTATATTGGTTAATCCAAACACCAATCGATACTCCGTCCAACCCCAATACCAAGAAGTTAAGTAAAGGAGTAATTTATGCTTACTCTCAAAATATCGGTAAATGGAGGCTTCTGTCGATTGAATTGCTTTGGCTAATTTTCTAAAGGTAAATTCTTCAAAACCCAATTCCTCCAACATGTCAATTCCACCATGGAGTATTTTCTTTCCTAATTCACTTGATTCAGGATCCTTTAGATAAACCTTCTCATTCACTTGAATGGCTATTTTAGATAGAAAATTATTCATTTGCAAAGTAATTGTTTGCAAATGTAATAGTATTACTATTGTATTTGCAAATAAAAAGCAGATTAAATTGATAAAAATAAAATAAGCGCTATTCGACACTCCTTACCGATGGGCATTTCCAAGCAAAAGCGGGCTCCTCTCCATGGCCATAGAGAGGTCTCGTTTACAAAACAAATGAGGCGATGTGGCTTTTTCAATTTTTGTACCCCTCAAAAACTTACAGCGCTAGAGCCATTTTGGTGTTCAAATTCATGAATCGATACCTATTTGCTGTTAAAACAACCGTAATATTTTCTATACTTGTTAAATAATTGTGGTGTTATTCGTATTTTAGTTAAAAAATTAAAAATGTTGCGCGCTTACCGAACATTAGCCCGTATCAAGCAGTATCAGCCAAAAAAAAAATGATCAATAGCTATTGAAAACATATTTTGAACTTATGAATTTATTTAAAATAAAACAATACTTCTTGTTGCTGTTCATTCTTGGTTTTTGCCTCCAAGGGCAAGGGCAGACATATTGCACGCCTACAGTTTCAAGCTCTGATGCGACAGGAATAACACGTGTTATATTTAATGACTTAGATTATAGCGATGCTGATAATACAAACACAGATATTGAAGATTTTACCGCGACTCAAACCGCAAATATTCAGCTAGGTTTGTCATATAATTTCAGTGTATATGTTAATACAGAGGGTTCATATACCAGCCATACCTTTGTATGGATTGACTGGAATGACGAT
Source organism: Flavobacteriales bacterium (assembly GCA_034112225.1). Classification (GTDB taxonomy): domain Bacteria; phylum Bacteroidota; class Bacteroidia; order Flavobacteriales_E; family Vicingaceae. Next base: position 11,401 of record JAWUVT010000219.1, on the reverse strand, counting down.
GGAACTTTTAACACTACAGATGAACAATATGATTGTGGAGATGCTTCCGCTGAAACAAATGGGATATCTAATATAATTCCAAACATTTCTGTTCCAGTTACAGCTTCAACGGGAACTACAAGAATGAGAGTAGCGTCAAAATTCAATACAGACCCCAGCTCTTGTTCAAATACAGGTTATGGTGAATATGAAGATTATGCAGTTGTAATCGCAAGTCTTAATGACGCAACCTCAACCATCGCGACATCAGCAACCCTTTCGGAGCCAGCTACCATTTCTTCGCTAGTAGATACGGATGGAGAGAAATTGTCTGTTTTCGATTTTACCTTAGCCGATCCAGGCTCAGGAGATGCTTTAAGTACTATCATTGATGCTTTGATTATAGAACAAGGCTCTATCAATGCTGTTGCAGATTGGACAACTGTGATTGCTGGAGCATGGATTGATGGACCTGACCAAGCTGACTTGGCTGGAACTGTAAATCCTAGTAACATTACTTTCTCTCTAAATGATATGATTACAATTGCTGATGGAGGCGCTTCCGAAACCTATACTTTAAAAATACGGTTATCTACATCCATGACACCAGCAGCAACTATTGATGGTGATTTACTAGAGTTTAAAATCCATGATGGAAGTATCACAGAAGATGCAGCAGGTTCTTCTTTTGGAGCAGCTCAAGATTTAGAGAGTGGAGATGGCGGCTTGGCCATTGATGTGGACGCTACAAAATTATTATTTGTACAGCAACCTACAAATACATCCGCAAATTCTACGATGTCTCCATCTGTAGAAGTAGAAGTCACAGATGTTAATGGACACCGTGATGCCGATTTTGCAGCTGGAATAACATTAACTTCAACTGGAACAATGACCGTAACCTCACCAGTATCTGCAACTTCAGGACTTTCTTCCTTCAGTGACATTGTACATTCTGTTGCTGAAACCACTAGAAGTATAACCAGTACAAGTAGCGGATTAACAAGCGGAATAAGTACTAATTTTGACATTACCCCTCAAATCATATTAATAAGCGATGGTGGAACGGTAAATACTTGTGATGCTACATTTTATGACTCTGGAGGTGCTGGATCAGATTATGGTAATGGTGAAAGTAGTCAGATAATTATTTGTCCTAATGTGGCAAATGCCCAAACAATTGTTACGTTTTCAGCATATGATTCTGAGGATAATTATGATGGATTGAGAGTTTTTGATGCCAATACTGCTACAAATCAGATCACCACCAATACCGATGGAGCGTTCTCTGGAAGTTGTAATGCTCCTGCGTATACGAACTCTTTTAATCCTGTAACTAGTCCAACAACATTTACCTCATCTCACGCTTCTGGATGCCTTACATTCAGTTTTTGTTCTGATGGAACTGGCCTAAGGTCAGGTTGGGTAGCAAGTGTTTCTTGTAATATCCTTAGCGATAGCGATTCAAAAATTGAAGCCTCTGCTACTTTACTAGAACCTGCAACCATTTCTTCATTAGTAGATACAGAAGCCGAAAAAATAGAAGTTTTTGATTTTACACTAACAGATTTAGGAACAACAGATGTTTTAACAACGATTTTCGATCAGATACAAATTACTAAAGGAACTGGGGATGATGTTGCTGATTGGTCTACGGTTATTGATGGAGCATATTTGAATGGTTTTGGTTTAGCAAATGAAGTTGGAACAATTGCTGCTTCAACAATAACGTTTTCAGGAGATGATTTTGTTTCTATTGCCAATGGAACAGATGAAACTTATACCTTGAGCATTTGGCTTAAACCAAATATGACGGGCATTGTTGACGGAGACAATTTAGTTTTTAACGTTTCAGATGTCTCAACGACAGAAGATGCTTCAGGTTCACAATTAGGAACATATTCTGTTGAGAGTGGAGCTGCTAAGTGTGCAATAACAATTGTTGCCACAGAACTTCGATTTGATCAGGAACCATCCAATGCATGTACGAATGTTGGTATGTCACCATCTGTAACAGTAGAGGCAACAGATGAAAATGGGAATAGAGATATCGATATTACCTCAAACATCAGAATTACTTCTTCTGGAACTTTAACAGGAAGCCCTGTTGAAGTTGCGGCCATTTCAGGGTTAGCCACATTTAATGCGCTTACACACACTGTATCGGGAACAGGACTCACATTAAATGCTGAAAGAGGAACCCCTAATTTAGACTGGGACAAAGCAAGTACAACCTTTGACATCGGAGGAGCACCAGCAGTAACTACGCAAGCTGTTTCTTTAATTGCAACAACAACTGCTACTGGAAATGGGAATGTTACTTCTGTAGGAGGTGGCTTGGTAACTCAGCATGGCGTTTGTTGGAACACTGGAGGCGCTCCAACTACTGCGGATAGTAAAACAACTGATGGGGCTGCTGGAACTGGAGCATACACCAGTTCAATCACAGGACTAACTCCTGGACAAATCTATTATGTAAAGACATATGCGACCAACTCCTGTGGCACAAGTTATGGAGCGGAAGTGTCTTTTGTAGCTGCCAACGCTAGTTCTGATATTGTTACAGGCAACAATGAAATGGCAGACATTGATTACAATGCCAAAACCGCGGCAAGCATTACCGGAACAGGAGATGCTCACCAAATTTGGTCTTTTACCATTCGTGATGGTGGTGCAGGTTCTGATGCCGATGCGGAGCCAACAGAATTAACTGATATCACGATAATCCCTGGAGCTAGCGATGGGGTTACTGGAGGAAACTCATGGGCCAGCACCATAAAACAAGCGGCATTGTATGATGGAGCAACAGAGCTTGCAGAAATCACTGTTGCTGGTGAAACCATGGTCTTCTCAGGGTTTTCATCCTCCGCAACAGATAATGGTAGTAAAACCTTGGACCTGTATTTAACCTTTGAGACAGGAACCGTTATTGATCAAGAACAATTTCAATTTGAAATTACGAATGCCAATACAACTGCTGGAACAGGGTCTGGATTTACTGCTTTTAGCGCAGTAACGAGTTCTGTTACAGGTGAAAACAACAAGGTGGATGTGATTGCTACAAAACTGGTGTATTCATCTGCCCCTCCTGCTACAAGCATGATCAACACCGATTTTACAGCCACAGTTCAAGCGCAAGATGTCAATAACAATCTGGATACAGACGCATCAGGAACAGTTACTATTAGCGAAGGCGGAATAGGGAATATTTCTTCTGTTTTGGATGCTGATTTAACGTCCTCTTTTAGTAGTGGGCAAATTGCATGGACAGATCTACAATATGACACAGAGGAAAACACAGTCATTATTACCGCAAGTCACAGTACCTATACATCTGTAAATAATGGGGCTCCTGGAACCGATTTCTTTAATGCAACAGTCGTTACTGTAGGCTCATCAGGCTTTGATTATACCAGTATTCAGTCTGCATATGATGCGATAAAAACTATTCCAGCAGGAACTCCTTATATCATTGAATTACAGTTAAATTATAACACTTCAACAGAAGGGAATGATGGCGATGCAACCGATGGAATTCTATTAGGCAGCAATTCTGCGACTTCAATAAACACGATAACAATAAGACCTGAATCAACTGTTTCCAGTGCTATAGAAATTAAGTACAACCCATACAATGCAACCAATCATTATTATAGCAATTCAATAACTACTGCTTATTTAATGACATTTGACCAAGCAGACTATGTAATTATCGATGGTAGACCAGGAGGATTGGGATCCGACAAATTTATTACGATCGAGAATACTGCAAATCCTAGCACTGAGGATGCTGGAGCAGTAATCGTATTTGAAGATGATGCGACAAACAACACCATAAAATATTGTAATATTTATGGCGAAACAGAATACAATGGAGGTTCTGAAGTTGGATTAATTACCTATTGGATGGATGCTTCATCTTCTCCAACAGGAAATGATAATAATGACATTGACAATTGCATTGTCGCTGACAGGCCTTCTGGAACCACTGCAGAACCATGGACTGGTATTTCACTCTCTAATTGGACCGGGACAGTTCCCGTGAATGATATAGATATTACAAATTGTGAATTTAAAAACATATTAGGAAACGATGTTGGCGTTACCAAAACAGATCATGTAGGGTACATCTCTATCATGGGAACTGTAACCGATCTAATAATTGATAATAATTCATTTTATAGCGAAATAGATTTAGATGATGACTCTGGAAAAGACAAAGGGTTTATTGTGAATGAAACTTCATACACCCTAACAAACCTAACAATTACCAACAACTCTTTTGGCTCTAAAACAGCAGATGGAACCGGAGCAGAGCTGCTGATTAATGGTGATGGAAATCCCTTTTATTGTGTAAAGATTGGAGCAGGAAATGTAGCTGGTAATCTTGACATTTCTGGTAATAGTTTCGTTAAAATGGAAAAACAAGATGCGGGAAGTTTCTACCCCATTTGGATTGAGAATAGATCACTTACATCAACAGTAACAATAGATGGAAATACGATTCAAGCAATTGACCAATCTGGAGATGGCGAATTTATTGGGATTTATTATGATGATGTGGGACTTGGTGGCACCCCAACATTATCCATTACCAACAATACAATGGATGATTTAGATTTATTAGGAGATAGCCCTTCTACTAGTGTTGCTGACAGGACATCTGCAGCCTCTTCAAATTACATGCTAATTAGTTCTGATACGGATGATGAGTCAGATGTTGAAATCACCAACAATACTTTTACAGACCTCTATGTGGATACCGATTCTAATACCGATGAATTATTCTATTTTGACAATAATAATGAACTTGACTTTAGCCACAACACAATTGGAGATACTTTAGTAGAGCATGATATTGATATACATGTAGATTCACGAGTAGATATTCTTCGCATGCATGGCTCTGCATCAGTCTTTACTGTAGATAGTAATGAATTTGCTGAAATTAATTGGTCTATCGATAATGAGAATGATGGTGCAGGATATCAATACAATGGAGGAGCTGTTATTTCGATTATGTCAGGAGCAGTAACCTTAAACGCAAGTGACAATTCAATACACGATATGGACTATGCATATGATACAGACAACGGTTCTGAACATGGTGACTATGCAGGTCATTTAAAAGGTATTGAAATCGGAGATGCTAGCGCCACAGGTACAATCAACCATAATGAAATTTACAACTTTTTTAATGGGATGGATACGTATGAAGGAACAGGTGCTTCAAACATGACAGGTATTGATGTTGCGGGGGATTTTAATATTACAAAAAATATTATTTATGGATTTACAGGGAATAGACCTATGTGGGATAGCGATCCAAGTCAGTCGTTTTATGGAGGGCAATGCAATGTGTTTACAGGCATATTTGTTCAAACGACTTCAGCAGCAACAACTATTTATAACAATGTAGCCCTATTTAGTTCAGACGGAGACGAAAACTTAACAGGGATCTCAAATTCTGGTGATAACACAAAAATACATCACAATACCATAAAAATCTCTGGATCAATGACCGTCAAAAAAGGCACTCCGAATAACTATGAAACGGACTTTAAAGGTTTAGAATGTACCTCTTCTGCTACAGGAATTTTAATCTATAATAATAATATTCAAAATATTTTCGGTCTTGATGGCATTGGCAATGGTGAATACCGTTGCTTAGACATAGGCTTATCAAGCTATACTGCTGATTATAATGCCTATGACTATGGAAATGATAATGCGTTAAACAATAAGGATTCTACGGATTGGAAAGCCACAGGAGATGATGCAAATGCAGTATTTTATAAAACCACTTCAGGTACAACCGGAATTACGATTGATGCAAAAGGTTATGTAACCTCAGCGTCATGGAGAGGTACAAGTACAGGGGATAATTTGTCTACCACTGTAAGTGCGGATAGAAATTCTTCTGTAAGGCCAGTAGCTCCATGGATGGGGGCGTATGAAAGTGCAGCAACTGCATTGCCCGTTAAATATATCAATTTTACAGCGAAACAAGTAGCGAATCAAAATGAATTGAACTGGCAAACGGCAACAGAGATCAATGCCCTATGTTTTATCATTGAAGCTTCTTCAGATGCTACCACTTTTTCAAGAATAGACAGCATTCCTGCAAATGGAAATTCCAATTCAGTTAGAACCTACTTGGGTCGTGATGACAACCCTTTAGAGCTTACCTATTACCGATTAAAACAAATTGATTTTAATGGTGCTTTTGAATATTCAAACATTGTGGCAGTTCACAGAACTAGAGCTGGTATTAATTCTTTCAGTTATTATCCGAATCCGTTTAATGAAGAAATTACCATTTCGTTAAACACTTCAGAAGAAACAATGGGATGGATTCGAGTAAGGGATTTATCAGGACGAGTTGTTTTAGAAGAAAGTACTGATGTATCTAAACATACCCTAAGTATGAACAGTTGTGCGAAAGGGGTTTACCTGATTCAAATTCATGTGAATGGGGAGAATCATTTCAATAAAATAATTAAACGTTAAATAGTCGTCGAATGACTTGATGCTGAATCCAAAGTCATCCGACCACTTCGTTTTAACGAGCTATTGATCTCCAAAAAAAAGCTAGAAGTATTCATTTACTTAGAAGAGATCTCCAGTGAACTCTTACAAAGCAAAAGTGGGAATTGACAGATAAAAACAACCCTTAGATAAAAAGATTCCACACTTCATTTTGTTCCCAATAAAAATTGGAAAATATCGTTCTGAATGACAATCCTAACCTTTAGAGGGCGTCACGTTTGGAAAACTTTAAATGGAGGACTAATGTCACCCAATCGCTAAAGTGAATTTAGTAGGCCTCAAAAAAAAGCCTAGTTCAACGGATTGAAATAGGCTCTTTTTTTCTGTTAGCAGCGGCTATTTTAATCGCCTAATTTTTTTATTTTTTCTTCTACTTGTTGCCTCAATTCATTCTTGTAAGCGATAATCTTTTCGCGGATTTCAGGATTGCCAACGGATAAGATTTGAGCGGCCAATATTCCTGCATTTTTTGCGCCATCTAAAGCAACGGTAGCAACGGGAACACCTCCAGGCATTTGCAGGATAGATAAAACAGAATCCCAACCGTCTATAGAGTTAGAGGATTTTATGGGCACTCCAATTACAGGCAATGGAGATATTGCAGCAACCATTCCAGGGAGATGAGCAGCTCCACCCGCTCCAGCAATCACCACTTCAATTCCTCGAAGATGTGCGTTTTCAGAAAATTCTACCAACCGTTGTGGTGTTCTGTGTGCCGAAACAATGGTTAACTCAAAAGGGATCTCCATACCTTTGAGTATAACAGCGGCTTGTTTCATAATTGGTAAATCAGAATCTGATCCCATGATGATACTTACTTTCGGGTTTTTCATGCTTTTACTTTTAGGATTTGTTTTACTTTATTTGCTTTTACAATTGCTTGTTTGATGTCTTTATCCATGATGGTTACATGCCCCATTTTACGGAAAGGACGGGTTTGTTTTTTACCATAAATGTGTATTTTCACTCCACTCAACGCCATACTTTCTGCTACGCCTTCGTACTTCACTTGACCAGAATAGTTAGGCTCTCCCAACAAATTCAACATCACTGCAGGCAATTGAATTGCCGTATCGCCTAATGGAAATCCAAAAATAGCTCTTAAATACTGTTCGTATTGTGAAGTAATTGTTCCTTCAATTGTATGATGACCACTGTTATGTGGTCGAGGGGCTACCTCATTAACAAGCAATTCATTGTCCTGGGTTAAAAACAACTCTACGGCCAAAATTCCTTCAAAATTTAGTTTTTCTGCGAGGGTGATGCTGAGTTGCTCTGCTTGGGCTTTGATGGCTTCAGAGATGTCTGCTGGACAGATCAACTCTTCCACCAAATTAACGTCTTGGTTAAATACCATTTCTACTGTAGGAAAACACGCGATTTCACCCTTGGTGTTTCGGGCTACAATTACGGCGAGTTCTTTTTTAATGGCTGTTAAATCTTCAACAACTGATGGTCCGGAAAGCAATTCAGTTAGGTCTTCTTTTGTCCGTACTAATTTTACGCCTTTGCCATCATAACCTGCCGTTCTCATTTTTTGCACAAAAGGCAAGCTTATTTCATCCTTCTTTATGGCTTCACGAATATCGGCTTCATTGGCATACAATTGATAAGGTGAAGTCGGGATATTTTCCGTGTTATAAAATTCTTTTTGCAATCCTTTATCCTGAATTATTCTCAAGACGTCTGGATCGGGAAAGATTCGTTTCCCCTGTTTTTTTAATTCCAATAAGGCTTCAATGTTTACATTTTCTACTTCCAATGCAATCATGTCTACTTTGTTTCCAAATGCAAGAACGGTATCATAATCGAGTGGGCTTCCTTGGGTTAAATTGGTACAGACTTGTGCTGCGGAGCAATCTGCTGCGGAATCCAGCACATACGTTTGTACATCCCAATTGCTTGCTGCAAGCGCGAGTATTTTCCCTAATTGTCCTCCGGAGATTATTCCTAATTTAAATTCTGATGATATGATTTGTTCCATAGTTAATTTTGACAAATAGTGGTCATGATTGCTTCTTATTTTATACTGCTTAAATCGAAACACTTCCGTAATCTTCTTCTCTTTTACAGGATAGGTTCCCCCTTAAATAAGGCTCAAAAAAAATGGAACGATTTAAATTCAAAATAAAAGCAAAAATAAGTAAGTTTATTCCCGTTATCAAATGATAAAATCTATACTAAAGAATTTTAGGAGATGAAAGCTCCCAGCAGTGATGCTTCAAAGAGTCTTCTTAAGAAAACGTTTTTCTAGTGCTAAAAAATCTCAAAAGAAATAATCCTAGTAACTTCGTAAAAAACAAATACAATGGGTTCAAAAAAAGTTGCTTTATTAATTTTAGATGGATGGGGTTTGGGAGATCAATCCGCATCTGACGCCATATTCAATGCCAACACTCCTTTTTTTGACCATTGCCTTAAAAAATTCCCGCACTCTACGCTAAAAACCTACGGAGAACATGTAGGGTTGCCTGCGGGACAAATGGGCAATTCTGAGGTGGGTCATTTAAACATTGGTGCCGGAAGAGTGGTTTATCAAGATTTTTCAAAAATAAATAACGCTATTGCAGATCACTCCATTGCTGAAAATAAAACAATTCTAGCAGCATTTCGTTATGCGAAAGCAAACCATGTTGCTGTCCATTTTATGGGATTGGTTTCTGATGGGGGAGTTCATTCTCACCAAAAGCACCTTTATAAATTATGCGAACTGGCCACCAAAAATAAGTTGCCCGCTGTTTTTGTTCATGCTTTTACTGATGGTAGAGATTGCGATCCTAAAAGTGGAAAAGGACAGCTGGAAAAACTGGAAGAAAATATCGCCCATTCTTCAGCTGAATTAGTTTCTGTAATTGGAAGGTATTATGCCATGGACAGGGACAATAGATGGGAGAGAGTAAAATTAGCGTACGATTTACTCTTACATGGAACTGGAGAAAAAAGCAGTGATTTGGTCAATTCGGTTCAGGATTCTTACCACCATAAGTTAACAGATGAATTCATCAAACCAATTGTAAAGACAGATGAGCATGGGGCTGTTAAGGGCAGAATAAAAGAGAATGATGTTGTGATTTGTTTTAATTACAGAACGGATAGGTGTAGAGAAATTACCATCGCTTTAACGCAAGAAAACTTAACGGAGCATGGAATGAAAACCATTCCGCTTCATTATGTAACCATGACCAATTACAACAAGAGTTTTAAGAATGTTCATGTGATTTACGACAAAGAGAACATTCAAAATACCTTGGGCGAAGTGTTAGCCGCCAACAACAAAACTCAAATTCGTATTGCCGAAACTGAAAAATATCCGCACGTTACCTTTTTCTTTTCTGGAGGACGAGAGGCTGAGTTTGAAGGCGAAAAAAGATTGATCGCGAAATCTCCCAACGTAGCAACTTATGATCTTCAGCCAGAAATGAGTGCAGAAGAGGTGACTCAAAAAATAGTGCCCGAAATAGAGGCTCAAACGGCAGATTTTATTTGCTTAAATTTTGCGAATACGGACATGGTCGGTCATACTGGAGTTTATACTGCAATTACTGCTGCTGCGGAAAAGGTAGACAGTTGTGTGGAGCGAATTGTTACTGCAGGGATCGCCAATAACTATTCATTTATTATTATTGCGGATCACGGAAATGCTGATTTTGCGTTGAATGCAGACGGCTCTCCAAACACCGCACATACACTAAACCCTGTACCTTGTATCTTAATTGACAAGGAGATTACTGCTATAAAAAATGGAAAATTAGCGGACATTGCTCCAACTATTCTACAACTTTTAAAGGTGAAAATTCCTAAAGAGATGACTGGAGAGCTTCTTATTTAATAAGCGTCACTTTACCTACTTCTTCAACTACAGTTTGCTGATAAGACTCTACTCGAACCTTATACACATAAACTCCTGCGGGGACTTCTTTGCCTTTAAAGGTGCCGTCCCATCCATTGTCAATTTTATCGGTTTCAAACAGGAGTTCTCCCCATCTGTTATAGATTAATAAATGAAATGACTTTACCCCATCGCCTGTAAACTTAAAGGTATCATTTAATCGATCTCCATTTGCTGAAAACGAATTTGGAGCATAAATCAAAAGTACGGGCTTAACTGTTTTCATCAGACTATCCAGACACGTATGTTCATCCTCCACCAACAACCAAACATCCTGAGAACCACCAGAACTAAAGTTATGTAAAGGATCTTTTTCTGTAGATATTTCATGCTCAAAAGTCCACGTGTAAACAACAATATTGGTAGTTGACAAATCGTAGAACTGAACTTCTGTAGCACTGTGATAGTTAAAACTAAAATTAGCAACTGGAGCAGAGACGGTTACCTCCACCGAAGTCTCAATTTGAGTTCTACAACCATCCGTTATCACCACATCATAAGTTGTACTAATCCTTGGTGACACTTGTGTAGAGGTGTCTGTAGAGCCATTACTCCACGAATAAGAATAGCTGCCTTCTCCTCCAATAGCGCTCACCCATAAATTTGCCTGACTGCCTATGCAAATTAATGTATCCTCAGAAAACACATCCATTACCAAAGGAGAAAAATGAGGCACTGTAACTGTAAAATTAGATGTAGCACTCTTCTTTGCACAGCTATCAATAACCCATACCGTATACATGGTTGTTACTAATGGGTTTGCTATACTATTATTTCCTATAAAAACATTTACTCCATCAGTCCAAGTATAAATTAGTGGTTGACCTGAACCTCCTGTAACAGTTACAAGTAAAATTACAGAGTCACCAGGACAAGTGATATACAGGTTGCTGTTAATTGTAATTTCCAAGGGAAGAAATGTGGGAACAATTACTTGAACTGTATCTTCTAAATTGGGACATCCATCATCAGTAAATACGGTTA
>JAWUVT010000218.1:0-9057 GCA_034112225.1 Flavobacteriales bacterium | reverse complement strand
TTAATTTCAAATGGGAGGATCAGGAGATCGTTTACTTTCTTAAAGCAGGAGCAGTAAAAATTGTTTCCTTCTCAACTCATCACAAAAAATATAGCTTTAAAAAAGACAATGCATTTGGGGGACTTGCTTTACTCGATAACGAAAATAAAGCGATTGCAGTTAAAGTTGTAGCCCGTTGGTGTGGACATCATGCTGTAATGAAATTTAACACAAATGACTTCCGCACCCTTAATGAAGAGGTGCATCAATTCACAAGTATTTTATATGCAGGTATCCACTAAAATCAATTCATAGAGATGAGAAGTTTTTTACTTATAGCGTTATTTTTAAGTCTCTCTTTAGAGAGTTTTGCTCAAACAGAAGAAAAAAATGAAGAAGAATTTAAGCACCATTGTTTGTTTGAAGAACAAGCAATGACAATAGGTTTGGGGGCTTCTTATTCGTTTGAATTAGAAGCGGTTGGTATTAATTCAAGAGTATACTATAACTTGGGAGAACATCTATGTATGGGGCCAGAGTTTTCTTACTTTAAAAAGGGCGAAAAAACAGTGTATGATTTTGATTTGGTCGTCCACTATATTTTTGAAACAAAATTTGCTGGATTATATCCTGTAGTAGGATTAAATTATACCCTTGAAGAAACCGTTCATCATACCGAAAAAGAAGCAGGAGTAGTGTTTGGAGCAGGTGCACATCGAAACTTTAATAAACTCACTGTATTTATTGAATATGCTCATGTTGAGAGTAATTTAGCGGATGATTTTATTACAGTTGGTTTAATGATCCATCTAAAATAGATGGATCATCTTAAAATAGTGTTAACGCATATCGTTGAATGGATAGAAATTCTCGGAATAATTATTCTGATTTATGGGGATGTTAAATTCTTTATTGAATTTCTAATTGAAGAATTTATAAAGCATAAATTGAAACCACCAATTCCTGTTTTACAGAACATCAGGTGTAAAATTGGCGTGGATATTCTGCTTTCATTAGATTTTTTAATCGCCTCAGATCTCATTATTTTGCACAAGAAGAGTTCATTAAATGGAGTGTAATGATCGAACTAAGAACAGCAATAGGGTTCTTTTTAGGAAAAGAAATAGAAAAATTAAAAAACGAAAAAAATTAAAATTATGGAGTGGTATATACCAATGACAATTATTCCGGGAATAGGACTTATTATTCTTTCAACCTCAAACATTATGTTGGCGCTCAACAATGAGATTACACAACTGTGTAAGGAAGAAAAAAAGAGGGCAATTATTCAATTAAAATTGGCTCAGCTAAAAAGAGTAAGTATAGCTATAGTCCTTCAATATATAGGGATCCTATTGTTTTTAATCGCGGGAATTGTTAGCTCGATATTTTCTTTGCCAGAAGGGGTTCCAAAGGCGTTTTTAACCACAGGAGTCTTAGTCATTAGCATTTCACTTATCATCTTACTCATTTATTCTATAAAAGCAGTAAGCATCAGACAGCAGCATTTAAAACTATAATTATGATGACAACTAAATTGGTTTGGTATAAAGTACTAGATAATAAAAATGAACTGCCTAATGGGAGAGTGATGACCGTAACCGCAGGTCATAAAGGAATCTGTTTAACACACTTTGAAGGAAAATATTATGCTTTAGAGAATAAATGCCCACACCAAGGAGGACCATTAGGCGAAGGAAGTATAGAAAATGGAATGTTGCGTTGCCCTTGGCATGGGTGGGATTTTGAACCTTGTGGAGGCTCAGCCGAAGGTTTTGATGATGGCTTGCCTTCTTTTGATTTAAAAATAGAAGGAGATGCCATTTTTGTAGGATTGGAAGAAGAGGCTCCACACGAAACTACCATTTCGGATGTAATGGCTGAAACAATGGTGAATTGGGGAGTAAATAGAGTGTTTGGAATGGTTGGCCATTCAAACTTAGGAATGGCTGATGCTTTACGAAGACAAGAAGAAAAAGGGAATTTGAAGTTTATCGGAATAAGACACGAAGGTGCAGCAGCATTTGCAGCATCTGCATATGGAAAACTAACGGGAAAGCCAGCAGCTTGTTTCGCAATAGCAGGACCTGGATCAACCAACATGTACACGGGGCTTTGGGATGCTAAAGTTGATCGTGCACCGATTTTAGCTTTAACAGGACAAGTAGCGACACAAGTTGTTGGTACTGGAAATTTTCAGGAAGTAGACTTAGTAAAAGCATTTGATTCTGTAGCACACTTTAACCATAGAGTAGAGCACCGAAGTAAACACGGTGAATTAATGAGCTTAGCGGTAAAACACGCTATAATAAATAGAGAGGTCTCTCACCTTACCTTTCCAGATGAAGTGCAAGAGTTGGCTGCAGAAAAGGAAGAAGCAATAGGTTCGCCTGAAGAGAGAATTACTCCAATGACAATTGCTCCACCAAAAGAAACATTTGAAAAAGCATTGAAACTCTTAAACGAAGCTAAAAGGCCAGCGATTGTTGTTGGACACGGAGCGCGTTTTCACATGAAAGAAATTATTGCATTGGCAGAAAAATTAAAGTGTCCTGTACTAACTACTTTTAAAGGAAAAGGTCAAATTTCTGATCATCACCCATTAGGTTGTGGAGTAATAGGACGAAGTGGAACACCAATAGCTTCTTGGTTTATGAATGAATCTGATCTTTTGTTGGTCATCGGCGCATCATTCTCTAACCATACCGGAATTACCCCTAAAAAACCAACCATACAGATAGATTTTGACCCCTTAGCATTAAGTAAATTTCATAAGGTAGATGCAGCAGTTTGGGGCGAAATATCAGTAACCGTAAATATGTTGGAGGAACAATTATCAAAATTTGAAAATAAGGTAGATCACACCGCTGAAATAAAGGAAAGAACTTCAATTTGGTTAGCCGAAAAGCACAAGAGACTGTCAGAAGAAAGAGGTCAGGGCATAAGTTCCATTGCCGTTTTTGAAGCTTTAAATGAAACAGCACCTAACCATGCAGTAATGTGTGTTGATGTTGGAAATAACGCTTATTCTTTTGGAAGGTATTATGAAGCCAAAGAAAACAATACCTTTTTAATGTCAGGTTATTTAGGATCAATAGGGTTTGCTTATCCTGCAGCAATAGGAACTTGGGCCGCAGTAGGAGATGAGCGCCCAATTATTGCCGTAGCAGGAGATGGAGGGTTTTGCCAATATTTAGCAGAAATTACAACAGCTGTAAAATACAATATGCCCATTAAAGCCATCATCTTAAACAACAATGAACTTGGTAAAATATCAAAAGAACAAAGAGCAGGAGAATTTGAGGTTTGGGCAACAGATTTAGTGAACCCAAATTTTGCAGAATATGCAAACGGTTGTGGTGCTTTAGGAATTCAGGTCACAGAGAAATCAGCCTTAAAAAGTGCTTTACAACAAATTTTTGACCATAATGGTCCAGCTCTACTGGAAATTAAAACAGATGTAGGGTTAATTTAATTAAAAAAAATAAAAACAATGTCAGAAGAACACTTAGAAACATTTAAAGCAGTAGCAACAGGTAAGGATTGGCCAACAACTGTTGCAATTACAGACACAGAATTTACGATACAAATAGATGAGCCTGTTGAAGATGGAGGAACCAATAGTGGACCAAACCCAATGCAATATTTTGCGGCATCTCTTGCTGGTTGTCAAAATGAACAAGCACAAGTAGTTGCAGAAGAATTGTCTGTGAAACCGACTAAAATTAGCATCGATTTAGAAATAGATTTAAACCTTTCAGGGTTTATGGGGATGGCAGAACATTCTAATGATAGCTATAAGCAGGTTCGTATGAAAACTAGTGTTTATGGGGACTTAACAGAAGAACAAGTTCAAGAATTGGGAAAAAGAGTAGATGCGCGTTGCCCTATATTAGGTTTGCTAAAAAATAGCGGTTGTGAAATTAGTAGTTCTTGGAATACTGTAAAGTAAACCTACACTTTACCTCTTCAGCTATAATAAAGACGGTTCTTGTAACCGTCTTTTTTTATGGAGTTAAACCATCTCAGCATATGGTGCTAGTTATTATACTGTATTGTAGTTGGTTAAATTTCTTACTAAAACTATCGCTTAAAGCTTTGCTTCGGACTTTAAGAATTTATTCTTAAAGGTAGCAAACGAGTTTACGAGTTCACAAACACACAACACAATAAAAAAGGAGTGCGTAAAAAGAATTTTATAATTTGTTAAATTGGTGGTGTTAGAGATTTATACATCCAGTCTAACTTATCGCTAAATTGACAACTCTGTATTCGGTAAATTTAGGGCAATATTTTAGCGCAGGTGTTTTAGGGCAGGGCAACATTGTTCAACTTTAACTTCCATTTTATGGTCCTTGTGGTAGGAGTACATTTTTATTGAAGTTTTAATGGCATAGCTTCCAGTATTAAAAAGGCCTCTAAAAAAAGGATTCGGTTGCGTTTCTTATTCCTATTCAATTTCTGGGTGTAAAACTGACGGCAAGAGGAGGTTAACTTTTTTGCTTTGACCAACCACATTTATTTAACGCAGTTATCTGCTATAATTTTGTGGATAAGAAACGAAAAATAAGTTCCTCTTTAATTGCCTTAGATTCTCATGGTAAAAGCGGAATGCCTTTTACTCCAGTTGCTGGAGCTACAAAGAATAAGGGTTCTTATGCTTCAATTATTGGAGCAACCACCGCCTAAAGAAAGAGTGTTTTTAATCACTTCAATGCAAAAGTAGAGTGGAGAACTCAATTCGAAAAACAAAAAAGAGTAGGTTCAACGGTTAGGTTCAACGGTAGAATTTATGACGTGCTACACATTTCAAAAAACGAGTGTATGCGTAAGGTTCGCCATGCCCAAATAACGGAAAGGAAAGCGTTTCTGATCATTTAGAGTTACGTTCCTATTGCATGAAGGATTGATTTTAAAAGGCCATTAAAATAAACTGTATTTTTGAGAGGTATTTTAAAATACGTTCATCTAAGAAGTCTAACAAAATAAAAAAACTATTTATTATGAAAAGATTCACACTGATTGCATTGCTCCTGATTTCTGCTGTACAGTTGTCTGCACAACAACTAGACACCAATTTCTTTCCAGAATTTACTCCTTATGCTCAAAATCCAATAATTGATTGGAATGACTTTATTATAGGTTCATGGGCTGACCCCCTACTGTTTTAAAAGTGAACAATGAATACATAATGTATGTATCAGCAATGCATGGAGGAATCTCCACTCCTCAAGCGATCAACATTTACAGGTTTACTTCTCCAGATGGTTATTCATGGGTAATGAATCCCGTTACCCCCGTTTTAGAACATGTTGCAGGAACATATTATGAAGGAGGAATAGAAACCCCTAATGTTGTTTTTTTTAATGGAGAATATCATATGTACAATACCGTATATCTTCAAAATATTTCTGCTTTATTTAAAATATCTCATGCAACTTCTCCAGATGGTATCAGCTGGTCTTTGGATAATGCACCAGTATTAGCTCCTGATTCAACAGTTAGTTTTATGAGTGAAATTGTTGCCGAACCTGGTGCTTTAGTTAAAAATGATACTTTATATTTATTCTTTACAGCAATTACAATTACCGGAGAAGCAAGTATTGGCCTTGTTCGTAGTTTAGATGGTCGCACCTTTTTTGATACCACACAAGTAGTTCGGATTCCTAGAGATGTTTACCCTGTTAATGATGATTTTTTAGGATTGAGTACTCCTGACGCAACTCTAGTGGGGGATACTATTTATCTTTTTACGGATATTGTACGTCCAGATGCTTACAGTGAATGGAATCAAATTGGCTTACATCAATTCAAATCCTACGGAGACCTTAACAAATGGTATCATGATACCGTTAATGTTCACATGGCTAGTGATTTTGCATGGACAGACGGTAATTATTTATCTCAACTATTGGGTCCAGCACCATTAATGGATGGCAATAAACTTAGAATATGGTATTGGGGCTACGACTTAGCTCAAATTGGACCAACAGACACAACGTATCATGTACATGCTGTAGGATCAGACCTTCACCCAGATGTAGGACATTGGGGGGTAGGTACTTCAGAATTTGTATTTGATAACATGACCAGTATCAGCGAAAAAGATGAAATTAATTCTGCTGTTGCAATAAAATATTATCAAAATAAAGGAATGATTAACGTAAACAATACATTCCCATCAGTAGTCAATGTATATTCGGTTAGCGGGCAATTACTTTATAAAAACACTTTCACCAATTCACTCCGTTTCAATATTGATTATGATGGATTAATTTTAATAAACGTAAGCAACGATAACTCGGTTCTTACCAAGAAGTATCTTTCTTTTAATGATTAATGAGGAATGAGGAATTTTTAATTTTTAATGAGGATTTATGAATTTTAAGTTTCAAATGGGGGAAGAATAAGCCATAATGTCCATTTAAGAGTAATGAGAGATAGAGAGTTCTTTATCATCGATATCAACAATTAAATGACCCCCAATTTTCACTAATAATGCAGTACCAAAAGCCCTTTCAAGTTCAATAAAATCACTGTTAAAGATAAGTGATATGGAAGCTTTATTTGCAAAATCAAATTCATGTATCTCAATAGAGATACATGAATCAAGCTTAATTTTATACCCTAACCGGGCAATTATGTTTACATCTAATCCCTTACCTTCCTTTGATAGAGCATTTACGTAGTTTTTTATACTCCATGCAATAGAGGAATAAAGTCCTCTTGACTCCATTTTATGGGATTCCCACTTGAGTTTCTATATTCTTCCTTGTTACTCATCATCTCCATCTGTTTAACTAACAGATTAAAAAAGGCGAATTCATTAGGGTCAGTAGAATTATTTGAAATTTCTATTTTTTTTGAAAATTTTACAGTACTCATTCTTTCTTTTTTAAGTGTTTCATTTTAACAAACCTCAATTAAAAGTCTTCTCTAAGGTGCTGTCGCGTTAATATATACCAATGCTAAAAATAGCTATTTCAAACCTTCTTTAAGTAGCCAATGATACAAATGTTTTTCCCCCGATTTTCTTAACCCCATCAATCTGAGTCTTCCTCATTACACTTACAACTTCAATTATAGGTCATATACTCTGGACTGATTTAAAACTGTTGGTAGCTTTCAGCTACCAACAGAGCAATGAACAAAAAAGGAGCTGTATTATGGATTGTTTAATAAAGGATAAATGAAAGTAGAAGCCGCTGAGAAATCAACGATTTTTTTGTTTTACAGCATCAGCTGCTAATTTTTGGTGTTTAAAAGCCGGTGAGTTTACAGTCCCAAATTGAACGCACATCACTTGTACCGAAGTAGCCAAATGGGATTAAAAATGCAACAGAACTAATCGCAGAGAATTGAATATTTTTCTATTCAAGTGCAATTTTACATTACACTATATTTTAAGAAGCGTTGGAATTCCCGAATCAAGCTTGGGACAGCTTACACGATCTATTTACTTTAATGCCTGATGCTATCCCGAAGAGTTCGGTTTATAGGCTTTGCTGAAAACAAAACACAAAAATCGGCAATAGAAATTCCCAGATGACGTAATCATCCAGGAACTAATCAAATAAGGATAAACCCAAGCTATCTATTCCTAACTCTTTTATTTTGAACCCTTATTTCCTTTTGCTTGTTCTTCCATAATTTCAACTACTTCTTTACTGAAAGAAGATTCTTTACCCCGACTTTTATTTTCTTTGGCGATGTAATCTCTTCGTTTTTTATTGAGATCGGTCAATTTACTGTTGTTGACAGTTCTTTCTGATTGAATCTTTTCAATCAGTTGTTTTTTCTCTTCCGTACTTTTTCCTTTCAACTCTTGAGGCAATTGATCTTCTTTAAGTTCTTCAACCTTAACTTTATTCTTTGAATAATCATCAACCATTTCTTTTTCACCCATCCAAGCGTTCTTTCCAGCTTTAGAACTTTTGTATGCCACTCTATCACTGTTTGAGGTTACAGACCCGTCAATATATACCTGCATGGAATTCTCCTTTTTGGTGTAATTTACACGTTGTTCTTCTTTAGAACCATAGTACATTCTTGAATCGTCAATTTGCATAGACACTTCATTGATTTCTTTGTCATAAGGAGTAGAAACAATATAGTCTTTGGCGTTTTGATCCAATTGTAAAAACTCTCCATTGCTGCATTCTGACATCGCCTGAAAGTGTTCGATCGCTCCTGTACAGGAATTGCCTAGCTTAATGGTGTTGATGCGAATCCCCATTCCTGCTGCCTTTTTACAACTTACACTATATTTTACATCGTTGGCATAGTCCATGTGTGGTGGACAATCTCCAATGACGAAGATGGTCTTATAGGTTGTAGAACCTTCAGACCAATCCATATTAGAAACAGCTTCATTTAAGGCTTGATTAACACTTTCTGGTGTGTCGCCTCCACCATCGGCTTTAATTGCTAAAAATTCGGTGTAAACACTGTCTAAATCAGTGGTAAGGGAAATGGGTTTAGTGATGTACTTATCTCCTCTATCGCGGTAAAATACCATCCCTAGTTTTAGATGAGTAACCTCACTACTTTGAGCCATTTCAGAGACAATGGACCAAATCTTTTCTTTGGCTGTTTCAATGAGTCCTGACATACTTCCTGTGGCATCTAAACAAAATACAATTTCAACAGCTCTGCCAACAGTTTCTGGTGGAATTGTAGCGGTTTCTAATGTATCTAGAACGCTATTGGGTTGATTGTTTACTTCTTGACTGTTACTGGTGCAACTAAATATTAGCAAAGCTATAACGGATAGTATTTGAATTTTTCTCATCGTTTTTTTAAGTAAAGTTGCGGAATTTATTAAGGGTTGTCAATCAGTAATGAGTCAAGTGATTGGATGATTGAGTCAAGTGCCATTTATTGGAGTGAAAGGGATTGCCACTTGAATGATGAATTTTGAATTTTAAGTTTTAAATGGGAAATTCGTTCGCTGTTTGTAGCTTTTAGCTACGAACCCCAGTAACAACTTTAACCATTTATTAAAAAGATTAATGGATAATCTCCAATGACGAAGATGGTCTTATAGGTTGTAGAACCTTCAGGCCAACGAGGGTGGGA
>JAWUVT010000217.1:0-16781 GCA_034112225.1 Flavobacteriales bacterium | reverse complement strand
GTTAAATATTTGCTCATGATATAATCACTATTTTGATTACTATTAACAACCTGATAAAGAACACTAGTGTTCTTTATCAGGTTGTTAATAGTAATCAAAATAGTGATTATATCATGAGCAAATATTTAACAATAGTAATGTTCTTGATTTCCTTGAATTCATATTCTCAAGTGGCTTTACGTGGTGACTCATTGAACATTAAAAACACAACTATTTCCTCATCATACAGTAATGAATTATGGTTAGATAGTAATGTTTATTGTTTTTTCAAAATCACACTAACGCAACCATTTCAAACCTATAATGACAGTCTACTAGACAACCATACTAAATTTCAAAATATGATGTTGTGGAGTAAACTAGATGATTTTTGGGTAAACATAAATGGATGTAATGTTCATCCATTGAAGTATATATATATGCAAGATTCCAGCAATTTATTAATGGATGGATTGTTCTTAATTGATGATTTTGAGATGAAAGAAATGGATAGCTTAGACGTTACTATTAGGGTATGCTCTGGTTTTGAAAATAAAAGTCAAGTGAATTTTTCTAAATTTTATACAAAAGTGAGTGTTATTCCTAAAAACAAAACTAGAACTGATATTACTGCAAATAATCTTTGGTATAGGCAATGGATTATTGAGAGTAAATCTAGATGGAAAGGTAACAGAAACATGAAAAAGGACTGGAACTGGACTGAACCTTGTAAATAGAAAATACTGCTAACACTATGTAAAAAAGCATTAAAACGCCTTTTACATTAAATATTATTGTTCATTGATTACCAAACTAATTTAAAACAGTACTTCCCTCAGTGAAATCAAGTATTGCCTAAATAGTCATTCCGAAACGCTGGCACAATATCGATATTGCAATAATTATGATAATAACTAATTCAATTATGAAGAATATCTTGCCAACATTTCTTGCCTTATTATTTTTAACATCTCTCTCGTCAGCCAAAACGTAGAGGAAGGTATTACCAATAACTATACTCCTAAACCAGATACAATTTATTTCCCTTTTTATAATGGAAGCCAAATGATCATAGTAAATCATAAGAAGCTATATGACGAATCGTTTTCTCCTGGCGGACCGTTTTATCGAACTCAACGGTCGTATTCCCCTTCCTCCATAGTTAATGAATATTTTTTCAGAAATGTTGATGGAAATATTGTAAAAGCATTTAATACCAAGCATAGTCTTGATGAACTAACCAATCATTTTCAGTCCGTTTTAAACGATGAAAATAGTGAGCATTGTCATATCGATTATTATGTAGAAACGGATGATTATCCTTCAAAAAACATGGAGATCTACAATGGATTTTATATGATATCGAATAGAGAGTTAGAACAAACTGACTCGGATCAGTTATTTGGTCTTATTGACACCTTAGGGCAGGTGGTGTTGGAGCCTATATACAATCAAATCTTATTGTTACCAAAAGGCTTCTTAATTCGTAAAGATGGGAAGTGGGGAATGATAACTATTAAGCAGGAGAAGATTCTACTTTGTGAATATGATCATTATGAGACGGAATTCTATTATTTTGATAACAATCATATGGATAGTCAACTAATGTATTTAATTAAGAATGGTCGATATAAAGTTGCTTATTTCATGAAACAGGACAGCCTAATTTTTTTAAAAGACTATTATCAGGAATTGGAACCTAAGAAAGGACTATTTGTTGTCAAAGAAAAAGAGAAATATGGCATCATAAATTTAGTGAAGAATGAAATACTAGCCCCTCCGATTTACGAATCAAACTTTCGATTTCATCATCGTCAGTTTTATGATCGAGAGCATGGTGATATTATTGCAATAAAAAATGGGAAATATGGGATGATAAATCTGAGAAATAAAGTAATTCTACCATTTATCTATGACAAAATATATACAGAATACGAAAGTAGAAAGGGCTACTTCAAAGTGACATTCAATGGAAAAGATATAGAGATTGCAAAGTAAACCGCTAAAAAATAGATCGTAAAAATTCAATTGAATGAACACCCCACTAAACAAAATGTAGGGAATTATGCTTAGTCCGAATTTCTAAGATAGAGGCAACTGGGATCGAGGCATTAAAAAGTCATGGAATAATAAGGCTGTAAAAGCAACCTTATAACCTCAGTCCGATGTAAGAAAACTGTATTCTAGATAAAGAAATAGTAGAATAATTATCGCACTTAAAATATTGACATTAAAGTATTTAACTAATTAATCTGCTATGATTTCTGCTGATAAAGTTACTGCTATTTTTGTGTGCTAAGAGAATACGCTCCCCATAATAATCAATGTGACGCAACATAACCAATAGTTAATGCGGAGTTGTGTTGTAAATAAAAGTTAGCCAACAAATGAACAGCGCTAAACCATGGGTTTAGCTTTTAAAAGAAAACACAATGTTTTAGCGATGTATAGGCTTGGAACTTTAACGTTTCAAATCTGCACTAACCAGCAGAGGAACTTCGCCATTTCATCCTTCATCATTCAATCAAACCTTATCTTTATACCCAAAAAAGCAACCCGCCTCAAAACGCAAATTAACTGCGAAAGAGAACGAGTTAAAAAGTTTTAAATTAAAGGGTATATTTAATCGGTTTCTGTACTTGTTTTTTTCTTGTCATCTTAAAGACTCCCCAGAAAAAACCAAATAGACTTAAAAACAATACCAGACCAATCATGTCATACTTTCGTATTTCATCTCCAAAAATAGCAAGTAAGTAATACCTAAACCCTCTACCTAAAAAAGTAGCTATAAAGTATTTAAAATCATTGTAATTTTTAACAACTGCGACTAGTCGAAAGGGTTCATGAGGAAAAAATGAGAACCCACTAATTAGCAATGAGAAAAACATGCTTTTATTCATGTATTTAGTGAATTTGCTATTTGCAAAGAACACTGAGAATTTTTCTAAAGCACCAAACTTCATGACATCCTTCAGCCAATATTTTTCAAAAATAACTGCAATAGCATTTACAATACCGCCAACTATTCCTATTCTAATAGGATCTATCTGTTCACTAATAAAAAGAACATAAGTATCGGCTGGCATAGGCAAAAAAGTACCTGCTAACAGCATTAAAGATCCGTACTCTAAAAAGGTGGAACTAACTAATAAAGACAATAAGTAAAGGGAGATACAAACAGCAACATAGATTCCTCCTTTTATGAATATTTTTTTTGTATTGTTACTCATTTTAATACTTTTGGACATATGATTTTTGAATTTAACCAAAGAAAAGAAGAAGTCATATGATTAATCAAATAACTCAACAAATTACTCTTTGCATCTTTAGATTTTTCAAATTCAGAACCTTCAATTACTCGTTTGTAGAAATCATCAATGAATTCTTTATCATCAATAACAAAACCTATCTCCTGTAGAAGGTAAAAGCTGTGTTCATTAAAGTTAGACGAACCTACTAACAAATACTTCCTATCTATTAATAAAAATTTTGAGTGAGAAAATTGTTTAAAGAAGTAAATATCTGTATTTGTTTCAGGGATTTTTTTAAGCAAATAAGGACTAACCGTATTTAGAATGCCAATATTGCTTTGCTTTAAAGTATAAACTTTTTTTCTAAGCGCTTTTTTTGTTTCTAAGACCTTAAGAAGAGATCGATCAAGAACATAAGGAGACGAAATTATTATTTCTTCCTTAGCATTTTTTATTAGGTCAAAATATTTTTCTTTAAGTTTTTTTGTCGTGTAAATTTCATTCTCCGAAGAGTTCACTTCTTTTCCTGAAAAAGTAAATTCAAAATCTTTAAGTATAGATTCAATACTCTTCTTTTTATCAATGCCAATCATAAAATCAAACCATTCTTTATTATGATCGCTAATATTTATTCCTCCTAAGTAAGCATAATCGTCAATAACAATTATTTTTTTATGATTACGAGCGAAAAAATTCATCCAGAACAATCCGAAAGGTCTGGTTCTTTTCAATTCTATTCCAGCCTCAACCATATCGACCATCATTTTTTTAGTGGCCAGAACTTCCTCTTTTACTTCTGGTTTTGTCCATAAAATATCACTTACAAAGTAATCTGTAAAGGAGTCAACGATCAATTTAACTTTAATTCCTTTTTTAGATAGTTCAATTAATTTATTAGCGAGTTTCAATCCGGTTTCATCCCCTTCAAAAGTCATAAATTGCATGCGGACTTCATTTTCACAGCTGTCCAAACGGTTATAAAGGTCTGCCCAAAAATGGGCACTAATAAGTAACTTCATTCAATAAAATTTACAATTATTTAATTCGATATAAAATCTAAAATGCATAATGCCTCCATCTTCCATCGTATACTCCTTCCCTTCTGCCCTATTTTTATATTCTATATATTTTTTAACTTCTCTATTCTGTAAAACTATAGCTTCGACATATGATTAATGAAACATAAAAACCAATATAACTGACTTTTGAAACAATCGTTATAAAACTATTTACATCGATAAAACAGAACTCAATCACGCTAGATAACTGACCTATTAAGTAGGTATCGGATGAGCATTTAGCATCGTCTTATTGGTTTCTAATTGACTGTTAATTGCTGCAAATAACAATTCAAATACTGAGGATTTTGTTAAGGCTGTTCTAAATCGACTTAAGGTGCTTTGGCTTGATGCCGCTTGGTCTATATTTAATCTGCAAAAATAGCCAAATGAGATGCTATCATTTATCCGACCTTCTACTTCATAATCACTTAATCCATACCAAGCTTGGAGTAGACAAACTTTAAATAATAATAAAACAGCATAGCTTGGTTTTCCTGAAGCACTTTTATCCTTTTGGTAATGAGTGTCTATTAGAAAACTAATCTTTTCCCAATCTATTAGCGTGTTTATTTGTTTAAAAAATGGTTTTTTCATCTTTCTTGTGCGTAAATCACAAATACTATCGGCTAAAGTTGGTTCTTTTTCAAATTTCATATACTAAATTTAATCATATATAATTGATTTACAGAGATCTAAGAGGCATTCTCAGCTCATTATTGGAAAGCTACCCTCGCAACGGGCTTTAATTTAGCGTAAGGTCTAATCTTTAACTTTTGTAAACCATGTATCTTAACGCACATAAACTCTATTCTAGCATCCACTAAAATAACTTCAGTTAATTTGTATGAAAAAATTATTTGCCTTATGAAAATTCTATATTTGGGAACTTTTCGTCCGTTTTGTTTGTTCGCATCATGAAAAGTAGATTTGCAAAAAGTACCTTACGACTCTAATGGTAAAAGCATGCTGACTCTGAACAATAACTAAAAACTTGGTACGACACAGCAAGAAATTCTAATTGAAAATCACCGAATGATGGTGAAAAAACTGATGCCAATGCGAGCATTCTTAAAAGCGGACGAGTAGTTTTTAATAGTAAAGGCAATTCATATCGCTTAATCGCAAAATTAAACTTTGAAAAACAATGGGCGTATATTCGTTTCGTTGGTACTCATGCTTAAATGATAAAATAAATGCGAACAGCATATAAAAATTGAAGTCATGAAAATTAAACCTCTAAAAACGAATCTGATTATCAAGCTACTTTAGAGCGTCTTGACAAAATTTTTGATGCAAAAAATTGAACTAAGGCTAGTGATGAAGCTGACATTCTTTGTTTATTGGTTGTGACTACGAAAAGATTCATTAACCAATTGAAGCCCCAAATCCTATTGAAGCCATAAAAATAAGGATGAAAGAGCTTAACCTAAGACAAGTTGATTTGGTTTCAGAAATTGGGGAAAAAGTAGAGCCTCAAAAGTTTTAAACCACAAACGAAAATTGACAATCGATAGGGTCCGTAAACTGACTAATAAGCTAGGCTTATCTGTTACATTATTGATAGAAGATTATCAGTTAAAGCCTAAATACGATTTGCAAACATTACCTATAGTAAATGCTGGGTCTGGTTGTATATGAAGGCCATATGTAACAACTGAACAGCGCTAACCCTTTGGTTTAGCTTTTAAAAGAAAAAGAAAAAGAAAAAAAGAAAACACAATGCTTTAGCTATGTATAGGCTTGGAGCTTTAGTGTTTCAAATCCACACTAACCATAGCTGTACGCTACCCATAATAGGGAGAAATCATCCAAAACACCACTACTCCTGTTACTGCAACATACAGCCAGATAGGAAACGTGATTTTTGCAATCTTTTTGTGTTGATCAAATTGCTGAGCTAATGTTTTGGAATAAGTAATTAAGACCAAAGGGATGATGGCAATTGATAAGAGAATGTGAGACAATAGAATTGAATAATAGAGATACTTGATTGATCCTATAAGTACGGATTCTGCAGGTTCTAAAACTCCATCATGATTGAGGTCTCCAAACAATGTTGAATTAGAGGTCATGTGATAAGCAATGTACATCAACAAAAACAAAATAGACAATCCAATACACGTCTTCATTAACCCTTCATGGAGTTTTCTGTTTCCTTTTTTAATGGCCAACACCGCAGCCACCAACACAATTGCCGTTAACCCATTGATCCCAGCATAAATTGGAGGTAAAAAAGATAAGGGCTCCACATCAAATCCTAATTTTTGCAAATTAATTCCAAACAACGCAGCCACAGCCACTGGTAAAAAAAAGGAAATGAAAATAATTAACTTTTTGTGTTTTGTTTCACTCATTATACGCGGTCAATTAATATGATGGTTAACGATAATATTAAATACAAATAAGACATTAACATGGTGCGTAATGCATATTTATCGTCTAAAGTCTGAAACAACCGAACAGAAGGGTAAACCATTAAGGAAGACAAGATGAACAATCCAACCGTTGCAATTCTTCCAGTAAAACCGATGTATTCTGGCAAAATACTAGACGCAAAAAGGGCTAAACTACTAACCACAATAATAGCCGCAGTTCGTTTGTCTTTTTTTCCAAAAGGCAACATTTTAAATCCTGCGTTAACATACTGCCCGTTTAATTTCCAAGCAATTGCCCAAAAATGAGGGAATTGCCAGATAAACTGCATGGCAAATAAAATTCCTGCTTCAACACTAAAAGCACCGGTTGCAGCAACCCATCCTAACATGGGAGGAAATGCGCCAGGAAATGCGCCTACAAAAACAGAAATGGTGGAAACTCTTTTTAAAGGAGTATACAGGGCCACATACATAAATATGGCTAATGCTCCTAAAATACCTGTTAATGGATTTAAACTCCAAAGCATTGCGATGCCAATAACACCTAATATTGAAGAGACCCAAATGGTTTCTTTAACACTTAATTTATTTAGGGGTAATGGACGAGTTTTCGTTCGTTCCATCAATTTATCGTGTTCTTTTTCAATTACCTGATTGAACGCATTGGAGGTGCAAGTGATAAAAAATCCACCAATCACCAAAAGAACTATTTCGGTAAGATTGAAACTCGCTCCTCCCATAAAGTATCCCATTATTGCGGATATCACAACGAAAGATGTTAATTTCAATTTAAACATTTCCGCGTAACAGCGTATTTTTTCGCTCAAATTAAGGGGCATTATCTTAGAGGTTTCAGTAATTGACATTTCTATTTTTGTCCTTTTAAGTTCGCAAATGTAATTAATCAAAAACACTTTAAGAAAACTCTCATCGAGTTATTCATGTAAATTCTTAACGAAGAAGCAAGTCTCTCCCCCATTTTCTATGCCGGCAGGAATCCAAACAAAGTATTTTACAACCCACAATAGGACAGAGAAAGCGCACTTTAGGCAATAGAAGTCAGCTAAACCCTATTTTTCTAAGGATAGAGCAGTATCCAGAAATAGATTTTGGCTTAGCGATAGGAAGGGCATTCTTTTCTCTTAAAAATGGGGTTCATCTTTAATGTGTTTTTTATGCTTTACACCTCAGAAACTACATTTTAAATAGCTAAATTTGACGGCTAAAGAGGCCATCTTGGCAAACATTTTACATTGGTAACATTTTTGACTAAGAGTTGAAAAATAAATTATAGCACATGAATGCATCGAAAATATTAAGTAAAGTACTTAAAACATTTGTAGGGAGTAAGACGGATAGAGATTTTAAAGAATTGTCACCAATAATAGCTGAAGTAGCAACATATACTGAAGCTCTTTCTACCTTAAGTAATGACGAACTTAGAGCAAAAACTGCTGAATTAAAAGCAAAGATTAGCGCAAAGACCAAAGCTAAGGATGATGAAATTTTAGCGTTAAAAGAACAAATAGAAATTGATTTAACACTTACAATTTTAGAGAAAGAAACGATTTACTCGAAAATTGATGCTTTAGACCAAGAGATTTTGGTGCAATTAGAAGAGATTTTAGCTGAAATAAGAGGGGAAGCTTTTGCTGTTGTTAAAGAAACTTCAAGAAGGTTTGCAGAAAATAAAACCATTGAAGTTACGGCCAATCAATTGGATCGTGATATGGCTGCAGCAAGAGAGAGTGTAGAAATTAATGGAGATAAAGCCATTTATCACAATTCTTGGCTGGCTGCGGGTATTGAAGTATCTTGGGCAATGGTGCATTACGATGTACAGTTAATTGGTGGACGAGTTTTACACGAGGGTAAAATTGCAGAGATGATGACTGGTGAGGGTAAAACCTTGGTAGGAACATTACCGATGTATTTAAATGCCATCGCTGGTAGAGGAGTTCACTTGGTTACTGTAAACGATTACTTAGCAAAAAGAGATAGTGAATGGATGGCTCCCATCTTTGAGTTTCATGGGTTAACTGTTGACTGTATTGATAAACACCAACCCAATTCTGAAGAGAGAAGACAGGCTTACCTCGCGGATATTACTTACGGAACCAACAACGAGTTTGGATTCGATTATTTAAGAGATAACATGGCTCGTGCACCAGAAGATTTGGTTCAACGTAAACACCACTATGCAATTGTAGATGAAGTGGATTCTGTATTGATTGATGATGCAAGAACTCCATTAATTATTTCTGGACCAACTCCTAAAGGTGATATTCATGAGTTTCATGAATTAAAGCCAAGGGTTGAAAAATTGATGGCGGCGCAAAAGAAATACGTTCAAAATGCGCTATCGGAGGCTAAAAAAATGTTAGCCCCAGCTATTGAAGGGACTAAATTAACTAAGGATGCTGAAGAGAAAGGCGGAATGGCCTTATTGCGTGCCCACCGTGGTTTGCCAAAAAACAAAGCGTTAATTAAGTTCTTAAGTGAGCATGGAATTAAAGCCATGCTTCAAAAAACAGAGAACTATTACATGCAGGACCAGAATAAGGAAATGCCTAAGGTGGATGAGGAACTGTTTTTTATTATTGATGAAAAAACAAACAGTGTTGAATTAACCGAAAGAGGTGTTGATTTAATTACAGGTTCTGGTGATGATACTCAATTCTTTGTGATGCCAGATATTGGTATGGAAGTCGCTGAAATTGAAAAATCAATACTTCCTGATTCGGACAAAATAGCCCAAAAAGAGGTTATGATTCAGAATTATTCTGTAAAAGCAGAAAGAATTCATACCATCAATCAATTGTTGAAAGCATACGGAATGTTTGAGATTGATGTAGAATACGTAGTGATGGACAACAAAGTAAAAATTGTTGATGAGCAGACTGGACGTATCATGGACGGAAGAAGGTATTCTGACGGATTACACCAAGCCATTGAAGCCAAAGAGAATGTAAAGGTTGAGGCAGCTACCCAAACCTATGCAACGGTTACTTTACAGAACTACTTTAGAATGTACCACAAGTTATCTGGTATGACGGGTACTGCAGAAACAGAATCACAAGAGCTTTGGGACATCTACAAATTAGACGTTGTGGTGATTCCAACGAACCGTCCCATACAAAGAGATGACAGAGAGGATATGGTTTATAAAACAACCAGAGAGAAATACAATGCGATTATTGAAGAGGTAGTTACTTTAGTAGGTCAAAAAAGGCCGGTTTTAGTAGGAACTACTTCTGTAGAAATTTCGGAACTCTTAAGCCGTACCTTAAAAATGAGAGGCATTCAGCACAATGTATTAAATGCAAAACTACACCAACGTGAAGCAGATATTGTTGCTGGGGCTGGTAAAGCTGGAGCGGTAACCATTGCTACCAATATGGCAGGAAGGGGAACAGATATTAAATTAGGTGAAGGGGTTAAAGAGTCTGGAGGTTTAGCAATTGTTGGTACAGAAAGACATGATTCGAGACGGGTGGATAGACAGTTAAGAGGTCGTTCAGGAAGACAGGGTGATCCGGGATCTTCTCAATTCTTTGTTTCTTTGGAAGATAACTTGATGCGTTTATTTAACTCCGAAAGAATTATAAAGTTGATGGATAGAATGGGATTAGAGGAAGGGGAAGTTATTTCCCATTCTATGGTTTCTAAATCTATTGAAAGAGCACAAAAGAAAGTGGAGGAAAACAATTTCGGAATTAGAAAACGTTTGTTAGAGTATGATGACATCATGAACTCTCAGCGTGAAGTAATCTATACCAAAAGAAGAAATGCTTTATATGGAGAACGTTTAGGTGTTGAAATTTCTAACATGGTGTATGATGTTTGTGAAGCGATCGTAATAGAATATCAAGACCATAGAGATTTTGAAGGTTTTAAACTAGAATTGTTCCGATTACTTTCTTTGGAATGTCCTTTTTCTGAAAAAGAATTTTTTGAAGGAAATGTATTAAAATTAACAGAAGACCTTCACGAAAGAGGTGTTGGACACTACATCAGAAAATCTGAATTTATCGCCAATACAGCTTTACCAATTATTCAAGATGTTTACGATAATCAAGGAGCACAATACGAAAACATTGTAGTTCCAATTTCTGATGGAATGAAAACCATCAACATTACTACTCCTTTGGAGAAAACAGTTCAATCTGAAGGAAAAACATTAATTAAAGAAATTGAGAAATCAGTTATTTTAGCAATGATTGATGACGATTGGAAAGAGCACTTAAGAGAAATGGATGAGTTGAAACAGTCCGTTCAGAATGCTGTTCATGAGCAAAAAGATCCTTTATTAATTTACAAGTTTGAGGCCTATAAATTATTTCAAGAAGTACTTTTAAAAATGAATAAAGAAGTAGGTAGTTTCTTAATGAAATGTAACTTGCCTCAAAAAGAGGGTGGAAACATTGAAACCAAAAAAGAACAGCCTACTCAAAAAGCAGCGCCCATACAATTACAAACCAGCAGGCCCGAAGCAGGATCAAACAACCCTCAACAAGAAGGTATTCCTGCCCCTCCAAAACCAAAAGCTATCCCTGTAACAGTGGAGAAAAAGGTGGGAAGAAATGAAATCTGTCCGTGTGGAAGTGGCAAAAAATTCAAACAATGTCACGGAAAGTCAAGCTAATCGCTCTTTTACTTTTTAGCTTTTCTTCCTCTTGTTTTGGTCAGGAGAAAGAGAATGCTAAAATCTCATTTATTGAAACCGAATACATGATGGGGAAATTAATCCCCAATCAGTTGATTAAAGAATTTCCTGAAACTAACCTTATACAAGCGTTTGCAATATCGCTCGGCGCCAAATCTTTAGACACCAACAAATGGGGTCGGTATTACAACTTCCCCGAATCTGGGGTGATGTTGGCTTTCTCAGACTTGGGTAATGATAAGATCTTTGGTCAGATGATCAATGTGTTGCCTTATGTTTCTTTTCCTATTTTCAATAAGTTTCCAGGGAAGACTCAACTAAAACTTGGTGCAGGTGTTTCGTATTTCAATACCTTATTTGATAGTATTGCCAACCCGATTAACGAAGTTATTAGCTCACACTTTACTTGGGACATTAAAGTGTTGGTATACCATCAGCTATTTCAAACGAACAAATTTAAACTGAAAGCAGGTGTTGGCTTTTCTCATGAATCCAATGGGCACACTACACTTCCTAACCTGGGTGCAAATTCATATCTATTTAGTCTTGCGGGACAATTCGCCAATAAAAACCATGCTGATTTTAAAGCTCCCTCAAGAGTTAAAAGGGGAAATATTGCGCCTAAAAAATATTTTATCAATGTTCAACAAGGTTATGGCATTCATGAACAAGATGATACCGAAGGCCCAATGACGGGAAGAAGCAAGCCTGCCTACTCCTCCTCCATCGCTTTTGGGACTGTTTTTAATAACCACATTAAATTAAGAGCGGGTTTGGTCTATCGATTCTATGAACAATTTAATGCTCATGTTACAGAAAATGATATTGAAGGATTAAGCGACAATCCTACAGCGGCAGCATCTAATGTCATTCTTTTTGTTGGCAATGAATTTCTAATGAGTCATTTCGCATTTGATGTCCGTTTTGGAGTAAACTTATACAAACCGTTTTATCGACAATTTAATAAAGAAAATACCGCGGAAGCTATCTTAAGAAAAACATTTTCTTCTCGGATAGGAATGAATCTCTACCTAAAAAACACCAATCACCATCCTAAAAACAACTTTTTTATTGGCGCACATATTAACGCTAACATGGGAAAGGCTGATTTTACAGAGTTAACCCTAGGATATACTTATCAAATCAACTAACACGGATTTCATGCTGAGCCTGCCGAAGCACTTCACAATCCTTCCTCTTCTATTCTTCGATCAAGTCACGATAACAAGAGTATTCGTTCTCCTTACCCTCTTATGTTCAATTCAACAAGCAAATGCCCAACAGTATCAAGAAGGAAATGTTGGTATTAACATTGGAGTTGTGTTCGCCTTTGGAACACACATCAATCGTTTTGGAGCAACGATAAACGGTTATTATAAAACGGATCAGTTTCAAATTAACCCTGAACTTCGATGTTACTTTAATGCCAAAAACTTAGGACCCAAAAAAAAATCGTTAGAAGCCGTTATCGGATTAGGAATTGTTTACAGTTACGGCAAAAAAGACACCCTAATCAATGAGTTTTATAACCCTCTGGGAAATCAAACCCAACGAAAAAACAGTGTTGGTTATGCGTATCGTTTTTATTTAAACAGGATAGAAACTCAACAAACAACAGGCACTGTCTCTATTGAAGTCAATCGATTTAAGTTCATTACCGAAAATGATTTGTTTTCTGGCACTCCAAAATTGGACCGATATAGAACGGCAGGAATACTGATTCAGTATCAAAAGGACAACTATCAATTGGGGATCAATACTACTTTATTTACTGGACAAATGGGAGAACGAGTAACGGACCCCAACTATCCTTTTGTAGGCATTTATGAGAATAGGGTTGGGGGAAAATATACCGAATTTTCTCACGGCTTGTTAAGTGCGCAATTTAAATATGCTGGTAATTATCATCAAAATTACCAAGCGAGTATTGGGATAGATAGTGAGCGAGTGCGTCATGCAGTACAAAACAGATTTGGGCATGATATTTTAGTAGGGTATGGAATTAATGCACACGTTCCGATGATAGATGATAAAGGAGAACAATTCTTGTTTAAAGAAGGTCAAAAAGTGAAGCCTATGAAATTCTATCTCAATTTATTTAGCAATCCGGCTCTATTTTACTAAAAGACAAGTTGACGTTTTTTTAAAAGTCAGCTATTAAAGAGCTAAGAAAATACAGCGAAACGGATTGATGAATATCAGTTTACACAGCTAAAAAGAAAGGCATCCTTAGATTCCTTTAAAAACAATCGCTATAAATTGAAAAACAAAAGTCAGTAATGGTTGAAAAATAGTTTATTTTATTGACCTCAACAACCTAAGTTTGACGTAAATTTATAGCATTTATGATTTATTCGCTTCTTAAAATAGTATCCCAACTTGCATTAAAAGTATACTTTAGAAAGATCCATGTAAAGGGGGTAGAAAACATCCCTACAAGTGGTCCTTATCTAATGGTAGCCAATCACCCTAGTTCTTTTCTGGATCCTATTTGTATTGCGTCATTTGTGAACCAAAGAGTCTCCTTTTTAGCCAAAGGATCTATGTTTGCGAATCGATTCATCTCAAAACTATTAACGGGATTAAACATGGTTCCGATCTACCGTGCTCAAGATGATCCGAAAATGCTTAAAAAAAACCATGCGGTTTTTTCAAAATGTTATCAAAAACTAAGTGATAACGGTGTACTTCTTATTTTTCCGGAAGGCACCTCTGAACAGGAACGAAAGCTCCGAAAAGTGAAAACTGGAGCCGCAAGAATTGCTTTAGGATGTGCAAAGGCAAACCACTACAACCTCAATGTGAAAATTATACCCGTAGGATTAAACTACACAAAATCTAGTAAATTTAGAAGCGAACTCTTTATTCAATTTGGGGAAACAATAGAGACCGACAACTACATTGAAGACTTTAAGATTGAAGAGCATCAACCTACAAAATCGTTAACCCTTGACATTGAGCAAGGCATTAAAAAACTGATCATTGACATTGATGAATATGAACTACTTGTTGAACGTGTAGAAAGCTTATTCAAAAACCAATTACTTTCAAAAAAAGAGAATCAAAATTCTTTTAATGACATTAAAGCAAGTCAAGAAATCTATAATGGAATCAAACATTTTCAACTTGAAGATGCTCCTCTATTTCATGAAATTAAAACTAAAATTGACGATTACTTCCTAAGTCTTGATGCCATGGGAATATCTGACAAAACGCTTGGAAAGGCGAAGCTAAGAGGCAGCATTTCCTTACACCTAATTCAACGATTTGCTCTGCTGTTCTTTGGTTTTCCCATTTGGCTTTTTGGATACTTTAACAGCTTCATTCCTTATAAACTTCCTAGAGCTATTGCATTGAAAATAACCACTAGTGAAGCTTTTTATGGTGCTTTGCTCTTCTCCATTGGTACGTTTACCTTTACTTTATCCTATGGACTCATCACTTTATTGGTTTGGCAATTGAGCCACTCCTTGCTGTTCACACTCTGCTACAGCATCGCTTTACCAACCTCAGGATTCTTTACTATCTTTTATGCTCGAATAGCCCGAAGAACTTATTACAACATGGCATTTTACATGAAGTTTTTTAGTGAGAAAAACATGATGTTTCAATTGATTTCAGATAGAACGGACATCCTAAAGCAATTAGAAGGGTTCAAAAATAAGTACCAAAAGAAGAGCTGCTAATAGTTACCATTAATACAAAACACAGGGTTACCACCTGTAGTTATTGCAGGGATAGAATCTAGGGGCATGTTTTCGAAAGCGACCCCAAGCTCCATCGGAGCATTCAAATAAAAACAGCACTGAACCTCATCGCCTGTAGCGCCACTGTTTAAAGGTCTTGAAATCGAAGTAATTGGACTTGTTGCGGCATTAAATCCAAAAAAATCAGCTTTATCAATCTTAAAAGAAGTTCCTTTCGTGAGGTTCGTATAGTAAATACTATCCAAAAATAAGGGGTCATCCAATAACTTAATACTTAAATATCCGGTGTTAAAACTACCTATCTCTACTGGAGTAACTGCTACCGGATCCTTTTCTTTTGTACAGGAGAGTACCCCCAAAACAAAGCCAAAAGCGATTATTAATAGATACGTCTTCTTTAAACTTTTCATTCTCTTACTCTTCTTCATGACTCCTTTTTTATCCTGCCCAACCTTCACGGTCTAAACTTCTATACTGTATCGCTTCAGCCAAATGGCTTGTTTGTATGTTTTCTGACCCTTCTAAATCGGCAATGGTTCTGGCTACTTTAAGAATTCTATCGTAAGCCCTTGCCGATAAGCCCAATCGATCCATTGCTTTTTTTAGTAAATCTATTCCTGCTTGATCAATTTGACAAATCTCCTTTAGGGTTTTGGAAGAGATTTGCGCATTACAATGTACGCCTTTATTTTCTGCAAAACGTTGCTTCTGAATATCTCTTGCCGCAATTACTCGTTTTCTAATCGCAGTACTGGATTCACCAGGCTCCTTATTCGTCAATTCATTAAAAGAAACAGGGGTAACTTCTACGTGCAAGTCAAGACGATCTAATAAAGGGCCCGAAATTTTGTTTAAATACTTTTGAACGATACCTGGAGAACAAACACAATCTTTTTCTGGATGATTATAATAACCACAAGGACAGGGATTCATCGAAGCAACCATCATAAAACTTGCTGGATAATCTACTGTAAATTTTGCTCTAGAAATGGTGATGCTGCGATCTTCTAAAGGTTGTCTCAACACTTCCAATACCGTTCTTTGAAATTCGGGAAGTTCATCTAAAAACAATACGCCATTGTGTGCTAAAGAAATTTCACCTGGTTGTGGAAAACTGCCTCCTCCAACAAGAGCCACATCAGAGATGGTATGATGAGGGGATCTAAAAGGGCGTGCACTAATCAACGAAATTTCTTTGCTTAGCTTTCCGCCTACAGAATGTATTTTTGTGGTCTCTAAGGCTTCCTGAAGAGACAGCGGAGGTAATATGGTTGGCAATCGCTTGGCCAACATTGTTTTTCCAGCTCCAGGAGGACCAATTAAGATCACATTATGGCCTCCTGCGGCAGCAATCTCGAGCGCTCTTTTAATATTCTCTTGACCTTTTACGTCTTCAAAATCAAAATCTAGCGAATTTAAATTTTTGTGAAATTCTTCTCTGGTATTGATTTCTATTTTTTGCAAGGGTTTTCCTTCATTAAAAAAATCAATTACTTCTCTAATATTATCGACCCCATACACGTCTAACCCATCAACAACAGCAGCTTCTTTTGCATTTCCTTTAGGCAGAATAAAGCCTTTAAAGCCTTCTTTTTTTGCTTGAATTGAAATGGGTAAAGCGCCTTTAATTGGCTGAAGGCTTCCATCTAAGGAGAGCTCACCCATAATTACATAATCCCCTATGGTTTCGCTATTCATTTGTCCTGAAGCAGCCAAAATACCTATTGCAATAGTTAAATCAT
>JAWUVT010000216.1:0-21491 GCA_034112225.1 Flavobacteriales bacterium | reverse complement strand
GAAACAGACGGCCCTTTTTATTTTTAGGAGCTATTTTAAAAGATACCTTCGCTTCTGCGGTATGACCTCAAATGATAAGCTTACTTTCGCATTCACAATGGTAGCAAAAAAGAACATAAGAAGAATCTCAAAAGAAGAATTAGCAACTCTTTTTGTTGAAAAGGGAGAAAAAGCATTCAGAGCCAAACAAGTTTACGAATGGTTGTGGAAAAAAGGAGTAACTTCTTTTGATGAAATGAGTAACCTCTCCTTGTCGTTGAGAGAAATGCTGAACGAAAATTTTTTAATAAATGCCGTTGGTGTTGCTGAAAAGCAAGTGAGTTCTGACAGAACCATTAAAAATGCATTTCGATTACACGATGGTAAAATTACGGAAGGCGTTTTAATTCCAACACCAAGGCGTATGACCGCTTGTATCTCTAGTCAAGTGGGTTGTAGTTTAAGCTGTGCTTTTTGTGGAACAGGAAAATTGGAGCGCTTAAGAAATATTGATGCTGAAGAAATATTTGATCAAGTAGTCATCATTAAAAATCAAGCAGAAGAACATTATCAAAAACCATTAAGCAATATCGTTTATATGGGAATGGGGGAGCCTTTGTTGAATTACAAGAATGTGCTGGAATCTATTCGAATGATTACTTCTGAAGAAGGATTGGGAATGTCGCCTAAACGGATTACCGTTTCTACAGCGGGTATTGCGAAAATGATTAAACAATTGGGAGATGATGAGGTGAAGTTTAACCTCGCCTTATCTTTGCATGCAGCAACAGATGCTAAGCGAAGTGAAATAATGCCCATTAATGATTCAAACACCTTAGAAGCCTTAGCCGAATCGTTAATTTATTTCCATGAGAAAACAGGATCTAGAGTAACCTTTGAATACATCATCTTTAAAGATTTTAACGATTCATTAGAAGACGCTAAAGATTTAGCCAATTTTGCTAAAATTGTGCCCTGTAAAATCAACATCATTGAATACAACACCATTGATGATGTTCAATTTCTAAAAGCGGATCCTGAAAAAACAGATAAGTTTGCTGAATTTTTAGAAAACACCTTCAATTTAATTGTGAATGTTAGACGAAGCAGAGGGAAAGATATCGATGCTGCCTGCGGTCAATTGGCCAACAAAAACCAAGCGGCAAAATAAATCAAGAGCTTATCTTCAGCTTGACTGGCGATCTTAAAAGTAGATTCATTACTTAATTTAGTACCCCAATAAATCGGGCGTAAAATATTGTGAAGAATGACACAAAGAGGTGAGCTAAAAACCGTACTTTGTATCTTAAAAAAAATTGGGATATGGCTGCAGAAAAAAAACTTTTTTTACTCGATGCGTTTGCATTAATTTATAGAGCATATTTTGCTTTTGGAAAGAATCAACGATACAATTCAAAAGGATTAAACACCTCTGCCATGTTGGGGTTTACCAATACGTTAATCGAAGTTTTAGAGAAACAAAAACCCACGCACATTGCCGTTGTTTTTGATGCGCCAGGTGGTGCATCAAACAGAGAAGAAGTTTTTACAGATTATAAGGCTGGGAGAGAAGCAATGCCTGAAGACCTTAAAACATCAATACCTTACATCAAAAAAATTATAGAGGCCTTTAACATTCCCATGTATTTGTTAGAAGGCTATGAGGCGGATGATATTATTGGAACCATGGCCAAAGAAGCAGAACGTCAAGGTTTTCAAACCTATATGATGACTCCCGATAAGGATTTTGGAC
The DNA here is from genome assembly GCA_034112225.1 of Flavobacteriales bacterium. Taxonomy (GTDB): domain Bacteria; phylum Bacteroidota; class Bacteroidia; order Flavobacteriales_E; family Vicingaceae. Next base: position 19,759 of record JAWUVT010000216.1, on the reverse strand, counting down.
AATTAGTCTCTGAAAACATTTTCATGTACAAACCTGCAGCTTACGGGAATCCTGCGAAAAAAATGGGAGTAGCAGAAGTCTGTGAAAAGTTTGGCGTAGAAAATCCCTTGCAAGTAATTGATATTTTAGGCTTATGGGGAGATGCGGTAGATAATATCCCTGGAATTCCGGGCATTGGAGAAAAAACATCTAAAATCTTAATTGCTAAATATGGAAGTGTTGAAGGATTGATTGAACATGCCCACGAACTCAAAGGGAAACAGAAAGAGAACGTGATCAATTTTGCAGAGCAAGGTTTATTGTCTAAGATGTTGGCAACAATTATTTTAGATGTTCCTGTAGCTTATGATTTGGACGATACTATTTTAGAGGCGGCAGATGAAGAAAAAATTACAGATATTTTCGCTGAGTTAGAATTTAGAAACCTCGCAAAAAGAATTTTAGGAAGAGAAATTCAAATTAAAAAAGCGGTGGTTCCTGCACAGCCAGGAGGTCAGATGGACTTGTTTGGAAACGCTTTAGAAACTGCAGTTGTAGAAGAACAAGCAGTAGAGGAAGTACCTCTTGAAGCCAAAGACATTACCAACAGCGAGCACAACTACCATTTTGTGCAAACGGCTGAACAAAGAACTCAATTAATTGCCAAGCTATCGAAAGAAAAAGCCTTTTGTTTTGATACTGAAACAACAGGAATTAATCCTTTTGAAGCCCAAATTGTTGGAGTAGCATTCGCCTGGAAAGAAGGAGAAGCTTACTATGTTCCCTTTTCGGAAAACAAAGAAGAAGCGACAGCTGTTTTAGAAGAATTTAAAGGCATATTTGCCAATGCTCAAATCGAAAAAATTGGGCAGAACCTTAAATACGATATGAATGTGTTAACGAATTACAACATTCAAGTAAAAGGACCTTTGTTTGATACCATGATTGCCCATTATTTGATTCAACCAGATATGCGGCACAATATGGATTTGTTGGCTGAGACTTACTTAGGGTATAAAACCGTTTCCATAGAAACATTGATTGGTAAAAAAGGAAAAAAGCAAAAAACAATGCGAGACATTCCGCAAGAAGAAATTGTGGATTATGCTTGTGAAGATGCCGACATTACCTTAAGGTTGAAGAACCAGTTTGAACCAAAAATGAATGGCACGTTAAAAAAATTAATGGATGAAATAGAAATTCCATTAATCCCTGTTTTAAGTGCAATGGAAAAAGAAGGGATCAATTTAGATGTTACTGCATTGGCTAAATTTTCTGAAGAATTAGAAGTTTCAGTAACGAGCTTAACCCAGCAAATTTTGGAGTTGTCTGGAGAAGAATTTAATGTGGACTCCCCAAAACAATTGGGAGAGGTGCTTTTTGATAAGATGAAGATCGTTGAGAAGGCTAAAAAAACCAAGACAGGACAGTATTCAACAGGAGAAGATGTATTGTCGAAATTGGCAAGTAAACACGAAATTGTTCCGTTAATTTTAGAATACCGCTCCCTTAAAAAATTGAAATCAACTTACGTTGACGCCTTACCAGAATTGGTGAATGCAGCAGATGGAAAAATTCATACCAGCTACATGCAAACCGTTGCCGCAACAGGGCGGTTAAGTTCTAATAATCCGAATCTTCAAAATATTCCTATCCGTTCAGAAAAAGGAAGAGAAATAAGAAAAGCTTTTATTCCTAGAAATGAGGAGTATACCTTGTTAGCCGCAGATTATTCGCAAATAGAATTAAGAATTATTGCAGCATTAAGTGGCGATGAAAATATGCAAGAAGCCTTTGTGAATGGAGAAGACATTCATACCGCAACTGCAGCTAAAGTTTTTGGAGTGGCTATTGAAGAGGTGGATAGAGACATGAGAAGCAAAGCGAAAGCCGTTAATTTTGGAATTATCTATGGAGTTTCTGCCTTTGGTTTGTCCCAAAATTTAAACATTTCAAGAAAAGAAGCCAAAGTGATCATCGACACCTACTTTGAGCAATATCCTAAGCTGAAAGCCTATATGGAACACAATGTTGAATTTGCCAAAGAACATGGTTATGTAGAAACGATTATGAACCGTAGAAGAAATTTAAAAGACATTAATTCTGCCAACGCAATTGTACGAAGCCATGCAGAACGAAATGCAGTAAATGCACCAATACAAGGCTCTGCTGCCGATATTATTAAAATTGCGATGATCAACATTCATACAGAATTTGAAAAACAACAATTTCAATCTAAAATGTTATTGCAAGTACATGATGAATTGGTGTTTGATGTATACAAACCAGAGCTGGATCAAATTAAAGCGATAGTAAAAGATAAAATGGAAAACGCTGTTCAATTAGTAGTGCCCTTAGATGTAGAAATGAATGACGCAGAAAACTGGTTGTTAGCGCACTAACTGAATTATTGCCTCCTTGAGAGTTTATGCTAACTAGTGTAAAAGAGAGGCTTTAAGGGTGTTTTCATGAGGGAGTAACAACTTAAAAAAAATGCGATAAACGAGTCTGAAAAAGAAGAAGAAATTAGTGGGGGTAATCAGTTGAAAGTGGCGATGTATCTTTACTCTTCGGTTATTGATAATACAGAAATTGACACTAAAAAATGTTTTATTGTTGAACATTGCCCTTTACTAAAATCAATAGTTTTACTCTCGTAAATTAAATACATTGTAAAAGAGCATTCAACGATTTGTTGGTTAGAAGTTAAAAGGAAGAATGTTAGGAAATAGTTTATTAGCATAGCAAATATTGAAAAAAAGTTATTATTATATATTATTTTTTCTACTCTTCTGTATTAATTCAGGCTACTCACAGTCTCATGTATATAAACATTATGGAGTAGAAGACGGATTACCATCATCTGAGGTTTATTCTGCCTTTCAAGATTCAAAAGGATATATGTGGTTTGCTACAGATGCGGGCGTTAGTCGTTTTAATGGGTATGAGTTTGAGAATTTTGATGCTACTGATGGTTTAACAGATAACACGGTATTTTTAATTACAGAAGATTCTAAAGGACGTATTTGGTTTGGCACTTTTAATTTAAAGTTGTGTTATTATCAGAATGATAGCATTTATCCTTTTAAATACAACGATGAAATTCAATCAGGCATTAAGGGCAAAGGGGCATTACAATCATTTGCTATAGACGCTAACGATAATATTTGGATGGGTTTTTTAATTGAAGGCTTGTACAAAGTATCCTCAACTGGAGAGGTAAATCAAATGATTGATATTCCGAAAGGTTCGCATTTTAATTTACAATATTGTAAAAAGAATGATATGGAGGTGTTTGGTGTGGCATTTAATTATGAACTAGCTATAAGCTCTTACAAATTAAACACATTAAAAGAAGGAAGAATTACGAAAGGGGAATACAAAATAATTTATAATAATAGTATTTATAAAGATACTTTAACCACTAGAAGGTTTGTTCCGGGAGAATACTCTACACACCTCTTTAAGTTTGAAAAGTCCTATTTGATCCAATTTTACAACGAGTGGTTGCTATGTGAGGTGATTAACGGTAGGATGAGGCAGAAACGACTTAAAAGTAACTTTCCTAATGAAAGCGTTCTTTCTGGTATTGTTGACAATGATTATTTATGGGTTTGTTTAAGGGGGGATGGAGTATTTCAATGTAAAATTAAAGGAGATAGTTTAGTTGTTGTCAATCATTTTTTAGAGGGGGCTGATGTTTCAAGAGTTCTTAAAGGCGATAGAGGGGGGTATTGGTTGATGACACTTAACAAAGGGGTCTATTATTTATCTTCAAAAGAAATAAAGTATATTGAAGTAGAGGAGAACAACACCATGTTGTGTTTGGAAGTGGATACCATATCAGGAGATCTGTTTTCAGGACTTTCGAAAGGAAAGGTCGTTAAACTTATGTCGGATAAATTGAGACTCTATTTCAAAGAAGTAGTTCATATTCCAAAGCTCTATCATTCATTACTATACGACTACTCTAATAAATCATTGATACTGGGATCTTCAGATGTTTTGGATTCTTTACCTGTTTTAAAAGAAGGGAAACTTTCCTATAGAACAAATTATGGCAGAGGAGGTTATAAATCAATGATGATTGAGGAGGGTAAGCTTTATGGGGCAGGAAGTTTTGGTGTATCAGTACTTGGAGAAAATAATGAAAAGTATGCATCTTATTTAGCTAGTGAAGAAAAAATATGGTGTACAAGTGTTATAAAATATCAAGGTAAGATATGGGTGGGTGCCAACGAGGGCATAAGGATCTTGTCCAATCAAAAACTCTTAAACCCTTTTTCAAAAGACCCATATCTTTCTTCAGCAATTACAAGTATGGCAAAATTATCTTCTGATATTTTGTTGTTAGGAACTAAATCATTTGGGGTATTAGTAGTAGAAAATGAAAAGGTTGTGGCTCGTTTATCAAAAAAAGAGGGGTTGACAAGTAATTTGGTGAAAGCTATTCATGTTGACAATGAGAATGTTGTTTGGGTTGGAACGAAAATTGGATTAAACAGGGTAGACTTTCTTTCTGTAACCAATTTTAAAATAAGTAAACTAACAAAAAAGAATGGATTAATTTCAGGAGATATAAGTGCTATTCGTTCGCATAAAAACAAGTTGTATTTAGCTACAACTTCTGGTTTAGCTCAGTTTGACAAAACTAAAATTAAAGAAAATAGGAGGCCTCCTTTGGTTTATATTACCCAATTCAGGGTGAACTCCAGTAACAGGGAGGTAAAAGAGAATACTAAATTATCATATAAAGAGAATTTTATAAAAATTTATTTTGAAGGACTAAACTATAGGAGTTTAGGAGAGGTAGAATATCTATATCGGATGTTAGGAGTTGATAGTAATTGGGTAAGCACAACAGCTCGATCTGTTCAATACCCAACTTTACAGCCCAAGAAGTATGCATTTGAAGTAAAAGCAAAAAACGAAGATGGTTACTGGAGTAAGACTGAAGTGATTTCGTTTACGATTACCCCTCCTTTTTGGCTTACTTGGTGGTTTGTTAGTATAGAAATTTCATTCGGAATAGGAATTGTTTCTGGAATATTTTGGTATCGTGAAAAACAAAATCGCATTAAATCTGATGCTGAAAAAAAAATGATAGAATTAGAGTTGAAGGCGTTGAGGTCTCAAATAAACCCTCATTTTATTTTTAACACACTGAATTCTATACAGCACTATATTGCCATCAATGATTTTAAAAACTCGAATAAGTATATTGTTCAATTTGCCACTCTAATTCGGAAGATCCTTCATGTATCCGAAAAAAATGTAATAACGATACAGGAAGAAGTAGAGATACTCTCCATGTATATGGATCTAGAAAAAATGAGGTTCGAGGAACAATTTGATTATAACATTGAAGTTGCTAACAGTTTAGATAAAGATTACGATGAAATTCCTTCAATGTTACTTCAGCCTTATGTAGAAAATGCGATTTGGCATGGGTTAATGAATAAGAAAGGGAAAGGAAGAATTAAAATAAAAATAACAGAAGAGGGAGAATATATTTGTTGTTCGTTAGAAGATAATGGAATAGGAAGGAAAGCAGCGGCAGCAATAAAGGCCAAAAGAAACATTACTAGAAAATCTATAGGGATGAGTGTTACTCAACAGAGATTAGACTTAATTAGCACCAATAAAGTTAATGTTGAGACAATAGATCTGTATGGTGCTAATGGAGTTGCAGCAGGAACTAAAATGTTAATTAAAATACAGTATAAAAATTTAGAGCTGAGTTCATATGTTTAGATTTAATAAATCAATAGTTTAGGGGATTACTTCAACACTGATCTAGCTTGCAAAGAATATTGAGTTGAGATGAAGTGGAAAACTAAGGATGCCTGTGTAAAATAGGGATAAAAAAAAGTTAGGATGGCTTATTCTCGGACTTGTAATAAATGCATTCACACTGAGTCTGCACCCTGCGATACGTTGTTCCATAAAGTTAAGTTTGGTTGACGCAAAACCTCTTTTATTGCCTCTGAAATGACAACGATAACTAAGCTTTATCGGCAAGTCTAATGGCTGTTAGATCTGGCATTACCGATAAAACAGCCAGCTTATTTACGCATCAGATTAGATCGGTTATGAAATCGAGTGAGAATAACCCCACCTAAGGCATTGTTCCTGTTGATGAATTGGAAGTAAGGAAAAAGAGAAGGTTGGGCGCCGCTATAATAGCAAGAAGAAGAAAATTATTTGCTCAGCTGAACTTCTTTTTAAGGATTTTCACTATACGAATAGGCGAGTTGCCTCTTTCTAAAAAGGGTTTTTTAAACACCCCCTATTTAGATGAATTTTGTTAACGAATAAATAGGTCTTCACCAAAAAAAGAATACCTTTAAGAGCCTAATTGAAAAGAATGGTTCTTTCTGATAAGAAATATCAAACAGAACTATTATGTTCTGAACTACTTACCTCTATAAACGTTAAAAAATGATAAGAGCTGTTATTGTAGATGACGAAACAAAATCACGAGAAGTATTAAAACGCTTACTTCAAGAAGTAGATTTAGACCTTGACATCGTTGGAGAGGGAGATTCTGTAGATGCTGGATTTGAAGTGATCACTAAAGAAAAACCTCAATTGGTTTTTTTAGATGTAGAAATGCTGGACGGGACAGGGTTTAATTTGCTAGAAAATTTTGATGAAGTTGATTTTAACGTCATTTTTACAACGGCATACGATAAATATTCTATTAAGGCATTTAAGTATAGTGCAATTGATTATTTGTTAAAACCTATTGGATTAGAAGAGCTGGAAGATGCAATATTTGAAGTGAAAAAAGGCATAGATATTAAGTTAAAATATAATGCTCAGATTAAAGCGCTAATAAATAATAGTAAAGAAAAAGAACCTAAAAAATTAGCGATTAAGAGTGCTACCCATATTGATTTTATTACTGTTGAAAAAATTATTTATTGTGAAGCCGAAGAGAGTTACTGTAACATAGCATTGGTTGATGAACAAAAAATTATAGCATCAAAACCTTTAAAGTATTTTGATACTATTTTAGAAGAGGATACTGACTTCTTTAGGGTTAATAAGTCTTGTTTAATTAACATCAATTTTATTAAGACTTTTATAAAAACAAAAGATATTATTGAATTAACTAATGGCTTTACTGTTGAGATTTCTAGAAGAAGAAGAAAAGCGTTCTTAGAGAGAATGGGAGCTATTTAGCGGTATATCTTATTGAACGCCCTCTAAATTTATTTAGAGGGCTTTTTTTTAGCTCAAACAAAAAGATGAGCACAAAACTGTACAAAAAGTGATCGTTGAATAAGGAAATGGAAGAGCGGTAGTTTTTTCTTTAGGACATTATTAGTTTCGGACAAAATATAAAAACATTAAAAAAAGTAGGATTAGTTGCTCTTGTTTGTTTATGCTCAACTCAAGTTTTTTCTCCACTGAGTTTGGGAGGCCAGATCTCTTGCCTAAAGGTAGGAAGTGTCTCTAGTAATCTTGGTTTTGGAGTAAAGGGTGATTATGCATTGAGTGATAAGAACATGGTTACATTTGGTTTTAATTATTACATGCCAAAATCAAATTCTTCTGCAACAACAGGGTATTCTTTTTCTAGTTCAACAACCCTTAGTTCAAGAGCTGTTTCTGTAGGCGATAAAATTGGATTTATGCAATTCTACGTTGGTAGAAAGAGATGTTTTGTAGGATAAACAGATGGTTCGTTTACTCTTTATGGACTTGCTGAATTCGGTTTGTTGGTGGCTTCAATATCATCACAATACGGGAATTTTGAGGAGACCTTATATAGCGTTTATACAAGTGAATTTGAACCGATGACTCAACTCACAATAGACTTAGGTGTTGGCGTAGAAAAAGAGTTAGGATTTGGGTATTTATTTTCTGGTTTAAAATTTAATCTTCCAGCAAATAAACAAGGAGATCAAATTGTTACGGTTAACATTCCAGCATCTATTTCGTTTAATTTTGGAGTAAGAATCCCATTTGATTAATTGAGCTGTAGATTTTAGTTGAACGTTAAGTCATCCTATTTGGGTAGTAATAATTTTTTTTAGTGGACTTAAGGAGCACCTTGCAGAAACACAAGGTGTTTTTTGCTTTAAAAATTGGTATTGCTTTTAATTTATTTACCTTTGCCATTAGCAGAAAAAAATGAAAATGAGAAAGTATATTTACGTTGCAATGTCAGCAACTATGTTATTGGCATGTGGAGATAGTGAAACAGGAACTGTGGTTATAGACGAACCTGATTCGGAAATTGTTGTTGCTGAAACTCAAGAAACAGAAGAACGAGTTGAAAAAACCCAAATGGTTTTTAGAACAATTCCATCCCCTTTAGAAACAGCTAGTCTTTTTCAGAATGCAGGGTCTGGATATAATGCGGGGATTACCAATCCTGTAGAAAATGTAAGAGATTACGCAACGAACATTAAGCAATCCTTAAACTTAGGAATTTATGGCGCTGATTTAAGTTTTGCCAATATTTTTGATCAAACGCAAGAATCCATGTTGTATATGAACTGTGCTAAAATTTTAGCAGAGGCATTAGGAGTTACTTCAGCTTTTGATATAGCAACCATGAGAAGAATGGAGTCCAATATGAACAATAGAGATTCATTAATGGTATTAATCAATGATGCTTTTTGGATTACAGATGCCCATATGAAAGAAAACGGACAGGAGCATTTGTCGGTATTAATTATTGCTGGAGGTTGGATTGAAGGCTTATATTTAGGAAGTACGAGCCTAGATAAAGACAACCCCAACCAAGCATTAATGCAGCGAATAGCAGATCAAAAATATTCGTTAAACAATTTGGTAGATTTGTTAAACACCTATCAGAATGATGGATTTTTAGAGCTTACTGACAAATTAAAGGCCTTACAACTTGTTTACAATAAAATTGAGGTAAAGAATGGTAAAACAACGGTTTCTAAGAATAGTGGTGTAGCCACTATTGGAGGAGGAAATGTGTTGATCTTTGAGCCCGAAACTATTGTTGAAATTACCACCACAATTCAAAAAATTAGAGATGAAATTATTTCGTAAAATAACGCTTATCGCTTTGTTCTTGATCGGCTTAGTTGGGCTGTCTAACAAAGCCATTGCTCAATGCAAAAGCTATACAAAAAAATACTGTTTGCCATCGTTAAACCCTTACATCCATAATGGGCAATTAACCAGTGCTGTTTTAAATCCTGGAGACGGAGCTGATATTGAGATGACCTTTAATGCAGGCAAAGAGTATAGAATTTTAGTTTGTAATCAAGAACAAATAGGGAATGTTCAATTTAAAATTCTAGATCAATCTCGTAATGTATTGCATGAAAGTGATCCCGAAGAAACGAATCCTTCTTGGGATTTTAAAGTGGAGAATACGCAACAATTGATTGTTCAGTTGAAAGTTCCTAAAATGGAAAAGAGTAACCAAAGAATTAGTTTAGTACCTAATGGTTGTGTCGCTATTTTAGTAGGATTTAAGAAGTAATTTCTCCTCTTAACGGCTTTTGTAACCCCTCTTTTATTTTTGAAATAGACAGGTTTGTTCCCAATAAATACATGAGTTTGGAAACGGCAGCCTCATACGTCATATCTCCACCACTTAATACACCAATTCTATTAAAGGCAGAACTTGTTTCGTATTTTCCTTGATCAACGCTTCCTCCTGCGCATTGGCTAATGTTTAAAAGAATGATTCCTTTCTCTGTGGCCTTTATCAATAGGTTAATAAACCACGTTTGAGTAGACCCATTTCCTGCGCCAAAGGTTTCTAAAATAATTGCCTTAAGATTTGGAGTATTAATGATAGAGGAAATAACTTCTTCAGAAATTCCTGGATAAAGTTTTACTGTAGCAATATGATTGTCGGAGAATTTGTTGATTTTTAAAGGCTTGCCATTTGGTTGGTAAATGGCCGCATGATTAAATTTTAAGGAAACCCCAGCCTTAGCTAAAACGGGGTAATTTGGAGAGGAAAAAGCTTCAAAATCTTCCGCATTCGATTTTGTAGACCGATTGCCTCGATACAAATCATATTCAAAATAAACCGCTACTTCTGGAACTACAGCCTTGCCATTTTTTGTGGTAGATGCAATTTCAATAGCGGTGATCAAGTTTTCTTTGGCATCCGTTCTAATCTCACCAATAGGGAGTTGAGAACCAGTTAAAATAACAGGTTTACTTAAGTTTTCTAACATAAAGCTTAATGCAGAAGCAGTGTAAGCCATGGTGTCAGAACCATGCAGCACTACAAAACCATCATAATTTTGATAATTATCATAAATGGTTTGAGCCATTTTCATCCAGTCTTCTGGCTGCATGTTAGAGGAATCTATAGGATCGTCAAAAGAGATGGATTCAATGTTAGATTTAAACTTTTTAATTTCAGGAAGTTCCTGCATTAAGGCATCAAAATTAAACGTTTTTAAGGCACCTGTTTCCTCATCGCGTACCATTCCTATGGTTCCTCCGGTGTATATGATTAAAATTGAACTCATCTTTTTCTTTAGGGTCATGCTGAATAAAGTTTTACAAGAAATTTATTTTTAGTGCAAAAAATCAACCATCTACTGAAAAGTCCCCTCGGTTCTTCTCCGTGTAATTTAGGCGTTGAATGACAAATATAACCTTAAAAACCAAAAACTTCTTTAGAATTTTCAGTAGTAACTGCTGCAACATCTTCTATGGGTCTGTTGTAAATATCAGCTACTTTTTCAGCAATTCCCAATAAATAGCTACTTTCATTTCGTTTTCCGCGATGTGGTGTTGGGGCTAAATAAGGGGAGTCTGTTTCTAAAACAAGGTGTTTCATATCAATTTGCTCCACAACTTTATCGAGTCCTGAGTTTTTGAAAGTGACGACACCACCAATGCCTATTTTAAAACCGCCATAGTTGATAATATGATTGGCCTGCTCAATAGTTCCGGTAAAACAATGGAAAATACCACGCATTTTATCATCGTTCAAATCATCTAATATTTCAAAAATTTCATCAAAAGCATCCCTACAATGAATTACGAATGGTAGGTTTTGTTCTTTGGCCCAATTAATTTGAGTTCTAAAAGCATCTTGTTGTTGGCTTAGAAAGGTTTTATCCCAATATAAATCAATACCAATTTCACCAATGGCACAAAAGTCCTGTTTGTTGAGTAATTCTTGCATTAAGGCGAGTTCTTCCTTGTAGTTTTCGCCAACAGAAGTAGGATGTAAACCCATCATCGGAAAACAATTGTCAGGATAATCAGTTCCTAATTTCAGCATTCCCTCAATAGAGGTAGAATCTATGTTGGGTAAAAAAAATCGAGTAATTCCTTTGTCAATCCCTTTTTGAATAACAGCATCAATATCATCATTAAACTGTTCTGAATACAAGTGGGTATGGGTGTCTGTTAAAATCATAACGCAAAAATAAGAGTTTAGAGTTTAGAGGCTAGACCTAAGCGATAATCTTTTCTCTCTGAGATTGTGAGTATATTTTATGCAGCTCATGGATTCCCAGCGAAAAATTTTCTAAGTGTATTAAAGACGTCACCCCCTTCCCCAGGCAACTGGGCATCCAGATGCTGTAAATTACGAATAAAAAGAAACCACATCAAGACGTATGGAAACGGTGTAACGTAAAGAACTCTCCAAGGGTTCTACCGTTTTCGAGAATACCCTTGGAGAGTTCAGATGCTCATTTTCAGCAGTTCAGAGTCATTTCTCAAAGGTAAAGAACTCTCCAAGGGTTCTACCGTTTTCGAGAATACCCTTGGAGAGTTCAGATATTCATTTTCAGCAGTTCAGAGTCATTTCTCAAAGGTAAAGAACTCACCAAGAGTTCTACCGTTTTCGAGAATACCCTTGGAGAGTTCAGGTATTCATTTTCAGCAGTTTGAGCCATTTCTCAAAGGTAAAGAACTCTCCAAGGGTTCTACTGTTTCTTGACAATACCCTTGGATATTTTTGTTTGGTATTGTTGGTTTAGAAAAACGGTATAGAGAACGAGATGATTAGATTAATAGTTACTTTTGTAGTCTTAAAATATTTTTAAATGAGTCAGCAATTATCAGAACAAGAAAAGGTTAGACGAGAGTCTTTAGCCAAATTAAGAGCGTTAGGAATCAATCCTTACCCTCAAGCGTTATACCCTGTAACTATTTTATCAAAGGAGATAAAGGAGAACTATGAAGAGGGTAAAGAGGTGGTTATTGCTGGTCGTTTAATGAGTAGAAGAAACCAAGGAAAAGCTTCATTTGCTGAGTTGCAAGATAGCGAAGGAAGAATTCAGGTGTATTTTAATAGAGATGAGATTTGTGAAGGCGAAGATAAAATGATGTACAATGAGGTTTATAAAAAACTGTTGGACATAGGAGATTTTATAGGGATTGAAGGAACCATGTTTAAAACACAAGTAGGTCAAATTAGTGTTAGAGTAAAACAATTCTCTCTATTAAGCAAATCTTTAAAACCTTTGCCTTTGCCTAAAACAGATGCTGAAGGAAATGTACACGATGCATTTACAGACCCTGAAATGCGTTACCGACAGCGTTACGCTGATTTGGTGGTCAACCCTCACGTAAAAGAGGTGTTTATTAAAAGAGCCAAATTAATGCATGCGATGCGTACCTTTTTTGTTGAGAAAGGATATTATGAGGTAGAAACACCAATACTGCAACCGATTGCAGGAGGAGCTTCTGCTAGACCGTTTATTACACACCACAACTCTTTGGATGTTCCTATGTATTTAAGAATTGCCTGTGAGTTGTATTTAAAAAAGACCCTAATTGGTGGTTTTGATGGTGTTTTTGAGTTTGCCAAAACTGTTAGAAATGAAGGGATGGATAGAACCCATAATCCAGAATTTTCTATGATGGAGATTTATGTGGCATACAAGGATTACAACTGGATGATGGATTTCACTGAGCAATTGTTGGAGCATTGTGCCATTGCAGTAAATGGAACAACAGAAGCGCAATTTGGAGCACATAAAATCAATTTTAAAGCACCTTATAAAAGGGTGACCATGCGACAGTCAATTATTGACTTTACTGATTTTGACATTAAGGACAAATCAGAAGAGGAATTATCGACTTGGTGTAAAGCCAATGGCATTGAGGTGAATGATACCATGGGACGAGGGAAGTTGATCGATGAGATTTTCGGAGAAAAATGTGAAGGAAATTACATCGATCCGACCTTCATTACGGATTATCCCAAAGAAATGTCGCCACTTTGCAAAGAACATAGAGATGACCCTACTTTAACCGAACGTTTTGAGTTAATGATTTGTGGAAAAGAATTGGCAAATGCTTATACAGAGTTAAATGATCCGATAGATCAAAAAGAACGTTTTGAAGCTCAACTAGAGCTCGCAAAAAGAGGAGACGATGAAGCGGGAGAATTTATTGATTATGATTTCTTAAGAGCATTAGAATACGGAATGCCGCCAACATCGGGATTAGGAATTGGGATTGATCGGTTAATTATGTTTTTAACCAATAATGAATCGATACAAGAAGTAGTACTGTTTCCGCAAATGAAACCAGAAGTGCGAGCCGCACAGGCAATTGAATTGACGGCGGAGGAAAAAGTAATCTTTACCTTGGTTGAGGCTAAATCTCCAATAGATTTAGCCACGTTAAAAACCAGCGCTGGGTTAAGCAATAAAAAGTGGGATAAAAGCATGAAAGGACTGTCTAAACTAGGCCTAGTAAAAGTTGATGTTGATGGGGATACTAAAGTTTGTGTGTTGGTTTAATAGTGAAAATAGGTAAAAAAAAGAGTCTTTAGAAGATCTGTAAAGGCTCTTTTTTTTTGAATTGTAAATGTCAGTATTCATTTTTCTCGTTGGAGTTTTAGCGCAGCGAAAATGTCTATATTTTTATTGATAAGCTACCGAAGTAATTCTTTTTAAACCCTTAACCAAGATTAAGATCCATAAAGTAATGCCTTTACCTAACCGTATTTATTGCACTGCTTTTAATTCTACGAAGAGCCAATTTAGAGCCCCCTTCTCTAAGCCCTAGTTATGCTAAACAAGCTAAGGAAATGAGTTGCTGTAATAAACCAGAGTGATTTGAAGTTTTTTAAAAAATAAATAAAACTTTTATAAAAGTGTAAATAGGGTATTTATACGGTTGAAATCTAGTGTAATGTTTTGTATTCTTGTGTTTAATATTGATTAAAAAAGAGAACATGAAAAAAACGATCTCTCTAATAATAATTTCATATCTGGTTGCATCATGTGGACTAAAACCAGAAAAAACAAGTGAAATGGAATCTCTGTTGGATGCTGGATTTCCAGAAGATTCAATGGCGATGATAGGGAAAACAGAAAAGAATCTTGATATTTTTAAAAGTGCAGCAACCGTGCATTACGGAATTGATATTTCTCATTTTCAGGGAGATATTATGAAAACCGATATTGCTAAAGATAGTCTCAGTTTTGCGATTTGTAAAGCTACTCAAGGGGTTGGATTCGTTGATCCTAAATTTAGGGAGAACTGGAATGAGATCAAAGAGAAAGGCTTAATAAGAGGAACTTACCATTTTTATGTATGTAGTGATGATCCAGAAGAACAGGCCAATCATTTTTTGGCTACGATAGGGGATGTTGGACCAAATGCTATCGCACCTATTTTAGATATAGAGCAGGGCAGTATGTCTAAAGATGTTTCGGGGAAACAAATGGTAGCAGATATTTTAGTATTTCTTAAAGCAGTAGAAAAGAAATTAAACAGAAAACCAATATTATACACCGATTATGCTTTTGCTCAAGATTATTTTAAAGCTTCTAATTTTTCTGAGGAATTGGCAGAGTACGACCTTTGGCTAGCAGAATATTCGGGTAATGCTAAACCTAAAGTACCAACTACTTGGAAAGATAAAGGATATAAAATATGGCAGAAAAGTTCTTCTTACCATATCGATTCCCAAAGGGTAGATTATGATGAGTTTACGGGGTCGCTCAATGAAATTGTAAACTAAGCCTTAACGTGCATGAAACTATCTAGGATATGCTCTCTATCTGCTATTGTTGTACTAATAGCGCTCTCTATTTTTGGAGTGTTTGAAGAGAGAGCATTGAATTTTGTTAGTGGTGTTTACCAAAATAACTTAAGTTTTTAGCTTTAATTACAGAAGTTAAATTGGTTTTGGCAGGAATAAGCGCTATGAAAATTCCTTTTGTAGGTGAAGCTGCAAGAGGTATTAATACCTCTATTGGTAAGATTCAAGAATTCCTTCTGGTAACTGATGTGCTTACATTTTTTCAAGTATTACTTATTTCAATGAGTAAAAGTTGGATTTTAAAGTTGGTTACCGTGGTGTTGTTTGTATTAACTTTTGTTCAACCAATAAAGGTGTTTTGCGCTAAAATGTTGCTACTTTCGCTGGCTTTAAATCCCGGACTTTATTGTATGCCGTTGTTGTTCAAGAACTATCACAAGAAGCTTCAATAGATTTTGGGGGTAAATATTTAGAAAAACTTAAAGCTTCAGTAATTTCTATAAAATCAGAAAAATCTGAATTAATGAAGCAACATGCCGCGGATCTTACTAAGATAGATAATGGCGAAAAAAGAATTCATATTCTTAAAAAGTTTAGAGAAAATATTTCCTATGATTTAAAAAAAGCAAAATCGAGTATAAAAGGAGCTTATGCAAATATTCGTATTCTAATACATGAAGGTGCTCATGAGATGACAGCTAAAACAGTTGGATTTTGCACCATGATTATATTTACGATGATGGTGCTTCCAATAGGTTATTCATTGTTGATATATTTACTGTTTAAGCATTTGTTTAAAAACGAATTAATGCAATTGGCTGAAGAAGTAAAAGGAGGAAACCTTAAACAACTGTTAATGCACAAGCTCACCAAATGAATTGCGATAAGCCAGAGTGATGTAAATGGCGTTTCGTTTGCTACGATATCTAATGTACGTTTAGCGTAGTTCAACGCTTAAAATTAATAACGTTTACACAAAACATTTGCACCAAATATGGGGGTGGTAAAAGGAATCCCGTAAACGATCATTTAGGCAATGTAAGCGCTGTTATTAGCGATTAACGTTTGGCAAATTTAAGTGCATGCTGGTACAAGTATTGATGATGAAGGGAGCGTAATGGCATGGTTACATGACTGCCCCTTTGGCACGGTGATGCTGGGGTGGTATATTGGAGGCTCTAACTACTGCGGCAGCCTGCACAAGTAAAATACACTTTTGGTGCACGAATATTCGAAATGTCGAAAAGTAAGATCGCTATAAAATAGAACGAGAAATTTTTGTTGTGGCTGTTGCTAAAGGAGGGGTGAAACGTCGGTTTCACCGAGAGTTATCCGTATTTTTGTTCAAGAAGATTTTAGCCCTATTAGATGGTAAGGTCATCTACATTGGCATTATAGCTAAATGTCAATTTTTTGCTAGTTGAATTGAAAATGGATTAAATAGACAATCCAGCATGTTAGAAAATGTATCTTGCAAGGCAGACAAAAAACATTAATACAATTATATATGAGCACGTTCATTCGTAAAATATTAGAGAATATAGCTACGCGGATTATGTTAACTATCTATGTGATGATTGTTCTGATGACTACTTTTTTTGTGGTCTTTGGATATGTTAATCAACTTAACTTACAGGAGCAGCGACAATATGAGAAGCTAAGTGCTATTGTCTCTGCCATAGCTTATAGTATTGATGGAGATGTTTATCAAGAAATGATGAATACTCACCCTAAAAAAGAGGATATTAAGACCAATTTAGAGGATCAAACCTACAAGAGAATTAATAAGTTATTATCTAATGTTAAGGCCACTAATCAATTAAGTAGTGATATCTATACTTTAGCATACGACTCTAAAAAAGATGTTTTTCTTTATGGGGTTACCTCTAGCGAAAATCCCTATTTTCGACATGAGTATCAACAATACCCTAAGGTATTATTAGAGAAAATAAATGAAGGAGGAATTATTCCTTTGTATGCGTCAGAAAATGGGAGTTGGCTATCAGCATTTCATCCCATTAAAAATAAAAAAGGAGAAACAATTGGGGTCGTAGAAGCGGACATAGAATTTACTTATTTTAAAGATGCAGTAGATGCAGAATACATTAAGCAGTCCCTTATTTCGTTGGTAGTAATTGTTCTAATTTCACTTTTTTTGGTTGCCTATACTAGAAAAATATTGAGACAAGACCAAAAACAAAAAGAGTTGTTTTCAGCTCAAAAAGCTATTATTGAAGATAAAAACAACAAAATTACAGCAAGTATAAACTATGCCAAAAGAATACAAAATGCCATAATTCCCGAGCAAAATTTTATTAGAAAAACACTCGGAGAAACCGCTACATTTTACAAACCGAAAGATGTTGTTTCAGGCGATTTTCCCTATTATTATGAGAAAAATGGATATAAATATTATGCAGCTGTTGATTGCACTGGACATGGCGTTCCTGGTGCAATGCTTTCAATAATTGGGCACTTACTATTGAATGACATTTTGAATGGAGATGAATTATTTGAGCCTGGAGAAGTGCTGAATAGGTTGCATCGTGGTGTCGTTAAAACTTTAAAACAAGAGGAGCCTGAAAATAAAACTGCAGATGGAATGGATCTAGCATTATGTAGAATTAGTCCTGATAATTCTGAAGTGTTATATGCTGGAGCACATAGACCTTTGTATCATTTACAAAATGGAAAAATTATTCAACATAAAGGCGCTAAGTTTCCTGTAGGAGGAAATCAATATGGAGGTAAAAACAATTTCACTACTCAGCATGTAGATGTTCAGAAAGGAGATCGTCTTTACTTTTTCTCTGACGGATACCCTGATCAATTTGGAGGGGCTAAAAAAAGTAAATTTGGACCTAAGCGGATGAGAGGAATTATTGAAGAGAAAAATGAGGAAAGTGTAACAGATGTAATTGGCTATTTTGAACAACAATTTAAAGAATGGATGGGAGAGGAGAAACAAATTGACGATGTTTTATTAATAGGAATTCAATTTTAGACAGCTAAATGTTGAAATAAAGAAGTGAACTCTAAATTTTAGCCCCTTGTTAAGGTTGACTCTAGAGCTTTTTTATACTTGTTATTTTTCATGGAGAGGAATAAATACACCTGCTTAAAGCGGAGTTAAGAGTGAGGTTAAAACCAATGGTTTATTTCTTTAATCCATCCTAAATAAAAATAGGGTATTTATACGCTATTATATTAAGCTTAGACGTAATACCTCTGAAGAAATTGTAATACATGTGCTTTTTTTGTTGAACATGTATTCAGAAAATATTGAGAGATGAAAGTGAAGAAAAAGGTAAGAATTCTATCATTAGATGGAGGAGGAATTAGAGGGATAATACCAGCAACTGTTATTCAATATGCCGAAGAATATCTTTAGAAAAAAGCCCCTGGAACCACCATTTCTGATCATTTTTATTTTAGTGCAAGAACCAGTACTGGGGGTGTTTTAGTGGGTATTTATTTAGCACCTCAAGATCAAGAGAAGACGAAGGCTAAATTCTCGGCTTCAGAAGCTTTGGACTTTTATGTAAACGAAGGATATACTGTTTTTAATGCTTCAAAGATTAGTGGTTGGAAACGATTGTGGGGATTAAACAATGCTACAGCGTTTAGCCCTGTAAATTTAGAAAACTTATTAAAGACTAATTTTGAAGCGCTTAAGATGAGTGAGTTAATAAAACGATGCTTGATTACCACTTACAATATGAACAATAAATCTTCCTTTTTTTTTACAAGTAGGGAAGATACAGCTAAAAGGGAGTTTTGTGTACGTGATGTTTTAAGGTCAATGTCTGCGGCACCGACTTATTTTCCTCCAGCAAAAATTAAAAATATTGCAATGGGGAATCAAAAAGATCAAGACGCTATGAATGTGCTCAATTTAGATGGAGGTGTATTTGCAAATAATCCAACGATGTGTGCATATGCGGAAGCTAGAAATAAACACTTTAAGATCGAGATAGCGATGAGCCATCTGCAAGCGATATGCAGATTCTATCCATAGGTACGGGAGGTGGAGGTTTTAAAATTACAGAAAAAGAGAAAAGCGATAAATGGAGTCTAATAAAATGGGCAACATTGATTCCCGATATTATGATGGATGGAAGTATTGATACTGTAGCCTTTCAAATGCATGAAATCTATCAAGCAATAGAAGCTGAAGACCCGGGTTCTTATTTAAGAATTAATACTCCTGCAGTTGATAGAAATTACTCATCAGATATGTCTAATGCCTCAAGAGAAAACATTAAGGACTTATTGGCAGCAGGCGAAAAATCGAAAGAGGGTGCAATAGCCAATGGATTGGATAAGTTTTTAGATGACTTATTAAAGGACTAATTGGGTTTAGAAATGAGGAGTTATTAATGGTTAATGAGGAATTATTAATGATGAATTTTAAGCTTTAGAGGGACTCTAAACTCAACTCTGTCTGAATAAAAAAAAGTATTAAATTTATTCAAACAGAAATTAGGAACAAACAAGAACAAGAAGCCTTTGAAAAAAAAGGCATTAGACCAGTTATTATCTGGCAAGAGTTTATTTGGAAAAGAAGGAGCTTTTGCACCGATGCTAAAAGGATTTATAGAGAAGGCTTTAGAGGTAGAAATGGCATCTCATCTAACTGAAACCTCAGAGAAAAACAAAAGGAATGGCAAAGGTAAAAAGACCTTAAAGACAACTATTGGGGAAATAGAAATTTACACACCGACCAACAGGAACATTAGTTTTGAGCCGAGTATTGTAAAAAAAAGTCAAACAATTTTAGCAGATAATTTATCTAAAAAA
>JAWUVT010000215.1:0-17393 GCA_034112225.1 Flavobacteriales bacterium | reverse complement strand
TTATTTAAATATATTGAAGCTTCTTAGGCATTGTCTTGAATGATAACATCAATGTTGTTCAAGGTGTTAAATAGAAAGTGAGGGTCTAATTGAGCCTTTACTAGTGCCATTTCCATTGCATTGTTTTTCTGCGTGAGTTCTTGTTTTATTTTGAGGTCTTCATACCAAGCCACAAAACCTCTGATAACTAAAGCTACAACCCCAGGGATGAATGCGATAAATACAATGAAGATAATTATTTCAATAAACACGCTTCCATCTCTTATTGTAGCCCCAGGTACAATAAGATTCATTGTTAAAGTTCCAATAACAGATGCTACTACTGAAACAAGAACACTATATAAACACAGTTTTACTATTTTATTTTTTAGTAAGAACTTAGGAAACAGGATAAAATAAAAAGAATAAAAGGTGATGAAAGCAGGCAAGTAGCATGTTCCGAATATAAGGTTTGCAATAACCTTAAAGGGAGGTTTCTCTCCAGTATTAAAATTAGCGAGCATGCCAAAAAACAAGAGAATTAACAGGGAATAGCAGAACCAAAACCCAAGGTGTAAAAAAATTAGAATTGACTTTTTCATAGTTGTAAATTTAATGATGAATAAGCCTCAAAAGTCGATTGATTTTACGAAAACAAGAAAAGAATTCTGTAACACGGCTGTTTTTATCTGCGAAACTTGATATTGCAGCGAGAAGTAAATCTTATCAACTATTTTTTTAGATAGTACCTTTAGTTGAGGTAAATATGTACATCCATATTACTCTAGAAAATTTAAAGTTTACTGGTGCTAAAAGTATTAACGAACAAAAAATTAAAGCCATCAGCATATAAACGGAGTCAAAAAAGAATTGTGAAATAACGTAGGTTGTTATTGCTTCGGCAACAGTTAGTCCATAGCCAACGTACATAGCTCCATAAAAATAGCCGGGCTCTATTTCAAATGTATAGTTACAACTAGGGCAGAAGTCGTTCATCTTTCCGAAAGAGAAGTAATTCCCTTTTTTGTAAATATTTCCTTTCTCACACCTTGGGCACTTCTGACTGATTAATGCATTAAACCTTGACATATCTTTTTTTATTCAAAGTTCTTAAACAAGTGAAAGAATAGTTAGGAGTAAAAACTTTAGTGATAGGATTAAAGACGCTTTTTGTTATATTTGAAGCGTGAATAAATTGCCAATTCTAACTATAGATCAGTTTCAGAATAACAAAGGAGATGAAGAGTTGTATGCTAATATTCTATCTGATCACTTAATTATTCATGATGCTACGATAAGCGCACCTCATAAACACGATTTTTATCTTACAGTACTTTTCACTCAAGGAAGTGGTGTACATGAGGTGGACTTTAATTCTTACCCAATTACAAAAGGAGCATTGTTTTTAATTAACCCTGGACAAACACATTATTGGAAATTTTTTGAGAAAGTTGAGGGATATCTCTTTTTTCATTCTAAAGCGTATTATGACTTTCATTTTCCGAACAAGAGCATTAATAAATACCCATTTTACTATTCGGTGCTGAACCCTTCAGTATTATTTTTAGACCACAATCAAGTACTCAATTACATTTTAGTGTTTAAAGATATTATTAAAGAAAAAGATTCTTGGGATACTATGGCTGTTCAAAAAACAGCTTTGTTAATTGATCTATTATATATCAATACAACTAGGATGTACCTAGAAAAAGAAGGTTTTTAATCTGGATCAAATGAAAAAAGAGTTGTTACATTTAATAAGCTTGAAGGCTTGGTAGAAAGTAATTACCTGATTGAAAAGAAGCCTGAATACTATGCGTTGCAACTGAATATTAGTATCAAACATCTTAATAAAATTGTAAAGACTACTCTAGGAAAAACGACTAGTGAATTTATACAAGAAAGAATTATTTTAGAAGCAAAAAGGATGTTGGCAAACGGGAAATATACGAGTCAGGAAGTTGCTTTTGAATTAGGTTTTGATGACCCCTCTTATTTCTCTCGTTTTTTTAAGAAGAAGTGTAATATTTCTCCAAAAGAGTTTGCGAAGATCTATGAATGAAAACTACTTTTCAATTTGCGCCCACTCGGTCCAAGAACCATCATAAACGCTTGTTGAATTTGAAAGGATCAATTCCCCAGCCAATAAAATAATGCAAGCTGTTAATCCAGAACCGCAAGAGTAGATAAGTGCTTTGTTTTCTGGATTGATTTCAGAAAAAATGGCTTTTAGCTCCTCTTTCGATTTAAACTTTCCATGTTCTAAAACATCCCCAAAAGGGAGATTAAAAGAGTTGGGAATACTTCCGCTTCTTAACCCTTCTCTTGGTTCTGGAGCTGTTCCGTTAAATCTACCTGAAGATCTAGCATCAACTGTGATGTTATTTTCGTTGTTGAGGTTTGCTTTGATGAAGTCATAACCTTTAACCTTATCAGCATTAAAATGCGCTTTAAAGTTTCCTAATTCAAGTTGTTGCGGGTGTTTTTCTTCTGTTGGATAATTGTTTGCTATCCAATCAGGCAACCCGCCATTTAAGACAAAAATATTTTGGTGCCCCATTGTTTTAAACATCCACCAGAC
Source organism: Flavobacteriales bacterium (assembly GCA_034112225.1). GTDB lineage: Bacteria > Bacteroidota > Bacteroidia > Flavobacteriales_E > Vicingaceae. The sequence continues at coordinate 14,833 of JAWUVT010000215.1, read as the reverse complement.
TCTTGGGCTAGAGTAAATACCTAAATTATCGTACACAACAATTATACTTGAACTGTTGATTCCTAGTTTTTGGCTTTCTAACTCAAATTGAGGAGTATTTGGGAGTTTATTAGGTAAATCAGAGCTACTATCACTAAAATTGTTTTTTAGATCAAAATAACGCGCCCCAGCGATTTGTAGCTTGTTAAGTTCCTTTTTATCAGCGGCAATTGCTTTCTGAGTGGCATCTAAAATAATGAGGTCAGGATGGTTGAGGTTTTCTAATAACCATTGAGAAGAAACGATAGGTTCAGTCATAATTTATTCTTTATTTCATAACAAATACAACGCACTTGCCTTTGATTTCTTAACAATTGAAGATGCTCGAACTCTTATGGTTTGGTCAGTTCTACTTTCTCCATAACACTGATGAAGTTTCTATTCAGTAATGGAGTTGTCGATTTAATGTTTGCTACACCTAATTCTTTCAACCTCTATTCTAAATTTCTGAAACCTAATCGCTCTGATTTAAAAACATAATCTTTTATCATTTTACGGCTTTCAACATACTGATTAAAAGTTGAGGTTCTAATCTTTGAGCATAATTAGGATCAACATGTTGGTATTGTATTTTTCCATCCTTCACAATAAAAATAGCGGGAACAGGAAGTATATGGTGGTTTGATCCCGACCACCATTCTGCATCTATTCCATAACTTTCTTTGTATTTTTGATAGAGCTCGTCATTAATTTTCCACCCTATTCCAAAAGCGTTTATAGCTTCGAGTTTGCTGTCAGATAAAAGTTGATAATCTAGTCCTTTTGTTCGGGTTTTAGTAGAGTCTAATTTTGCAAAGTTATCTGGTGTAATGGCAATTAGTTGATACCCTAAACTATCTATTTGGGGTTTAACTTCCTGCAATGCAGAGAGGTGTCGGGTACAATATGGACACCAAGCTCCACGATAGAAAACAACAATTACAGGCTCATTACCAATGTGTTCTTTTAAATTAATGGACTTGGCATCTTCAGTCATTAAATTTACTGCGGGTATTTCTTCAGAGTTTTTAATCGGACAGATGTCATACATTTCTTTTTGACTGAAAAGTGGTAAAGAAAATAGGATTGAAAATGCGATGGTAAAAAATTTCATTTAGGGTTTGTTTTTAAGTTGTATAATTCAATTTCTTCGTTTGTCATCCAGTGAATACTATTGGCAGGAGCTGCTTTTAGTGTATACCAGTAAAAAGAGGTGTCCATTTTAATTTCTTCAAAAAAGTGTAAAAACAGTTGATGTTCTTCAGCATTTTTAGGGTAATCTAATCCCTCTTTTTTTCCATCCGACCAAGAGTGCACGCCAATTTTAGCGCCTTGGGCTACCGTTCTTTTATGTCCAGAAATAAATAGATCTACTCCGCCAGAGGCAATTTCTGAATACGCTTTTAATGCGGTATTCATCCCGTTTTTATGGAGTAAGACACAAGTCTTTACATTCCATTCATCATTAGCAGAGCCTGGAACATTTTCAAAAACAACTGTTTTTATAGTTGGGTTTTGTTTGATGAAGTTTTCAAATCTTTTATGGAAAGGTTTTCCTAAAACACCATTAATGTATGCCTTTCCTTCTTTCATCTCAATGGTTGGTTTTTCGCCAGCAATTATAGCGCGTCCCATTTCACAACTGCTAAAAAGGATTAAAAAGGGTAGGATCAATAGGAATGTCTTTTTCATTGCTCAGAACCTTACTTCTCAAACATTTTAGACCTGTCTTTAAAGGACTTAAACTCTAAAGCATTTTCTTCAGGATCTAAAAAGAACATCGTTGCTTGTTCGCCAACTTCTCCTTTAAATCGAATATGAGGTGCTATGATAAAATCCATGTTTTGAGCTTGAAGTTTCTGAGAGAGTTCTTCCCAAAGGTTCCATTCTAAAACAACGCCAAAATGAGGGACATGAACTTGTTTTCAATCAACAGGGTTGGCGGCAATTTTGGGTTGTACAATCTCCGTTTCATGAATAACAAGCTGATGCCCAAAGAAGTTAAAATCTACCCATTTTTTAGAGCTTCGCCCTTCAGAACATCCTAAAAAATCTCTATAAAAAGTACGACATATTTGTAAATTTTGAACAGGTATGGCTAAATGAAAAGGCGTTGTTTTATTCATTTTTCAGGGGTGCGATCCGTTTTGTTGATAATGTTAACAGGGCTTTTTTCTTTTGTTGGCGTTTCCTCAGAAGTTATTTCGGGTTCAACTTTTTCTTCAACTGCGCCTTCTCCTTCAACTTCTTCTGTGTTATCGGTTCCCAAAACAGATTTTAAATACCCAATCTGTAAAGGGTTTTTACTTAAGATGATCACCAAAATAGAGCAGATAATAATACTCAATAAGACGACTGCAAATGAGAGCATTTGAATGCTATCTCCACCGGCCAAACCGTATTGTATAGGAATTGATGCTAGGATAGCTGGAACCAATCCTTTAGGAGCCATAATGGACATTATTCCCAAATCTTTAAACGACATTTTTGATTTCACCAAAAGTTTAATAGACAGTGGTCGAATTAAAATAATGGCAACAACTATTAGCAAGGCTAAGGCGTAAATCCGAATACTTCCGAATTTCATGCAAATCCCCACATAAACAAAAAAGAAGGTAGCCATGATAAATACTAACTCACTAAAAAAGTCTTTTTCGTTGCTTAACAATTCTTTTGCGGGGAAAGCTTCTTTAAACCTAGTGTTTTGAAGTAGGTATGCATTTCCTAAAGTTATTCCGAAAATTAAGACTGCAATTCCCCCATTTAAACCTAAATACTCTGTTATTCCATAGATGATAAAAACCATTGCCAAGTTCATCACTTTAGAATTTTCAATAATTCGCGTAAACTTTAGAATGAAAGACCATGCAAAGCCTCCAGCAAAGCCGATTAAAAAAGCAAATAAGAAAGATTTCCAAATGGCATTTAAAATTGCTCCCATTTCAAAAACCCCTTCTTTCATCGCTTGTAAAAGCGCTAAACCAATAACTAAACACAAAACATCACTTAAGGCAGATTCCAACATTAGTGTGGTGTAGCCCTTTTTATTCATTTTAAGTTGCTTAATAATTGGAATAACAACTGCCGAAGAAGTTCCGGCGATAATTACTCCAAAAAAGGTAGCACTTAACATATCAATATCAGAAAAGAAAGCTACAGCCACAGCAGTACCTATAATAGCACTTGCAAAAAAGTTAAAAAGAGTGAGCAGAAATGCAGAACCAATTGATTTAAAAAGTTCTCCAATTTTAAGGTTAGTACCACTTTCAAATAATATTAAAACCAAGGTGATTGAGGTGAATATTGGTCCGATTTTACCAAAATGATCTTCATTAACAAAGCCTAAAACAGGGCCAGCAACAATACCTATCACTAACAATATTAGCACGTTAGGTATCTTTGTGAATTTAAATAGTCCGTTAAAAAGGTGGGCTCCAAAAATGAGCAAACCAATCATTATAATTATCAAGGGTACATTCATGAGTGGTTAAATTTTACTTGTTAATATAAGCCAAACATAAATCAACAGTGGCTTCAATCCCTTTAATGTGTGTCCGTTCTGTTCCATGAGATGCCGCAACACCCATTCCTATTAAACCAACTCTAAAATCATTGCCAGCTCTTAAAGCTGCAGAACCATCAGAGCCATAGTGTGGGTATACATCTACTTTGTAGGGTATCTTATTTTGTTTGGCTAAATCAACCAGTTTTTTTCTAAAATTATAATCATATGGACCACTGCTGTCTTTAGCACAAATAGAGCAACTGACTTCGTTTCCTTGGCAAGCATCTCCTAAAACCCCCATATCAATGACCAATAATTCTTCAATAGAATCCGCATAGCCACAAGTTCCTCCATGGCCCACTTCTTCATAATTAGAAAAGAAAATTTCTACAGGAACCTCTTTGCCTTGTTCTTTTAACCTTCTAGCCAATTCAAACAAAACATAACAACCTGCTTTATTGTCTAAAAAACGAGATTTGATGTAACCGCTTTCGAGCGCTTCATATTTAACATCTACACAAATAATATCGCCCACCTCAATTCCTAGTTGCTCAACGTCTTCCTTTGTATAAACCTCTTCATCCACTCTAATGTGCATACTTTTTATGCTTCTTTGAGTTTTCTCTTTCTCATTATTAGCGTGTACCGAAGGGTTGTCTAATAAGATCGTTCCAGTATAGGTCTTCCCAGAGTGGGTTACAATTTTTACGTATTCGCCTTCTGCACCTGTTAGGGATAAACCTCCTAACAATGAAAAAGACAATGTTCCATTGGGTTTTATTCCGGAAACCATTGCGCCTAATGTATCTACATGGGCTGCAATTGATAACGTAGGGTTAGCGCCTAAGGCACATTTTACGGCTCCTTTATTCGTGTATGTTGGCGAATAGCCATAACTCGTTAACAGGTTAAAAATGTATTGACTTGCATGATCTGTATATCCTGACGGAGAATCTATTGCAATGAGTTCTTTTAGGGTTTGGTACTTTTTCATAGCATAAAAATTATAAGAGAACGAAGATACTATTTCCTTTTTTCTTTTTGAGCATGCTGAATGCTATTTTATTGAAAATTGATTGCCGCAATAAAACAAAATGAAAGCGCTAAAAAAAAAGGTTTCTGGTGTCTAGGTGTCCCGTTTAATTGCTCTGTATTGATGAGCTAGCTTAGGCGTTAAGAAACTTTTATACGGAAAAATTTTAAAAGTTAGGGAGTAGAACAAGATACGCTTGAATGTTGCACTAAAAAAACAGGGAGTTAGCACCCGAACGTTTTATGCTTTCTGTTTTTTATCAACAGGGTAGCAAAGTGTTCTCGTAAAGGCTACTCTTAACCAACCTTAAAAGAGGCTTCAATTGATAGTGCCCTTTTGCATCTTCCCTCTTCCATTTTTGCCTCTTTATACAATAAAAAATAGGTAAGCGTTTCATTGATAACGTTTGGATCCATCTCGCTTTTGGTGACCCCCTTTAACTCTTCCCTTACACCTTAAACCCCTCACGGCCTTATGCTTCTTCATATTTCAGGACAAGAAAATTCTAACAAAAAAAAACCAACTCAATGAGTTGGTTTTTTTTATTAGTACAATAATTGATGGGGATAAATGTCTAGGTGTGTTTTTTTAATGTTTTCGTACAACACCTCTTTTAGCTCAACTGTGTTTAGCTTTTTAACGGCCGAAATGTAAACCGTAGGGGCATCCACCTTAGACATCCACATTTTTTTCAAATCTTCTAAAGAGTAATTTTCTCGTGTTTTAGGCAATAAATCATCTTCGTCTTTTTTGTCATAAGTAAAGGCATCTACTTTATTAAAAACGATAATTGTGGGTTTGTCTGCTCCACCAATATCACTTAAGGTTTCGTTCACCACTTTAATGTGATCTTCAAAATTTGGATGAGAAACATCCACAACGTGCACCAAAACGTCGGCATCTCTTACTTCATCTAAAGTCGATTTAAAAGACGCTACTAAATGGTGAGGCAATTTTCTAATAAACCCGACGGTATCGGTTAATAAGAAAGGTAAATTTCCTATGACCACTTTCCGAATCGTGGTGTCTAATGTTGCAAAAAGTTTATTTTCTGCAAACACATCCGATTTACTCAGCATATTCATGATGGTAGATTTACCAACATTGGTATACCCTACCAACGCGACTCTCACCAATTGCATTCGTTGTTTTCGTTGCGTGGCTTTTTGCTTATCAATCTGCTTCAGTTTTTCTTGAAGCAAAGTAATTTTCTGCGTAATAATTCGCTTATCTGTTTCGATCTGAGTTTCCCCAGGACCTCTCATTCCTGCTCCCCCTCCTTTTTGTCGATCGAGATGCGTCCACAACCTGGTTAATCGAGGAAGCATGTATTGGCATTGTGCCAATTCTACTTGCGCTCTTGCATGAGCAGTTTGGGCTCTTGTGGCAAAAATATCTAAAATCAGGTTACTTCTATCTAAGATTTTAACTTCTAAAATTCCTTCGATATTTCTCAATTGAGAAGGGGTTAATTCATCATCAAAAATGACAATATCCACACAATGTTCGTTCACATAAGCAAGAACATCTTCCATTTTCCCTTTTCCAACGAAGGTTTTCGGGTGGGGCTTGTCCAATTTCTGAGTAAATCGTTTTAGGGTTTTAACCCCCGCTGTTTCAGCCAAAAAAGCCAATTCATCTAAATACTCAACGGTTGTTGTGTCTTTTTGTCCACGAATAGTTACCCCAACCAATACGGCTGTTTCGTGTTTTGCTTCTGAAGTCTTATGTCCTTTATTTCCCAAATTCTATTTTTCTTAAATCCAACCGTTCCCTAAAAGGTAAGGTTTCATAATTCCTGCCCAAAGGACTAATACAAAAGCAATACTATAAAAAATAGCTCCTTTTTTATGTTTTACGATGTCCAATGTTTCTTTTTTAGATTTAACTCTTCCTACCGTAATTAAAACAATAACGATTAACATCATCACTCCATGTTCCATTGACCAAAATCTAGTCAGAGCATTTCCCATGGTATCTTTGGTCCAGGTTACTTTTGGACTGAAAAAATAAAGAACAAGCCCTAAGATTCCCATAAGATGAGTAAAGCTAACCAAGGCCAACGCCACCATGTTGTCCATTTTTGTATATTTCTTGTTTCCCAACCATCCAATTATAGCTGTAAGTAAAGCAATAACCAATGCGATAACCAATAACCATCTTAACCCAGAGTGGGCTCCTAATAAAGCATTATACATAATCTTTTGTTTTAAAGTGAAACAAAAGTAAGTAAAAGCGCAAATCCTTCCCTCATTAAACTTCTTTATTATATTACCTTTGAAAAAAAAAGACGGACATCTATGCCTTGTATTCTAAAATATTGCTTTTTTTTCTACTCCTTTTTAATTCTTTGCACCACAGTAAAAAGTCAGGATAAAAACTTAGTTGGAATCGGATTTTCTTTCCATAATAGTGCTATTTCTAATTTAACGGTCAACAATTATCTTCAAGAAGAGACTTCTGTTGGGTACGGTTCTCCAACCAATTTTAACACTCCTCAATATAGTTATTCCATAAAGTATGGTAGAGTCATAAGTCCATCTGTTATTTTTTTTACTGGTATCGAAAAAATTGGAATGGGCCATAAGTTTGAGATCACCCTCCTTGAATTTCATGACAATTACAACTCACCTCCAACGACTCCAACAACAACTTTTTCAGAAACGAATCATAAGCTCGAACTCCAGTTAAATTACCTTAAAATTCCTTTCACATTATACTGGAAGTTAATGAGAGATAAGCCTCTTGGTATGTTCACTTCTTTTGGAATAGACCTAGGCATTTTAACTTCTGCAACATTTAGCTATGATGGTGTCCCTTCTGATTATAAAGAAAAATTAAACACTAAAGACATTAATTATAAATTCAAACTCGGTGTTAGGTATGATACTGATAAGTATAATATTAATTTAAGTCTTGGTTTTGGAAACGGGTTCTCTGATGTAGAAAAAAAGGAAAAAATTGGGGCAACAGTTCAAAACCCTTCACATAATCTTCTTATTGGATCCTTCCTCTCTTTGAATAGAAAATTCTAACCTTACCACTCATCATTTTGGAAGTTTAGAATTCATATTAAAGTGCTACTTTTGGACATTTCTGTTCAATATTTTATCCTATGCAAAAGATTATTATCCTCATTTTATTTTTAAACGGAATTGTTGCTTCAGCACAAGAAACCTTTATGGTAAATGGTACCCACAACAAAAACCACAATGCATTTGCGTTTACAAACGCCACTATCCATACGGATTATCAAACCACAATAGAAAACGGTACATTGATTATTAAAGATGGGAAAATTATTGCTGTCGGAGAAAATGTACCGCTACCAAAAAATGCGGTGATCCAAAATTTAAAAGGAAAACACCTTTACCCTTCTTTAATTGATTTGTATTCAGCTTATGGAATTTCAAAAAATATAAAACCAAAAACGCATCGTAAAGGTCCACAAATTGGAACCAATACAAAAGGAGCCTACAACTGGAATCAAGCCATTCAACCAGAAGTTGAAGCTGGAAAGCTATTTAAGGTAGAGGATAAAAAAGCTGCTGAATTAAGAAAATTAGGTTTCGGAACGGTTTTAACCCATCAACAAGATGGCATTATGCGTGGCACCTCTGCCTTGGTTACCCTTGGAAACGATAAGGCTCAAACCGTAATGTTAAAAGATAACGTTGCCAATCATTTATCCTTTAATAAAGGAACTTCTACTCAAGATTTTCCGGGATCTTTAATGGGAATGATTGCCTTAATTAGACAAACGTATTATGATGTGGATTGGATCTTTAACAATAAAACTGTTGATGAATTTAACCTCTCCTTAAATACCATTATGGACAACTGGGAATTGCCACAAATTTTTGAAGCCAATGATAAGCTCAGCATTTTAAGAGCCGATAAAATTGGGGATGAGTTTGATATGCAATATATTTTTAAAGGAAAAGGGGATGAATACCAACGAATTGAAGAAATTAAAGCAACAGGGGGCAAATTGATTGTTCCCATCAACTTTCCTAAACCATATGAAGTTGCGGACCCTTATGATGCCTTGAAAATTAACTACTCAGCAGTTAAGCACTGGGAGCTAGCTCCTTTCAATTTAGGGGTTTTAGCGAAAAATGGAATTGAGTTTTCGATTACCGCTTCTGATTTAAAGGAGAAAAAGGAGTTTTTTAAAAACTTAAGAAATGCAATTAAATCGGGGCTTTCTGAAGAGGATGCGCTAAAAGCATTGACCTATTCTCCTGCCAACTTCATCAATGAGTATGAAAGAATAGGGAGTTTAACAACAGGTAAATTGGCCAACTTTATTATTACTTCTGAAAACCTTTTTGCAGAAAAAAACATCATCCATGAAAATTGGATCAAAGGGAAACAACATGTTATTTCGAAATCTACCACCATTGATTTAAGGGGAAGTTATGATTTGAATCTTGGCAAAAAGATCTATGAATTAGAAGTCACTGGCAAACCAAAAAAATTGAAAGGGAGTATTGAAATACGGACAACAAAAGAGAACCAACCTGATACCACTAAAATAGTTGTTTCAATTGAGGTTACTGGAAACTTAGTGTCCGTAAATTTTAACCCCAAGGATACTTTTGAAAAAGGGACCATTCGTCTAAGTGGAACAGTAACAAATAATGCGGGGATTTGGGATGGGAATGGACAACTTTCTAATGGAAATTGGATAAAATGGACCGCCATTAGGAGTGAAAAAGCGAAGGAAAAGAAAGACACTGCAGCAACACCAGCAGCTTCTTTAATTCTTCCAAGAATTCAATATCCAAATATGGCTTACGGGTTGGATAGTATTCCTGTAGCTGAAACCCTATTAATTACGAACACCACTGTTTGGACCAGTGAAGAGGAGGGCATTCTAAAAAACACGGACGTCTTCATTGAGAATGGTAAAATTTCTAAAATCGTTGCGCATGCAACTGGTATAACGGTTGATGATGGAGTAACCATTATTGATGGAACCAACAAACATTTAACTGCAGGAATAATTGACGAACACTCTCACATTGCTATTAGCCGAGGAGTAAATGAGTGTACGCAAGCGGTTACTGCTGAAGTAAGTATTGCTGACGTCATTAATTCTGATGATATTAATATTTATCGGCAGTTGGCTGGAGGAGTTACAGCAGCTCACCTTTTACACGGCTCTTGCAATCCGGTAGGCGGCCAATCCGGATTAATTAAACTCAAGTGGGGAAGTTCTCCTGACTCCATGAAAATTAAAGATACTCCAGGGTTTATCAAGTTTGCATTAGGAGAGAATGTGAAAAGAGCAGGTTGGGGAAATGGTTATGGAAATCGTTTTCCACAAACACGAATGGGTGTTGAACAGGTTTATTATGATGCTTTTATTCGTGCTGCAGCTTATGAAGAAAAATGGGCTGCCTACGCTAAAATTCCAGCAAAAAAGAGAATAGATTTTCCTGCTCCAAGAATTGATTTAGAATTGGAAACCTTAACTGAAATTATGAACAGCGAACGTTTTATTTCTTGTCATTCTTACCAACAAGGAGAAATTAATATGTTAATGCATGTTGCCGATTCTATGGGTTTTGTGGTCAATACGTTTACCCACATTTTAGAAGGGTATAAGGTTGCCGATAAAATGAAAGCACACGGTGCTGGCGCCTCTACATTTTCAGATTGGTGGGCGTACAAATTTGAGGTCAATGATGCAATTCCTCATAACGGAGCCATCTTGCACAAACAAGGCATTGTAACGGCATTTAATTCTGATGATGCTGAAATGGGGAGAAGGCTAAATCAGGAAGCTGCAAAGGCCGTTAAATATGGTGGAGTTAGTGAGGAAGAGGCGTGGAAGTTTGTAACGCTTAACCCTGCAAAGCTATTGCACCTAGAGGAGAAGATGGGCAGTATTAAAGTTGGTAAGGATGCAGATGTTGTGCTTTGGTCAGACCACCCACTTTCTATCTATGCGAAAGTAGAAAAAACAATTATTGAAGGGGCTATTTATTTTGACCTTGAGAAAGATGCCGCCACCCAAGCGGCCAATAAAAAAGAAAAAGCAAGAATTATTGAAAAGATGATTGCTGCAAAAAAAGAGGGGGCAAAAACTCAAAAAGCAACGAGTAAAAAACCAAAACTATATCACTGTGATACAGTTGGAGAGTAATTCGTGGATAGTTGTTGGTATTTAGTTTATAGTAAAATGAAAAGGATGAAAAATATAATCGGCATGTGCTTAGCAATCATAAGTTTAAACACGTTTGCTCAAGTAGAAACACCTGCAAAAAAGCAGACCAAAAAAATACTATTAATGAATGGCGTTGCGCATTTAGGGAATGGTCAACTCATTAAAAATTCTGTGATTGCTTTTGAAGATGGAAAACTAACCGTTGTTGCCAATGCAAAAACCATACGGTTAGATATGACTCGCTTTGATACGGTTATTCGCCTAGACGGAAAACATGTTTACCCGGGCATAATCTCTCCAAATTCTACGATCGGAATTACAGAAATTGACGCTGTAAAAGCGACCAACGACTTTGCTGAATTGGGTGTATTTAACCCTCACGTTCGCTCTTTAATTGCTTACAATGCCGAGTCGAAAATCACCACAACGGTTCGGTCAAATGGCGTGTTAATGGCACAAATTACACCCCGAGGAGGACGTGTCTCAGGAACCTCTTCTATTGTTCAGCTTGATGCTTGGAACTGGGAAGACGCTGTGCTTAGAACGGATGACGGCATTCACCTGAACTGGGTAAACTTCTTTAACCACAGAACAGGTAAAGCAAATAAAAAGTATGCAGAAACTATGGCACAAATGAATGGCTTTTTCACAAACTCTTTGGCTTACGCTAAAGATGAAAACTACCCAGAAAAGAACTTACGGTTTGAGGCCATGCGGGGACTTTTTGAGGGTTCTAAAACACTTTACATTCATGCTAACTTTGTGAAGGAAATTACTGAAGCGATTAATTTTGCGAAAAACCATAAGGTAAAAAAAATGGTTATTGTTGGGGGGTATGATGCCTGGATGGTAACAGATATGCTAAAAGAGAACAACGTTGCTGTTGTTTTAAAAAGAGTACACAGTTTGCCAGAAAGAGAAGAGGATGCTGTAAATTTACCTTATAAATTGCCTAAAATGCTGCAAGATGCTGGGGTCTTATTTTGTTTAGAAAATGCTGGAGATATGGAAGCCATGGGGACTAGAAATTTGCCATTTTATGCAGGAACAGCAGTAGCATACGGAATGGAAAAAGAAGCAGCATTGCAATTAATTACCTTGAATACTGCCAAAATATTAGGAATTGATAGTTTTTGTGGCAGCTTAGAAATTGGAAAAGATGCGACCTTGTTTATCTCTGAAGGAGATGCTTTGGATATGCGAACCAACAAGGTGATTTCTGCATTTATCCAAGGCAGGTTACTGGATTTAGACAACCATCAAGAAAAGTTGTACAGAAAGTATACTAAGAAATATGAGGAATAAACAGCTATTGTTTCTCCCTCCTTGCTTTCGTAAGACAAGTCTCTATAGATGGTGGAACCTCAGCAACTCAATGTTTAATTCTGACAAAATACTTTTAAAAATGAGCTTTAAAACTGTTCAGAAACCTGTTTTATTTTTCAACACCAACGCTTCCCTCATTGAGCGATTTTCTGAAAGCTAGTTTTGATTCGTTCTAAAATCAGTTTTTAATGACGCATCACAGGCTCAATAGCAGCTCCTCTTCTAAACGTTTTCTTTTGAACTCTTTTTGAGATGCTGCATCTTGTTTTAGCAATCAATAGTATGGGGCATCTATTTTAGCTTCTTCTACCCCCTTTTTCGCAGCGATCATAAATTAGGAGAGGAGGCTAAGGATGGCTATTCTTTTCCATTGGTTCAAAAAGAGATACTGATTCTTGCTTATCACCGCTTCATACAGTTGCTTGGTTTAACAAACTGTTACCGTTGAGAAACAACCAGAGAAAGGAATTTGTATTCCAAAAGGGATCCGAAAGCGCCTGTAAAGATTTTAATCCAGCTCCTTTCTCCTGCTGTTCTCTTTAGATTTGCAAACAAAACTAGATGGAGTTATCTTTAGTATCCAATCCTATTTACAACTAGAAGATGACGATTCTCCAACAACAAATTCATCTAACAAACATAGGATGACGAATCGGTTTAATATATTTGCAACATGGCAGAAGAACTTATCGTAACGAGCAATCTTACAAAAGAAGAACGGTACAAAGAATTATACCCTCAACTATTTGCGCTAAATCAAGGTGAGGATGACTTAATAGCAAGTCTCGCCAACATGATGTCTGCGCTTAAATATGGCTTTGATTGGTTGTGGGTTGGGGTTTATTTTGTAAAAAATAGCGAGCTCGTTTTAGGTCCCTTTCAAGGTCCAATTGCTTGCACTCGAATTCAATTAGGAAGAGGGGTAAGTGGAACTTCTTGGCACAAGAAAGAAACCATCATTGTTGCGAATGTGGATGAATTTCCTGGTCATATCATTTGTAATGCGGAATCAAAATCAGAAATCGTAATTCCTGTTTTTAACAAAACAGGTGAAGTTGCGATGATATTAGATGTTGACAGTGACCAACTCAACGATTTTGATGAAATTGATGAAAAATATCTCACTCAAATTATTCAATTAATCGTTCCTCTTCTTTGAATTTAAAAGCATTAAATACCCGTATCCTTTTCGTTGAAATTTCGGCGTTCCTTACACTGGTTCTCCTCTTGGTTTCTTGCGCTCAAATACGCCCTTTAACTGGTGGAGAAAAAGATGTTGAACCCCCAAAAGAAGTAAAGAGTACTCCTCTAAATGGGGCAATTCATTTTGTGGAGCAAACCATTACAATAGAATTTGATGAGTTTATAAAGTTGACCAATGTAACGAGTCAACTAATTGTTTCTCCATTAATGGAAACGCCTCCAGAGGTTTTCGTGAAAGGAAAAAAACTAGTCATCAAATTAAAAGCAGCATTCACTGAAAATACGACTTACAGTTTAAATTTTGGAAACGCAATTTCAGACATTACCGAAAACAATGTGTTTCCGAATTACAAATATGTTTTTTCAACAGGGTCTTTTATCGATTCTTTAGCTTATTCAGGAACAGTCGTCAACGCTTTTGATCTCTCTCCAAAAGAGAGTGTTTACGTTTTATTGTATGAGCAATTGGAAGATTCTATTCCCCTAAAAGCAACCCCAAGGTACGTTGCGTTAAGCGATAAAAAAGGAAATTATTCCTTGACCAATATTGCTCAAGGAACATACAAACTCTTTGCAATTAAAGACATTAATAGTAATTATCTATTTGATTTACCAAATGAAGCAATTGCATTTAAAAAGGAACCCGTTTTTATAGATTCTGTAAGCATCAACAACACCCTTCATTTATTTGAAGAAGCCCAGGAAATTCAGTTTTTGAAAAAAGCAGAAAATAAAGTGTTTGGAAAGATAGACATTCGATTCAATTCCCCCACCCAAGAGTTAAGTGTTCTCCCACTAGGATACAGCTTTAAAAAGCAATGGTATCTTGAAGAAAAAAATACGGCTGGCGATAGCTTAACCATCTGGTTATTGGTTCAAGATGTATTTAAAAATTTAGAAATAGAACTAAAGGATGGTGATGTCCTTATTGATACTGCCGATGTAAAGATCATGCAAAGCGATCAATTTAAAGATACCACTTTACGGGTTTCAACCAATGCTTCAGGAAGTTTTGATTTAAATAAAAGCATGCTCATAACACTTGCTAGACCTTTTGTTCACTTCAAAAAAGAGAACATTCTGTTTTATGAAGACAGTGTTTTAATTCCGACGCCCCTCTTTAAAGAAATTGGAGTGACCAAGCTTGAGCTCGTCTATGCGTTTAAAGAAAATACGGAATATGACCTGTTGATTCCTCCTGCTACTTTTGAAGATATTCTTGGGCTTAAAAACGATACTGTTTCTACCAAATTTAAGACAAAAAAAGAGTCCGCTTACGGCATCATTAATTTGGCGATTATCCCCAATTTCTCTGCGCACTATCTGCTCCAATTGTTCCAAAAAGATAAGCTCATTAAAGAATCCTTTTTAAAAGATACTGCGAGTGTTGGCTATGACTACTTATTGCCCGGAACGTATGAATTGAAGCTAATTATTGACAAGGATAAGAATCAAAAGTGGAGCACTGGTAACTACCTAAAGGGTTTGCAACCCGAAAAAGTAATCTTTTACGAGAAAGCGATTACGATTAAAGCCAACTGGGACAACGCTATTTCTTGGACAATTAATGAGT
>JAWUVT010000214.1:0-17113 GCA_034112225.1 Flavobacteriales bacterium | reverse complement strand
CATTAGTAATTATTCATTACCAAGCGACGTATAAGCATAGCAGTCGCTCGGTTTAGCCGAGTGACAACTATTTTATAGCCTCTGGCTAAAATGAATAGATAGCTGTTATCAATTCATTCCATTAGTTATTAGCCAATAAATAGCCAATAGCCACTAGCCACTAGCCATTAGTAATTATTCATTACCAAGCGACGTATAAGCATAGCAGTCGCTCGGTTTAGCCGAGTGACAACTATTTTATAGCCTCTGGCTAAAATTAATAAATAGCTGTTATCAATTCATTTTCAGGATTAGTACTACTCTACTTATCAGATGAAGAATTAGTAACTATTCCAGATTGAACAGGATTGTTATGGATATCGTCTAATTTTTGATGGATACTGTATGCCTTCTATTTACAAGTGTTTAGGTTGTGTTTTAACGACTAGATCTTTAATAGCTGTCACTCGGCACAGCCGAGCGACTGGGTCTTAAATTATGTTAGACTGCGTCTAAAAATAGGTTAGTTAGTTCTATAACAGTCGCTGATACGAGTGCCTTTTGGTATTAAATCCCAATCTCTTTTTACAATCTTTCCTGTATCAATAAGCGTTCAGCGCCTTCGGTTTATATGGAGTCACCCAGATTTATCCCTTAGTGGAAAATCCTCAATTGTTATTTCGGGAGAGAAACCTTTTGAATGCGCGAGTTCCTCTTGGTATTCTTTAGGGAGTAGACTCTTCTCTTCTAAATAGAAATGAATCCTCTCTTTTATTGTGTGGTGCTTTGAAATGTCAAAATATGATAAGAGACCATCGGCTAATAAATAACGCGCTAATTCTTTGTTCAAATTCTATTGTTTTAAATCCAAAGATAAGCGAATCCCACTAATATATTGTTTGATCCGTGAATTGATAAGGTTTAGATCCATCTGTTTTTGTCTAGACCTTCCCTTCTGCCTTCTGCTCCGTCGCTTCTTTCCTCTTTCCCTCCCTAACTTTTAGGGGAGATCCCAATGCCCATTACTCAACAGATGTGTGCTTATTGGAATTAACCTCTTAGAACGGGGTTTTAAGAAATTTAGACAGGGAGTGCATCCGAAATTTAGAAGAAGAGAGGGGGGGTAGACTGAAATTCCTACAGGAAATGGATGAAACCTGGCAACGAAATCGGGAACATGAAGTTGTGGAACTAAAGTGACAGAAACAGGGGGTGCAATTTTTTTAAAAGGAAAACTTGAACATCAATGTTGGGGTAAATGGTAGCGCTTGCTGATAGGCAGTATCACTAGACGGAAAACTTGAAAAATTGTTGTATCGAACATTAAAGCTGTTGAATACGTTCAGTATTGAAACGCCCATCTCCAGTTTATATTTAGGGGTATTAAACTGATGCAAAAGCGCGGCATCAAACCTACTGTAAGGTATTATTTTTTCAGAAGAAGAGAGTTGTTCACTGTTAAATAAACCAGAACCGTACACGTAATTGAAGGACAAATAAAGGGGGTCAAAATTAAATAAACTAGCCACTTTCACCTCATGAAGTTGATCATGTGGGGCAGGTTGAAAAGTGTTATTCACAAAATTTGTAAAAAGTTCTTTCGTTTGACTTATGCTATATCCTATCCAAAACTGATGGCTATTAATTTTCTTTTTTATGAAAAAGTCTAACCCGATACTTCTACTTTTTCCATATACGAATGTAAGTTCTGATGAATTGGCTTCCACTGTAAGTCGTGATAAATTATCGTTCGTTTTATAAAACCCTTCAGCACTTATCGTTAGGTCATTTTTGCGATACGAAATACCAGATACATAATGAATTCCTTTTATTACAGGTATTAGCTTCTCATCAGTAATTCCCCAGTAATTATAATGGTTTCCAATACTATCAAAAATTGGATTTTCTACAAGAAATTGATGGTATGTACCTGCAGCGATATTGACTTTCCAATATTGAAAAGGTTTTAGAATGAACTGAATTCGGGGTTGTAAATAAGCTTTTTGATTCGTTAAAGGGAGGTCTACTCTAATCCCTGGTTCAACACTAATTTTCTTAGCAAGTGAAATGTCATTTTTTACAAACCCATTCATTCTGGTTGCTTTGTTTTCAGCTCGCTTTGTCGCTTCAATAAATGTTGTTTCATTATGAACTAATCCCAGTCCAACTAACCAGGTCTGTTTTCTAGAAGTGGGAAAATGGTGTTCTATTTTTAACGAGGTTTCCGAAACGCCATTCGTTACAGTAGCATTTAATAAGTTTGCCTGATTTGTCTTTAGGGAGTCATTGTACACCCGAGAATCTGATGAAAGGACAGTTAAGTTGGAATGGGCTAGGGTGAAATTCGTTTGACCAGCCCCTTTCCAATTTTTTCCATAATAAGCCGAACCACCTGTCTGTTCTTGTGTGCCTTTATGATAACGTTCAAATAAGGCTTTCTCTTTATCCGTTATGTCATAAGTTACATCGTCTTTGTTTCCTAATAAACTGATAAAATATTGATCCCCGTTCTCTCCGAAACCACTTAATTTGATATTCGCATCGGTAAACTGTTGATCAATGGTATATGAGTTGTCATATTTTTTAGCACTCTTAATCGACATCAAATCGAAATAGGATCTTCTAAACATTAATTGCAATACATTTTTATTCCCCAAAGGAACATTGATCAAGCCGTTGGTCAGTTGATTGTCTACAGACAATTGTGCGCTAATTTTTTTAGGCACCCCCATAGTTCCTGTGATGTTTACAACACCTCCCGTTCTATCGCCAAATTGAACATTATATCCGCCTTTATAAACTTCTATATCCTTTGTGATGAAGGGATTTATTGCACCAATATGATCAGTTGAACTGCCAATGTTAAATAATGTGATGCCATCAAAGATAATTTGTGTCTGTCCTTTGTATGCCCCCCAAAGTAAATAATCGTTTGTCTGTTCTCCAGCAGCTAGTATTCCGGGTTGTAAACGGAGGAGATTAAAGACCGTGTTCGCTCTATTTCCAGGAAGGAATTGAGCCACTTTTGAATTCACTTTAACTAACCCTGCTCGTTCCCCAACAGTAGCCATTTGAATGTCAGAAGCAGCGCTAATCACAAACTCTGACAGTCCAACCACAGAAGGCGTTAGTTTAACCTTAAGGTATTTACCCTCTTTTACCAATGTGTCTTTTAAATAATACCCAACATAAGACACCCTGAGGTGAAAAGTAGAATCTTTAGATCGGAATGAAAAATTACCGTTACCATCGGTGGTTAAAGAAGTGGTGTTAATTTGAAGGGTAGAGTAGGGAAGCGGCTCGCCATTAATAGCGTCTAAGACAATTCCTTTGAATGTTTTGCTGCGGATAATTTTCTTCTGGACAGCTGCTTTGTAAATGACAAAAACACCTGCATTAATTTTGAAGGTGAGTTGACAGGTTTTAACCAGTTCAGTTATTGCTTGCTTCGGGCTATCGTAGGTTTTATCCGCTGAAATAAAACAAGCCGCTAATAATTCATTGTTGAATGAAAATTGGACATCATAATTCTTCCCCAGCTCAATTAGAACTTTGTTGAGCGCTTGGTTATTTGCTTTAATTTTTACTTGCTGAGCACTGATCTTAGCACTAGCAAATAAAAGAAGTAGCAAAATTAGAAGTAAACGAAACGGATTGCTTTTCCACACTAATTATTCGATGACAGGTTATAACTGTTTTTTTCTATGCTTGTAAAATTAAGGTTAAAAGTTTGGCAAAGTAATTCTAAAGCAACATCAGCACTTCCTTTTTTGGTGAAGCGGCCCGAATAGATCAACCCTTCAGAGATATCATCAGCTAATGTAATGCTTACATTGTATTGAATTTCTATTTCTTCAACCACTTCTTTTAAAGGTTTTGCATCAAAATAAAACTCATTTAACCTCCACGAAATAACATGATCGGACAAACGGTTTTCAACCTTACCCGTATTGTTTTTCAGGTCTAGAACAGCGATTTTACCAGGGGTAATTAATAAGGCAACAGATGAGGATGAATTGGATACTTTAACTTTTCCTGTTTTACAAAATACTTTATACGCTTTATTTCTAGTATTAATGTTAAAACTAGTACCAAGCACTTCTGTTTTTCCAAATCTGGATTCAACAATAAATTGAGTTCCCTTTTTCACTTCAAAAAATGCTTCACCATCTAGGGTAACATCTCTCTTAAAACGCCACCAATAAGGATGGTATGAGATCGTAGAAGCGGCATTTAATTCTACAGATGAACCATCAGGTAAAAAGTGATGAATATGCTTTCCTTTATCAGCAAAAACAACAGTGCTATAAAGCCTCATAAACGAAGTGCTGCCAACCAACAGAATAACTACGGCTGCGGCAACTTGATACCAAACCATAGAAATTAATTTTCCCTGAGCTTGAACGAAATCCTCTTTTTCTATTTTTTTAGACAACGTATCCCAAACCTCTTCTTTACTTCTTGTAAATGGTATTTCTACTTTTTTAAAGAATTCTTGTTGTTCAGAATTTTCCTCCTCCGATATGTTCTTGTTGTCATTCATTTCATTTCTTTTTTTAATACTCCCAACGCTAAGCTCATTCTCTTTTCTACCGCTTTAACACTTATTTTTAGACGTGCGGCAATTTCTTTATAGGTGAATTCGTCTAGCCTGCTCATTAAAAAAACAGTCCTTTGTTTTTCAGGTAGAGTGGCTAATGTCTTTTCATAGTGAGTCTTTAGTTCTTCATATTCCAGTGAATGCTCTTCACTTCCTTCAGTAAAAGAAAGTTGAAACTCGTTTAAATAGTTGGCTTTAACTTTACCTCTTCTATAATGCGTTAGGTATTGATCTAAAGCAATCTTATACACCAAGCTTTTGGTGTTCTGAGGATGGTAGTCAAATTGCTTTTCCCAAATCTTTAGAAATGCTTCTTGGGCAATGTCTGTTGCCAATTCCTCATCTCCGGATCGGAAGTAGATATACCTCCTAACAGGATCAAAATATAGATCGTATATTATTTTAAACTCTTCCTTGCTCAAATGCCTCTGGATTAATAGTATGGTCAACTTTATACAAAGCTGACCATACTTTATTAAATAGCTACTACTTCTTGCCTCCTGACTTCCATTCCTCTAAACTAAAAGTTTCACTTCCCGCAGGCCAACTCTTATCGCCATAACTTCCTGCCGGCCAGCTCTTATTTGCCCAAACATCACAAGTACCATTGCCATAATCGATTGTTGCTAGATAAACTCCAGATTTGTAATCATAATACTTAATGATCCCTCCAACAATGTAAGCACAATCAGCGGTTTTAACCAAAGGTTTAAGGATTACTTTTTTATACTTCGAACCCTTTTTTTTCTTGGTAAGGTAAAACGCTGTGGAGATTCCATTTTCTGTTAAGCTTGCTTTTTCATTAGAATTCGTTTCAAAATTTACAACGGCCAACACTTCACTTCCAGATTGGTATTCTATTGTTCCTTGGCTATAATAAGCTTGACCATTAGTGCTTAATAATTCTTGGGTGATCTCTTCTTGATAACCTGAGTTCGCTAACCGTACTGACGCTTCTTCCGTTGCAATTTCGATAAGCATAGGATCCTCTGAAGGCATTTCTACGGAATCTTTTTTACAGGAGGTAAAACTGATAACCCCTGTAATTGCCATTATACTCAGTAATTTCATGTTGTTTTTCATCGTTTATTTTTTTTAGTTTTTAAATAGTTATACCTCTATACCGAACTAAAAGAAAAATACCCTACCTGTTTCTAAAAAATAATTTAAATTTAGTACTATTTTTCACCTAAGGCTTAAGGATTTTTCGAAAAGAGAGACTCGTAAGCTCTTATTCGGCCTCAACTCTATAGGAGAATTGCATGAATCGATAAAACAATTGGAATCAAAAAAAAGCCGCTTATAATTGTTGAGGTTTGTAAGAGCGAAAACGATTTGTGTTTGCTTCCATAGGGAACAGGACATACGAACACTTCATTAAACTGCTACCGCAGTTAAACAGAAAGTACCTGTTGTCGTTTAAAAGAAGTGATACCGAATGCCAATAGAAAAGAGTGAAAAGCTATGAATGAAATTGGAACGAATTAATGCTGAAAATTAAATTAGAGGAATTCAAGAGTTGAACTGTCAATTGGAAGGAACAAGGCGTAAGCTTTTCACGTATCCCTCTTTATGCTCCTTTCTAAAAGTCAGTTATTGCTCAAGTTTTGTTTGAATTAAGGGCAATAATTAGTCAAGTTTGTAGCCTATTATTAATGTGACATTACACACAAATAAACAACATAAAGAATGGATGTACCTGCAAAAAGAATTCAAGATATAATGGTTCAAGTGGTAAAGAAATTTAGCACAATGGAAAACTTCATCAAAAAAATAAATAGTAAAGACCTTACGGACTTAAAACGTATTCCTTCAGACGGACCTTATTCTGAAGACGGTAAAAAATTACGGCTTGATTTTTTGAAAAATGAACTTAAAAAAGAACTCCCAGCAGTTAGCGGTGAAAAACCGATGACCAACCTGAATATCGAAGGGAATATTGAAAACTATATTGGCATGGCTCAAATCCCTATTGGAATAATGGGGCCTCTAAAGGTGAAGGGACTGTATGCTTTTGGAGATTATTGTGTTCCCTTGGCAACTACAGAAGGAGCCTTGGTGGCCTCTTACCATAGAGGGGCAAAAGCATGCTCGCTAGCAGGAGGAGTTTCTTCTTTTTTTTTAGGCGAAGGAGTTCAGCGTTGCCCTTTAATGCTCTTTAAAAATGTAGCTGATGCAGGTGTTTTTGTGATTTGGATCCATCAAAAGATAGAGGAATTTAATGCTATTGTTGCCAAAACAAGTGGCCATGCAAAACTTCAAAATGTGGAGTGTATGATTCAGGGAAACCAAGTCATTTTAACTTTTGATTATGCCACCGGAGATGCTTCGGGTCAAAATATGGTGACCATATGCACCCAGGCGATTTGTGAATTCATCGTTGAGAATTCTCCAGCTAACATCCTAAAGTGGTACATCGAAGGAAATTATTCGGGAGATAAAAAAGCCAATGCAGTTTCTTTTGCTAGAGTTAGAGGAAGGAAAGTAACTGCAGAAGTCAGTATCCCTGAAGACATTGTGAAAGGGGTTTTAAAAACCACACCTCATGAAATAGCTGAATATTGGAAAGCCTCTACAGTTGCAGTTCTTCAAACAGGATCTCTCGGCGCACAAGGTCATTTTGCCAATGGATTAACTGCCATGTTTATTGCTTGCGGTCAAGATGTGGCCTGCGTATCCGAAGCTGCAGTAGGCATAACCCGAATGGAAGTAACTGATGATGGAGATTTATATGCCTCAGTAACCTTGCCCAATTTAATTGTAGGATCTATTGGTGGTGGAACCAAATTACCTACGCAAAGAGAGTGTTTAGAATTAATGGACTGTTATGGTCTTGGCAATGCCAATAAATTTGCTGAGATATGTGCCGCAGTAGTTTTATCAGGAGAAATTTCAATTGCTGCAGCAATGTCAGCAGGGCACTTCACCTCTGCACATAAAGATTTAGGAAGAAAAAAATAAGGATGGAAGTAGACAATAATAAATCGACATTCAGGAGACTTTGGATCTATCAAAAGGAACGGTTTCCAATAATAGTAAATCTTATAGCGGTAGCCGTTTTTACTTTTTCAGCAATCTCTTACTCTCGAATTTGTAGAGGAGAAAGTGGATTTATTTCATTAAAACACTATGCCGTTGGCGTATTTGTAACCTTCACCTTGTTTTTACTCGTTAGGATATTTGATGAATTCAAAGATAAAAAAGAAGATGCGCTCTATCGGAAATATTTACCCGTGCCTAGAGGATTAGTAAAACTCAGTGAATTGCGGAATGTTGCCATCGTTTTTGCAACATTACAAGTGTCGGCTATTTTAATATTTCACCCTCAAATGATAGGCTTACAGTTAATGGTACTTGGGTATCTCTGTCTAATGGGCGTAGAGTTTTTTGTTCCCAACTACTTAAAAAAAAGACAGATCTTATACATTACTACGCACATGTTGATTTTTCCTCTTATCGACATTTATTCCAGTGGATTAGATTGGAAAATAGAGGATGCTGTTCCTCACTATGGACTCCTATTCTTTTTTGTGGTCTCCTTTTTAAACGGATTGGTGGTTGAATTTGGCAGAAAATTAAGAGCTCCAGGTGACGAAGAAGAAAATGTTGTTTCCTATACGGGATTATACGGCACAAAAAAAGGCACGATTTACTGGATGTTATTGATGGGGCTTTCTTATTTATGTGGTGTAGCTGCAGCAGGGTATGCAGGATTCGGAATGCTGGGGCTTCTCTCTTTAAGTGTCATGTTCATCTTCTGTTTAATCCCAGGCATTTTATTCCTTAAAAAGATGGATTCTAAATCCGCTAAATTATGTGAACTGAGTGCTGCGATTTGGGCAGTTTCTATGTATTTAATATTGGGCGCAATCCCCATGTTAATTGAAGTGATATGAAGTATTTTTCTAAAAATAAAACAAAAGAAACCGTTTCATCTATTGGAGGCAAAGGGTACAACCTAATGCGAATGGACGGGATGAAGATGCCTGTTCCAAAATGGGAAGTGGTTCCCCAAAAGGTGATTGCCAGTATTCTTGATCAAAAGGAACTTTCCAACGAAAAAGCGCTTCAACTTATCGATGATTATCAATTTGAGGCATCGTTTACTGCAGAAATAAAAGAAGCCTTCGGAAACACTTCCGATAAACTATTTGCGGTACGTTCCTCAGCCCTTCAAGAAGATGGCGTGAGCGCTTCTTTTGCCGGTCAGTTTGCTACTTTTCTCTATGTAAAGGCAGCTGATATCCCTGCTAAAATCAAAGCAATATGGAAGTCAACTTTAAACGATCACGTAGTAACGTATTATAAAGAGAATAAGTTGACGCATTCTTTTGCCATTGCGGTATTGGTTCAGGAGATGATTGATCCTGAAGTTTCTGGAGTAGCTTTTGGAATTAATCCAACTTCAGGAAACCCTGAGGAACATGTTATCTGTTCGGTGTATGGAGTGGGAGAAGGGTTGGTTTCCGGAGAATTAGATGCAGATACATTTATCATTGAGCATAAAAAGATAAAATCCCAAGAAATTGCCAATAAGGTAAAGCAATTGGGTAAAAATGAAAAAGGCGGAACGATTCAAGCTGATGTGCCAATTCCTCAACAACTTGTTCCATCACTTTCTCCAGAACAATTAACTCTTATTTCTGAAAAGCTATCTCAATTGGGGAATGAATATCAACATCCGCAAGACATTGAATTTGCTTTTGCCAATGATCAATTTTATTTATTACAAACACGACCTGTTACCAGTACCTATCCTAGAGGAGAAAAAATAATTTGGGACAACAGTAACATTGTAGAATCCTATCCTGGCGTTACCACCCCTTTAACTTTTTCATACCTCTTAGGAGGTTATAAAAATGTGTACTTACAGTTGGCGCAAATTATGGGCGCCGCAGAAAAAACATTACAAGAGAACACCTTCGTATTTTCAAACATGTTAGGCCTTATTAATGGGCGAGTTTATTACAACCTACTGTCTTGGTACAAAGTGTTGGCCTTATTTCCAGGATACTCCATCAATGCACGTTTCATGGAAAACATGATGGGGGTAAAGGAACGATTTGAGTTGCCTCCAAACAAAAACACGAACAAATTAACCGCTTGGTTGAGGGTTCTGGTCATGTTAGTACAGATTGCCAAGAACCTGTTTACCATAAAAAAACAAACCAAAACCTTTTTAGAAAAGATAAACGAGATTATTCAAGACTTTAAAAAAACAGACCTTTCTAAAATGTCAGCCTATGAATTGATGGAGCTTCATCGGTCTATCGATAAAGCACTTTTAATGAATTGGAAAGCTCCATTGGTGAATGATAGCTTTGCTATGGTTTGGTTTGGGAAACTTCAAAAAATAATTGAAAAAAATAAGCTGGGAGAAAACCCCAATTTACACAACGATTTAATGTGTGGAAACAGTGATATTATATCTGTAGAACCCGTACATCGCAGTTTAAAAATAGCAACCATAGTTGCTCACGATGAAAAATTGAAACACCTCTTTATCACTGAAGATGCGTCCACAATTTGGAAAGCATTTCAAGAAGAGGGTTTTCATCCAGAGTTGTTCCAAGAAGTAGAAAATTACATTGAAGATTTTGGAGACCGTTGTGTCGGAGAATTGAAACTAGAAACGATTTCCTACGCTCAAGATCCAACCCTACTCATCCATATGTTTAAGAATTTGGTTGTCCAAGGGATTACTGTTGATTCGATGAAAGCATCCGTGGAAATGAAAATAAGAGAAGAGGCGGAAGAAGAGGTAAAGAAATCCCTTAAAGGAAAGCCATTTCTGGCCATGAAATTCAATAAAACCTTAAAAAAAGCAAGGTACTTTGTTTCGAATCGAGAAAACCTTCGCTACGATAGAACCCGAGTTTTTGGAATGACCAGAACACTCTTTATGGCAATTGGGAACAATTTTAAAAAGGCAGGTTTACTGAATGATGAACGAGATATTTTTTACCTGACAATGCCCGAAATTTTCGCCTTTATTGAAGGGACTTCCATCTGTAATAAGTTGAAAGAATTAACCGAACTCCGAAAAGTTGAATATACCGCGTACAGTGAAATGCCAACCCCTACTGAACGAATTGTAACGTATGGCAATGTAAATGAGGGAAATGATTTCTATCAACCCTTTAATGAAGAAGTTGCAGCAGGTGATTTAAAAGGGATAGGTTGCTGTCCAGGCATTGTTAAATCTAGGGTTCAGGTGATTCACCACCCATCAGAAGTAGAAAATTTAAATGGAGATATCCTCGTCACCACATCTACTGATCCAGGATGGGTAACCCTATTTCCTAGTGCTTCAGCAATTATTGTAGAACGAGGAAGCTTACTTTCACACTCCGCCATTGTAAGTAGAGAAATGGGAATTCCCTGTATTGTAAGTGTAGGCGGCGTATTAAAAAGACTAAAAACGGGAGATGTTGTGGAAATGGACGGTAGAAAAGGAAGCATTAAAATAATGAGTACAGATGAGTAAACAATTAGAAAAAGTTAGTTTTGAGCAGATTCGGTATGCCAATTGTTGGGAAGATCCTTTTATTCTTATTGAAGCAATGGAAAATGCCCGAGGCAAAAGAATCCTGTCTATTGCCTCAGCAGGAGATAACACCTTTTCTTTATTAACCCTGGATCCCGAAATAATTGTGGCGGTTGATGTGAGTAAAGTGCAGTTGTTTTTAGTGGAGCTAAAAAAAGTAGCAATACTCAATTTTGATCGCGAAAAATACCTCCAATTTGCAGGTTTCTCCTCCTGTGACCAAAGAGAGGATTACTTCATCGAAATTAAAAACCAACTCAGTGAAGCTTGCGCCAACTATTGGACAGAAAATATTTTAGCCATTAAAAAGGGGATAATTTATAACGGTAAATTCGAAAAATTCTTCTTGTTTTTTGCACACAAGGTATTGCCATACATTCACAGCAAGAAAAAAATTCAAGAATTATTTCGTCCAAAATCAGCAGCAGAACAGAAAGTGTTTTTTTACAAAAAATGGAATACCTTTTTATGGCGGTTGATATTTCCAAGCGTTTTTAATAAACGTGTTTTTGGCAACTATGCCAGAGATCCCGAGTTTATGAAACATGTGGAAACTACGGTTCCTCAATTTATAAAGAATGTTGCAGAAAAACATTATCAAACAGTACAGGCCCATACCAATCCTTTTTTGTGGTTTTTTTTAACAGGAAGTTTTGGAAAATACCTCCCTCATTACGTAAGGGAAGAGAATTATGAGGTCATTCGTTCTCGAATGGATAAGGTGGTGCTTCATGAGGGACTTATTGAAGATGGGTTAAAGTGGTACCCCAAGATATCAGGATTTAACTTGAGTAATATTTTTGAATACATGGATCCCCACTTGTTTGAATTGGTCTCCAAACAAGTATTGGATGGCGCTGAAAAAGGAGCTGTAATTGCCTATTGGAACCTAATGATTACGAGGCGAATTTCTGAAATAAACCCAAAAGAAGTCAGTCATAGGAAAGAACAATCCGAAAGGTTAAAAGAAAAAGAGCACGGGTATTTTTATAAAAATTTTATTATTGACGTTAAATTATGAATAATGACCTGCTACACACCATTCTTCTTTCTGGCACATTCTTGTTGCTTTTTGTCTTAGGAGAATTGCTGTACCATAAATTTTCAGTTAAAAGTGAACTGTCCAGAAAATTCGTGCATTTAGGAACAGGCATACTTACGATGCTTTTTCCATTGTTACTTAGTAATCATTGGTTCGTGTTAATTTTATGCACTTCTTTTTTGTTGATTTTGGGACTGAGTTTAAAGTTTAATTTACTCCAGAGCATTCATAAAATTGATCGAAAATCATATGGTTCAGTTTTGTATCCTATTGTCGTTTACATTCTCTTTTTGTTCTATGCCAATCAAGAACACCTTATTTATTTTTACCTACCCATATTGATTCTTGCAATTTGTGATCCTATTGCAGCATTGGTGGGGAAACGTTGGCCATTGGGAAAGTTTAAAATCTTAAAAGAAACCAAAACATTAGTAGGGTCACTGGCCTTTTTTGTGTCATCATTCGTATTGTGTGTAGTCGTGTTTCTTGCTTTTGGAATGGACCATCTCTTCTCATTAATTAGTGCAGCAATACTACTTTCTGTTGCAACAACCATTGTAGAAGCAGCAAGTCAAAAAGGGTTTGATAATTTATTTATTCCTGTATGTGCAGCAGCAGTTTTACTGTTAATGGTACATTCTAATCTTTTAATTATATGAGAGTTAATTTAGCGAAGGAGCAGGAAGTCGAAAAATTTTATGCTATTGCCGAAAAAATTAGAGGGCAATTTCCAATTTCGAGCGCATTGTTTTCGGATACTAAAAACTTGAGCCAGATTAGTTTGGCCACGAATCAAAATGCAGCGTTTTTTATTTTTGAAGCGGAGGGGTTATTCGCCAGAGCTGGAGCTTATCTCTGTCCGGATTCAAAAACGGGATACATTGGTTGGTTCGAAAGTAGTAATGATCAAGCTATTTGCAATCAGGCTTTAACTGCTTGCGTATCTTTTTTGAAAGCTGCTGGGGCTGTAAAAATTATCGGACCTGTTAATGGTTCTACTTTTTACAATTACCGGTTTAACTTATCCAACGACTTGCCCGTTTTTCCTGGCGACCCATTTCAACCCTCTTATTACATTCACCTTTGGGAATCTTTCGGATTTGAAAAAAAGGAGGCCTACATTTCTACCTACTCTGATTTTCCTGAAAAAGAAATGTACGGTGTCGCTAAAGCGAGAACTCTTTTTAGTGAAATGGGATTGTCTTTTGAGCAACTTACTGTTGAATTGCTTCAAGACATTTGGAAAGATTTTTATGATTTTCTGCTGCTTGCATTTAAGGGGAATCAACATTTTGTGCCCATCACTTTTGAGGAGTTCAATCGATTGACCAAGGATTTTCCATTGATCCATGAGGGGGATTACTCCTACATCCTATTTGATCAGCAGCGTAAACCTATTGGATACATCACTGCGCTAATAGATGTTTATCGGCCTATTTTTGAAGCGCATAAAATGAAAGACCCCTTATTTTCGGGAGAAAAATTAGTGTTAAAAACCATTGCTGTAGCTCCAGAATGGCAAAATAAACAGATCGGCACATTATTGTCGAGCGCGATATTCGCTAAGGGGAAAGCAAAAGGATATCAAAAGGTAATTGTGGCCCTAATGTGGGAAGGTAATATTTCCGCAAAAGGAGCAAAGAAAAAATTTGATGCTGTGCCAGGGATACACTATGCCTTGTATAAATTAAAGAATTATGGAAAGTAAATTACACCCCTCATTTACAGGATTGATGCATAGTTTTTTAAACTATGGGGATAGAATTGCCGTTACCGATAAAAAGGGACGAAGATACTCTTACGATGATTTTTACCGTCACATTGCGTGGTCTCGAATAGAATTACAAAAAAAAGGAGTTCAAAAAGGAAGTAAAGTTTTATTGGCTATTCCGATGTCTATGGAACTGTACGTAACTATGGAAGCCTTGTTTTCTTTGGGTGCTGTCATTATTTTTCTCGACCCATGGATGAATGGAAAACAAATGGGCAAAATTATTAAACGAATAGAACCTGAACTGTTTATTACTACCCCTAAAATTAGGTGCTTTGCCTACTTCTCGGTTGCCGCTTGGAGCATCAAAAAATGGTGGTCATTTTCAACCATGAAATCTATAAATGAAAAGTGGGCGCCTATTCATGTAACCAATGAAGACCAAGCGTTAGTCACTTTTACAAGTGGTACTTCTGGAGAACCCAAAGGTGCCGATAGAGATTTTGGATTTCTAGCGGCTCAGATTCAGGCCTTAAAACCCCATATGCAGAGCAATGAGGAGGAGGTGTTTGTGGATTACACCAATTTCCCTATCGTAGGACTGGCTGATTTTGCGATGGGTAATCAGTTGGTAATTCCTGCCATTAATTTAATGAAAATTGATGAAGCGAAACATGCATCAATAAAAAAATCGTTGGAAAATGAACAGGTCAACCGAATCATTGTTTCTCCAGCCTTATTGCTAAAAATAGAAGAAGTACTAGCAGAGACGGGAAAGTCGTTTCAGCTTAAAAACATCATTACTGGTGGAGCACCTATTCCATTTGCTGTCATCCAAAAAATAAATCAGCAGTATGGACACCTTCACGCTGAAGCTATTTTTGGATCCACAGAAGCAGAGCCTATCGCCATCGCTTCTTTTAAAGAAGTACAAAAAATGATGGAAGAAAACCCCATGTGTGGAACTTATGTAGGCGCTTATGTTTCCGATATTCAACTAAAAATAATGAAGCCTAGCCGTGTTGCTGTAAATGCGGATTACATGAAAAATTATAGTTGTAATGATGGCGTTAGTGGTGAAGTGGTGGTTTGCGGAGAGCATGTGAATAGAAAATATTACAAGAATGATGAAGCATTCAAAGCAAACAAAATCACTGATGAATTGGACCAAATATGGCATCGAACAGGAGATGTTGGTTACCTCAAAGAAGGGAAGCTCTTTTTAACTGGAAGGGTACATCGGAGGGTAGAAAAAAACAACCAACAATACCATCCTTATCCGATAGAATTTTATTTGGAAAGAAAATTACAGTTAAAAGATACGGGCTATTTGCAATCAAAAAACGGGGAGATCATCTTGTTTATCGGAGGGGAATGTAAACCTTCCGATGACCAAATTTTTCAGTTGTGTCGTGAGGTTGACTATCCGCTAGATCGAATCCATAGATTAAAGAAGTCTTTACCAAGAGACCCCAGGCATAAAACCAAATTAGCGACGCAACCCCTCTTAGAACTGTCATTATGAAACATTCAAAACCACCATCCCCTAAAGGAAACCTCTTCGTTGGGCATGCATTTTCTTTCCGAAAAAACCCACTCCATTTTATGGTGGATTCTGTAAAGCTATTGGGTGATTTTATTTCATTTAGATTACTTGGCAAAAAAGTTTATTTAGTGAGTGACGCTGAAATTGCGCGTTACATCATGCAAAGCAACAATAAAAATTACACCAAAAGTCCAGGGTACAGACATTTAAGGCTGCTTGTAGGGAATGGACTGTTTACCTCTGAGGGTTCCTTTTGGTTAAAGCAACGAAGAATTTATCAACCCGCATTTTCTAATAAAAGTGTTGAACTTTATGTTAGAAATGTGACCGATAGCGTTCAACAAACAATGCTGAGGTGGGAGAAGTTAGCGAACAACAATGAGGCGATTAATGCCTCTGAAGACATGACGGAGATTACGCTTGAAATAATTGGCCGCTCTTTATTCTCCACCAATTTGGGCAAAGAATCCAAGTATTTTTTTGAGCCACTATCAATTGCCTTAGAATACATTAACAACCGAGCTTTACGCGCCCCTTTTATATTGCCAACTTGGTTCCCAAACCCTGCAAAACGCAACTTTGATCAAGCAGTAAAAACCTTAGATCAGGTGGTTTACGCTGTAATAAAAGAACGGGAAGAGCAGCAGGAGTGGCCCGAAGACTTATTGACCTCCTTTTTAACCATTAAAGAGGAAGAAACAGGGGAGGGATTGACTCCTCTTCAGGTTAGAGATGAGTGCATGACCTTGTTTTTAGCGGGTCATGAATCAACAGCTAATGTATTAAATTGGGTGTTTTATTTACTGACAAAGCATCCAGAAATTCAGGAAAAGGTTCAAGAGGAAATTGACAATGCTCTTGGATCCAGAGATCCATTGTATGAAGATTTAAATCAACTCACATATCTTGTTCAGGTAATTAATGAAACCATGAGGCTATATCCTCCGGTATGGCATTATGGTAGAATGAACATCCAGGAGGATAAAATAGCGGGTTACACATTTGAACCACAAAGCCATTTCAGAATTTGTTGCTACACCATTCATCGGAATCCTAAGTATTGGAAGAACCCCGATGAGTTTGATCCTGAGCGATTTTCACCTGAAAATGTTAAAAAGCAGGCCCCAGGATCTTTTATCCCTTTTGGATATGGACCTCGGCTTTGTGTAGGTAGAAATTTTGCGTTGATGGAAATTACCTTTATGGTTGCCATGTTCTACCAAAAATATCACATCAACGTGTGCAATGTAAAGGACATAAATATGCTGCCATTATTGGTGTTACGACCAGATAGAGATGTCAAATTAGCGCTTAAAAGAAGATAAGTTCAAAAGTTAAATCCCGAGAAAAATCTGAAAATAAAAAAACAACAACCAGTTGTAACCAATTCGTTACGCATGTGTTGCGGTTTTTTTTTGTGGACCCATAGCGACTCCCTTCTCTTCCGCTATCGCTCCACTCAGGATAAAATTCTGCTTTTGATATAAGCTCTTCAATACCTTGGATCAAACAATAAATTGGGGGCAGGCCTAGTGAAGCAAATAATTGAGTCCACCTAAACAGGAAGAATTTCACCTCCCTAACGCCCCTAAATTGTGTTCTTAACGCTTTAATTTTAGCATTAAAGATGCTACTGAAGCATGTACTTTTATTCTTAAAAGAGTTCAATATTGGTGCATAATGCCTCT
>JAWUVT010000213.1:0-22177 GCA_034112225.1 Flavobacteriales bacterium | reverse complement strand
TAAGGTTGTATCCGGATGCCCAGGGAACAGATGGGTAATAGGGGTATTGACCTGATCCTGCATAGGTCCAAATAAACGGTTCAATTCCAGGGTTGATACTTCTGAGGGGGGCTGTTAATTCGTAGTGTAAGGAATCGCCATCTGGATCTGTAGCGTTAAAATTAAATGTTTTATTGGTGTTGACACAGAAATAAGAATCTTCAGGATAATCTGCTAAAATTGGAGATGAGTTTTGGCCTAATAAAGGATCTGGAATTTGACAAAAAAATGACATGCCTTGTGGTGTATTTGCTGAAGTATTTAGATTCAGTGCGAGGTAGTTTCGAGCAAATATTTGAGCTTGAATATAATATCCATCAGCATAGTTAGAAATTGTGATTACATCTGAATGATATACACCTGCTTGTATTTGTACTACCGTTGGGTCTGGAGTGTAGCATGGATCTCCAAGATCTACAAGGTAGCTAGAGTCAAGTGGAATACTATATTGCGCTTTTTGATTATTTGTGTTGATCTCATAAATGCCAACTTGTATGGGATTAGGGAGGGGTGCCATAGCCCCATTAATATTGTCTCTATAAATTTTTGCATGAATAATATATTGATTTTGCGCTACCCATTCAACATATATTTCTCCGCCAATAATGTGTGTAGCATAAGAAGATAATTGTGTGAACAGAAATAGGAGTAAAAAAGTTGTTTTTTTCATAGATACGGAGTCTTTGTATTTTGCTTACAGAACAATATAGAAGTAATTCGTATTTTTTTTGTGCTATTTTTATAGGTAAAATAGGATTCCTAAGGATGTTTTAATGGGGTGATTTAGCTCATGAAAACGAAAGATTTCTCCATGAAATAGTTTATAAGTGATAGACACTATTATTACTTAATTATTTATTGAGCGAATAAGTATAATCATGCTTCGCTTCTTGACAGCTATAATGAGAAGTGTTGTTCTTCAGGTTTACTTAGGAAGGTACTAGTATGTTAGATGTTTTCATCTAACGGTAACTTATGGACTAGAGAAAAAAATCGATGTAGAGAAGAGGGAGAGGTAAAGATCCTGTTGAACGAACAGTGATCAGCAAATAGTGAAATTATGTTTAACTTTTTTTGCTCGTAAAGTGGATTCCTAAGAGGGTAATAGCCGCACTAATTAGCTGATAAAAATTAATTTCTTCTCCATCAAACAGTCCCCAAAAAATTGCAACGATAGGAATTAAGTAGGTGACACTTGTCGCAAAAATGGTAGTTGTGTTTTTAATGAGTAGGTTAAATAGGATAATGGCTAAGGATGTTCCTAAAACAGATAATATGCCAATATATATTAATGCATTTAAAGATGCTGGATCATTAAGTGTTACCTCAATAAAATTAGTAGAAAATAAATAGACAATTGTAAAGGGCGCAAGGCTAATAAAAGAAAGAGCTGTAATGTGTATGGCTTTTATTTCTTTTAAGTACGTTTTGATCACATTAACAGAAAGTCCGTAACAAATTGTTGCAATAACGATTAAAAGGATGAAGAAAAAGTTTGAATTTTCGGTTGGCAATCCGTTCGAGAAAATTAATCCACACGCTCCAATTAAGCCAATTAAGATACCTATAGTTTGAGTTTTTAAGGGCTTGGTTTTAAACATTATTGCCCCTATAATTAATGAAAAAATAGGAACCAACGCATTTAACATACCCGTTAAAGAACTGGAGACTTCGGTTTGAGCGTAAGTAAATAAGAAAGCAGGAACACCATTACCGATTGCGCCAACAAAAATTAAATATTTCCATTCTTCTGCTTTAACCTTGTTAAAAGCTTTTATAGCGAAAGGAATTAACACGATAGCAGCTAAACTTATTCTTAATGCAGCAACTACATTGTGAGAATAGACCACCAACCCTTTTTTCATTAAGATAAATGAACTGCCCCAAATTAGGGCAAGAAACAACAGGGTTATCCATTGCCAAATTTTTTTATTTAGATCGTAAAATCTCATGTTAATAAATCTAGTGCAAAAGTAATGACAATTCTATTGGTTTATTTATTATTTTTGAAGAATGAATAAAGTTAAAAAAATAGTTGTTTTGTTGTTCTCAGCAGTCGTTGTATTTTATTGCTCCAGTAACTCCGCCCCTACAGAAAAATCTTCTATTGAAGTAGCTACAGAAAACTTAACCGTTGCAGATTATGCAATCGAAGGAATGGTTTGTGCTATGGGATGTGCTGCAACCATACAAAAAGAAGTGGCAAGTGTTTCTGGTGTTGTTCATGCAACTGTTAATTACGAAACAGGGAAAGCTCATTTTGAGTTTGATGATGCAGTTATTTCTGAACAAGAAATTATTGAAACAATAGAAAACATTGCTGAAGGTCAATATAAGACTAAGCAATGGGTAGAGTCGGATAGTTTTGAAGAGGAAATTGAAGTTGAAACGGAAGACCTAGATGTTTCTGAAGCCAGTCAAAGCTCATTAACAAGTGTCCGTTTACCAAGCTTTAAGATTCCCAATTTGTTCACCTTATTATTAGACCAAATTTAATTGCATATAAAATAAACAATAACCTTAAAGCGATGATTTTTTCATCGCTTTTTTTAACTCAAAAAATGTTGAAAAATAACCCTCACAAATCTGTAATTCATTGGCTTTTATCCGGTTGCGTTCTCATTTTTTTAATGGTGGTTATTGGCGGAATAACTAGATTAACAAACTCTGGTTTATCTATGGTCGATTGGAAACTCATTGTGGGTATGGTTCCTCCTTTAACTGAGCAAGATTGGATAGTTACTTTTAATGAATATAAGAATTTCCCGGAATATAAAGAAGTTAATTATTTATTTACTTTAGAAGAATTTAAAGCGATTTTCTTTTGGGAATATTTACACCGTTTAATCGGAAGGTTAATCGGTTTGGTTTTTATCATTCCTTTTTTCTATTTTTTAATTAACAATAAGATCCAAGGAAAACTCATTGGAAAAACCGTTATCATTTTATGTATGGGTGGTTTTCAAGGTTTTTTAGGCTGGTGGATGGTTAAAAGTGGTTTGGTCAATGATCCAGATGTTAGTCATTATCGTTTAGCAGCTCATTTAATTTCGGCATTCCTAACTTTTGCTTATACCTTTTGGGTCGCTTTAGAATTGATGACTAAAGAGGAAGAAAGACCCAATGTGCCTTACCTCAGAAAAGGAGTTTTAATGCTCTTTTTTATTGCCGTGCTACAAATTGTTTATGGCGCTTTTGTTGCCGGTTTAAATGCAGGATTCATTATGAATACTTGGCCTAAAATGGGCGAGACTTGGATCGCAGAATCTGTGACGGCAATGGAGCCTTTTTGGACTAATTTTATTGATGGAATAGGTGGTGTTCAGTTTATTCATCGTTATTTGGCCTATGTGGTGGTTGGTTTAGTACTCTTCCTATTGATGAAAAGTACCAAGTTTGAATTGAATCGCACTCAAAAAAAGTCTTTAATGGCTTTAATCTTGGTGGTATTTATTCAATTTTTATTAGGCGTATTTACTTTGTTATTGGCTGTTCCGGTTTGGTTAGGCGTTACACATCAGGTAGGCGCTTTTCTTTTACTGGGAGCGATAGTATACTCGATGAGCAGTTTTAGAAAGGGGTAACCTCTCTTACTGCCATTCAGAGCGATATTTTGTCCAAGCTTTTCTTGAGTAACCAAATGAAACGTCTAATCTATTTGATGATGAGGAGTTGTTTTTAGTGCCACTTCTCGATTCTGAACTTGATCCGGAATCTCCTCATAAGCTCACATCCTTTTTGTGAGATTTTCAGACAACCCTTAGACAGGCTCAGGATGCCAAATATAGGATGACGAAGAAGAAGGAAATCACTTATTCGCCATTGGTAAATGATGGTACTCTTCAAAACAGTTTATAATTTGATCTACAATTGTGTAATGGGAGGAATGCTCAATAAAGTGATCCGTAAAATCACAATAATCCATAAAGGCATTGATCTGATACGCTTCTTGAAGAGAAGTAGCTTGTTTAACGATTTCGGAATTAAACTTTGTTGCTACAGATTTCTCTCTTTTTAATAAACGCTCATAATTTTTTTTGTCTTGAATACGTTTGTCAAACATTGATGCAAAACTGGTTATTGCACCAGTTAATAAGGATTTTGGCACATAAGATCGGAGTTCATTTACTGATAAAACAAAACTTGTATTTAGTTTGAATTTAGAAGTGTCTTTTAATTGAAGGTTAGTAAAAGCCTCTTTGAACGCATTAAAATCTTGATAAGGTAAAACCGTGTAAGGTTCTAGAGTGTGAATGGCTCTTTCTAAATAAATGGTAGATTCAATTTCTGAAACACAAACCTTGAAAGGTTGATACCCTACAAAAGAGATCAATAAAGTATCCGCTAATTTCGCTTGGATAGAAAAACTACCCTGTTGATTGCTTGTAACTCCAATACTGGAATTAACATTAATAATATGCGCGTTACTAATGGGGGTAGTGTCTGATAGATTTAGAATTACTCCTGCTACAAATTTATTTTGAGCAACTAATGAAATAGTACTTAAAAGACATGTGCTAAGAATGAGTATTGTTTTGAATAAATTCACCCTACAAATCTATACAACTGTTTGATTTTTAAATGTTAATAAATCTTAAAATGTACTATTGAATTGAGAAAATAGTTTGTTGGCTTTAAAGACAATCCGAAGCAATTCAGGGAGTTTTATTTAGAATGTTTTAGCCATAGTATTTCGTCTAATAATAGAACTTGGCATCATCAAAACCTTCATCATTTCCACTCAAAAGTTTCAAAAATATGAGCAATGTCTTCTTTCACAAATGCTAAAACGGGGTCTATAGAATCTCGATTAGGAATGTTATTAAAGTATAAAGAACCTCTTATAAAGTGATGGGAACTGTCAGTCAAATGGAATTGGTATGCTGAAGCAGCGTTTCCTTCAATATTGTAGACTAAACCATGTACTTTTTTGTTAGGAAAATTGATGATTTTTTGTTCAATATCAAAAGCTTTCACCGTGTGTTTAAAAGCTAAAGTTCTAGAATCTTCTAATTTTTGATTTAAATCCCCATCAAGAGGGATGTAGCTAAAATAAATACTAGCATTAAGCTCTGTGAAATTAAGATCAAACCAACACGGTTTGTCGGGTCTATTCGCATCGGGTTTTACATCACAGTAGTTAGGGATTTCAAAACTAAATGGGCAATCTTTTTCAAGTACAACATACTCTTTTTGAGGCAATTCAATTCTAAAATAACCTTTTGGCTTTGGGGTAAACGCATCGTCACCACAACTTAAAATTAGTAGGGAGATAATTGGTGCGAAAAATATTTTTTTCATTTGGTGTAAAATTTCGGTAACGTTCTTTTTAATTGGTGATCATGAATATTTTTTCAAGCAGTCAAAAGAATTCTAATTCTTTTTCGCTGATTTTTGAAGAGGATTGATGATCAATTTAATACGCTTAACTCTTCTTTTGTCTGCAGCTTCAATTATAAATGTAAAATTCTTATAAGTTATTTTCTCATTTTTTAAAGGGATTTTCCCTGCAATTTCTATCACTAAACCAGCAAGTGTATCTGCTTCAGTATTAATGTCGTCAAATATGGTTTCGTCTTCAATATTAATGATCTTAAAAATATCGTTCAAACCCGTTTTCCCTTCAAAAATATAATTGTTATGGTCAATTTTAGAATAAGCAATGTCGTCTTCATCAAATTCATCACTAATCTCGCCAACAATTTCTTCTAAAACATCCTCTAAAGTTATAATTCCTGAAGAACCTCCATATTCATCGACAACAATAGCTAAGTGGATTTTTTTCTCTTGAAATTCTTTTAATAAATCATCTAGTTTTTTGTTTTCAGGAACAAAAAATGGATTTCTGATTAATTTTTTCCAATCAAAATTTTCAGTCTCTTTGATGTGAGGCAATAAATCTTTAATGTAGAGAAGTCCAGCAATCTTATCAAAAGACTCCTCGTATATAGGAATTCTAGAATGACCACAATCTAAAATTGTTGCAATAACGTCATTAAAATTTGCAGTTAATTCAACAGCCACCACATCCATTCTAGCTTTCATCACTTGTTTAACGCTTGTTTCACCAAACTTTACGATTCCTTTTAATATTCGGTGTTCGTCATTATCTTTATGGATACCTCCCGTTAAATCTAATGCATCAGAAAGTTCTTCTACTGAAACATCTAAGCCTTTTTTCTTTACTTTTTTATCAATTATACTTGTAGAATAAATAAGTAAAGAACTAATCGGTTTAAATATTTTATTCAATAAGGTTAGTGAATCTGACATTGTGCCGGCCAATTTTAGCGCATGTTTTGTCGCATAAACTTTAGGAATAACCTCTCCAAATAGTAAAATTATAAACGTGATGCCTGCAACTTGGATTCCAAAAATAACTCCTGTAGTAACATCATTTCCCCACAGAATAATATTTGATAAAGCGTTAAAGTTAAAAATATTTTCTAGGGTATAAGTAGATAGAATGATGATAGCCACATTCACAAAATTGTTGGAAATTAATATCGTTGCCAATAATTTTTTAGGACCTGCAAGTAATCGTTTTACTTTGTTATGAGATTTTTTATCAGAAGAATTGAGCTCTTCTTTCTCGCTAGGACTTAAAGAAAAATAAGCCACCTCCGATCCTGAAATTAATGCAGAAAACAAAAGGAGTACGATAAGAACAAGAAAAGAAATTAATGCTTCAGTAGTAAAAGGTTGAATAAAACCAGTTAATAAAATTAATGTAAATAGGGGTTCGGGATCCAATTCTAAAGTTTATAATTAGTTAAAAAGGTAAATCGTCTATTGGGTCGTTACCCTTCTCTATCTCTGGAGTTGGAGTTTCTATTTTAGCTGGAGTAGGAGTAGGAGTAGGAGTATTTGTTGCTGTACTTGCTTGAGAAGTATTGTTAGATGGATTGTCCTCTTTTCTTCCTAGCATTTGTAAGTTGTCAGCAACAATTTCTGTGGTGTATCTACTATTTCCATCTTTATCTTGCCACTGTCTAGTTCTTAATTTTCCTTCTAAATAAATTTGTGATCCTTTTTTTAAATATTTCTCTGCAATTTCTGCTAAACCCCTCCAAACAACAATGTTATGCCATTCGGTATTGGTTTTTCGCTCTCCAGAGGTCTTATCTTTAAAAGTCTCTGAAGTTGCAATAGGGAAATTAGCTACCGCTGTTCCTCCTTCTAAATACCGAACCTCAGGATCTTTACCTAAGTTTCCAACTAAAATCACCTTGTTTATTCCTGCCATACTTCTATTGTAAATACATTGATAAAGAATAATGTAAAGATATACTAAGTTGCAACAATAAACTATTCTATTTTTCAATCATTGAGGAATTCAATTAACAATCCCAGTGAATTGAATATCAAATGTATGATTTTAGAGTATTGTTTTCAGATAAATCTCAATCAATTTAGGAACAGGAAAATTGTTTATTTCATTCAGCGCTATTTTGTTAAATTTTACATCAATATTTTCAGGTTTACTGCTTGAAACTAGCCAGAAAGTTGCATATATTTTTTGATGACTTAAGATGTGTTTATAGGCTGTAGATTGATTTCTCAAGCGGAGTTCAAGGGGTGTAAATTCTTTTTCTAGCAGAGGGTAGGAGGTGAGTTGTTCCTTTGTTTCAAAAACGGGAAAGTCATACAGCCCTTGCCAAATGTCTTTTCCTTTTCTTTCGTTTAAATAGATGTTATTCTCATGGATGATCACGACATAATTGAAAAATCGAACCCGTTGTTTTATTTTTTTTTCTTTTTTAGGAAGTACTGCAATTAGTTTGTTTTTGTAAGCAAAACATTCCAAAAGAAAAGGACAATCTTCGCAATTGGGACTTTTAGGCTTGCATTGTAGCGCTCCAAACTCCATAATTGCCTGATTGTAAGTGTCAGGATTTTTAGTGTCTATTAATTCCGCAGCTATCTTTTTAAAGATCTTTTTACCTGCTGTAGAGTCCATCGCATTTTCTACACCAAATATTCGAGAGATCACACGGTATACATTGCCATCAATAACAGGGTAGGCTTCTTTGTAAGCAAAAGAAGATATGGCAGCAGCTGTATATTCTCCAATGCCTTTTAATTTTAAAATGTCTTGATGTGCAGTTGGGAAAACTCCATTTAATTCAGTAGAAATGTACTTTGCGGTAAAGTGTAAGTTTCGAGCTCTAGAATAATAACCTAATCCTTGCCAAAGGTTTAAAATATTCTTTTCAGAGGATGCTGCCAAAGATTCGATAGTAGGATGTTTTTTTAAAAATTTAGTGTAATAATTTAGTCCTTGATTTACTCTAGTTTGCTGTAAAATGATTTCCGATAACCATATTTTGTATGGATCGGTTGTTTTTCGCCAAGGTAAATCTCTTTGATTCTGTTTGTACCACATTATTAATTTCTCTGAAAACCCCATAATTACTATCCTTATCGATTTAATAATAAATTTTGTCTAAAAATATAAAATGTTTAACAGACTCTTGATTAAAACTAGTATATTTGCCGACCTTAAAAGATAAATAATTGAAATTTAAATAGTTAAAAAGTTAGTTAATAATGACAAAGGCAGATATAGTTAATAAGATTTCAGGGAAAACTGGTATTGAGAAATTAGCAGTGCAAACTACTGTAGAGGAGTTTATGAAGACTGTAAGAAAATCTTTAGAGGAAGGTCAAAACGTTTATTTAAGAGGTTTTGGTAGCTTTGTTGTTAAGAAAAGAGCACAAAAGACAGGGAGAAATATATCTAAGAATACTACTATTATTATTCCAGAGCATAACATTCCATCTTTTAAGCCTTCAAAATCGTTTGTTGAGAAGGTGAAGAAACACGTGAAGTAAGAGAAATTAAAAATATTATTAAAACATAAAACCAAAAGATATGCCAAGCGGTAAAAAAAGAAAAAGACATAAAATGGCTACGCATAAGCGTAAAAAGAGATTAAGAAAAAACAGACACAAGAAGAAAAAATAATTTTTTCAACTATTAGCTCCTATTTTTTAATAGGAGCTAATGTTTTTTATTTTCTATTTAAAATATCCATTCTAATTAAAGCCTGTACTAGGTTAATTAGAGTTAGTACCCAAAATAATTTTGAGGTTATTACCGTAGAAACTTCATTTTTAGGTGCGTTTAACCTATCAATGATTGTTTAGGGGGTTTTCGTTTTGGTATAAAAACCTTAAAAATGAGTGTAGAACTTGTTATAGATTCTTCATCAGAAGGGGTTACTATTGCCATCCTCCAGGATTCAAAACTGGTGGAATTACATAAAGAAAAAAGCAATAATAACTTTTCAGTTGGAGATATTTACCTTGGTAAGGTCAAAAAGATTATGCCAGGATTAAATGCAACTTTTGTTAACGTTGGTTACGAAAAGGATGCGTTTTTACATTATTTAGATTTAGGTTCTAAATTTAAATCTTTTTCCAAATACACCAGAGGTGTTACAGGAGGAAGTTTTAATAGACCTGATTTAGATTTTAAATTAGAACCTGAAATTGAGAAAACGGGTAAGATAGAGAACACTGTAAAATCGAATCAAAACATTCTCGTACAAATAGCTAAAGAACCTATTTCTACTAAAGGACCTCGATTAAGTTCAGAGATTTCTTTAGCTGGTAGGTACTTGGTTTTAGTTCCTTTTTCGGATAAAATTTCTATCTCCCAGAAAATTAAAAATTCGGAAGAGAAAGATCGATTAAAGCGTTTAATTGAAAGTATTAAGCCTAAAGGTTTTGGAGTCATCATTAGAACAGTTGCTCAAGATAAAAAGGTGGCAGATTTACATGCTGATATGACCGGTTTGACTGATCGTTGGAAGTTGTGTTATGATGAATTAAAAAATGCTCACGCACCAAAAAAAGTCTTAGGAGAAATCAACAGAACATCCTCTTTATTAAGAGATGTTTTAAATAAAGATTTCAGTAATATTCATGTAAATGATGAAGTTCTTTTTGATGAACTAAAAATTTATCTACAAGAAATTGCTCCAGATAAAGAGGGTATTGTTAAGCTTTTTAAAGGAAATGTTTCGATTTTTGAAAATTTTGGTATTGAAAAACAAATCAAAAGCTCATTTGGTAAAAATGTAACACTCAAAACGGGTGTTTATTTAATTATTGAACATACAGAAGCGTTACACGTTGTTGATGTAAATAGTGGACAAAGAGGGAAGAAGAAAGATAAAACACAAGAAGAAAATGCCTTAGAAGTAAACTTAGAAGCTGCAGAAGAAGTTGCACGCCAATTAAGGTTGCGTGATATGGGTGGAATTGTTGTTGTTGATTTTATCGATTTAAAAGAAGCCGGAAATCGTAAACTTTTATTTGAAAAAATGAAAGAATTTATGAAGGAAGACAGGGCTAAACATAATATTTTGCCTCCTAGTAAATTTGGCTTAATTCAAATTACTCGTCAGCGAGTTCGTCCAGAAATGGACATTAAAACCGCTGAAAAATGTCCTTCTTGTAATGGGGATGGAGAAGTTCATTCCACGATATTGTTAGTAGACCAAATAGAGAGTAATTTAAGATACCTTTCCCAACAGTTCAAAGGGAAAGTCATTAGAATAAATACACATCCTTATGTGGAAGCATTCATTAATAAGAAATCAGGGGGCTCATTTTTTAATCCAACTTCTTTAAGAAAAGATTGGCAGAAAAAATATGACAGAACCATTACTGTATTTCCAACAACTTCTTATGCGTTGTTGGAGTATCAGTTTATTGATGAAAAAGGAGAAAAAATTCATTTGTAATTTTGAATGATGATGTTATAGGCAAAGCGTTATTGGATTATTCCAATAACGCAATGGCCGAAAATATTACGGTTAGTTCTTCAATTTCTGAAGAAGATGTAATACCCGTACCCTATTTATTTCGCAGTGAAAATGAACTTCCTGAACTAGAAAGTCACGCATTAATGCTTTGTTACGGTAAGGTCTTAGATGTAGGTGCTGCAAGTGGTTGTCATGCCATAATTCTTAAAGAAAAAGGGTTTGATGTAACAGCAATAGACATTTCTAAAGGCGCAGTAGAAGTGATGCTGAATAGGGGATTAGATGCAACTGTTTCTGATTTTTTTACTGTAGAAACACTTTACGATACCTTATTGTTTTTAATGAATGGAGTAGGCATTGCAGGAACCTTAGCAAATTTGGATAAATTCTTGATAAAAGCAAAATCTTTACTAAATGAAGGCGGACAAATAATTTTAGATTCTTCTGATATTTCTTACATGTTTGAAGAAGAAGATGGCTCGTTATGGATGGATTTAAATGCTGAATATTATGGCAATGTAGTTTATCAGATGCAATACAAAGGGAGTACAACTTCAAAATTTGATTGGCTATTTGTTGATTTTGATAATTTACAAACAGTAGCCTCCAAAATTGGCCTTAAAACAGAACTTGTTTTAGCAGGAGAAAATAATGATTATTTGGCGAGATTAACTTTAGCTCCTTAAAACTCTAAATTTAAAGCATCCATAGCCGAACGAATTGAAATTAAAAGATTTACTTTCTCTGTTTCTTCAGCTTCAATAGCTTCGTCTAAATCAAATTTAAGGTCTTCTATTTCTGTTTCTTGAAATGTAGCTTCATAGTTATCAATTACACTTAAAACTTCTATTCCAACAATGTAGTCTCCAGCAATAGCTTGTCTTACTATCGTTGTAATGTGTTCGCTAGAATCTAACGCAGATTGCCAAAAAACAGAAACTAAAGTAGCTTTCTCCTCTTTATATTTATCATTTTCTAAGGCAAGAATGAGATCTTCTACTACAGTTTGATCTTTTAAATCATATAAAATCGATGCGATTTCATTTTTAATAGCTTCATTTTTCGTTGAATGAAGCAATTCAATTAATGGAGTAATTGCCTCTCTTTTACCATGTTTTCTAACTTGTTTTAACGCGGTTAACACTTTTTTCTCATCTAAGGAGGAAAGGTCACTAATGATGTTTGTTAATCGAGATCCTAATTTTGTTTCTGCCATTGTATTTTAGAAAAGGTAAAAATAAAAAAAGTCATTGGGAGCAACAAAATCATCTAATATTGAAAAGATTATTTGGTTGCTCGCAATGACGTAAAAATAATTTTTTAAATGCTAATAATAAATTAGTCTCCTAACTTTTGCTATGTATTTCGCTAATCGAATAACTTGTTTCGTATATCCAAACTCGTTATCATACCATACGTAAAGCACAACATTTTTCTTGTCGTGAGAAACAATTGTTGCGTGACTATCAAATACCGAACAACAAGTATTTCCAATAATATCGTTAGATACTAATTCAGGGTCATTTTCGTATTTAATTTGATTGACTAAGTCCCCTTCAATAGCTGCTTTCTTAATGATTTCATTAATTTCATCTAAAGAAGTTTCTTTAGCTACATTAAGATTTAATATCGCTAAAGATCCGTTTGGAGTAGGAACTCTTACCGCATTTGCAGTTAACTTATCTTTTAAGCTTGGAACAACCTTTGTTACAGCTTTTCCTGCACCAGTTGAAGTAATTACCATGTTAATTGCAGCAGATCGACCTCTACGAGGTTTCTTATGCATGTTATCTAATAAGTTCTGATCATTAGTATAAGCATGAACCGTTTCGATATGTCCCTTTACAACACCCAAAGTATTCTCAATGGTATGAAGTATAGGTGCTATTGCATTTGTAGTACAAGACGCAGCAGAATAGATATTCTCACTATCTAGGTCTAAATTACCTTCGTTAATTCCATACACAATGTTAGGAACCTCTTTCCCTGGAGCAGTTAATAAAACTTTACTAACACCTTTGGCTTGCAAATGTCTTCCTAATGCTTCTCTATCAGAGAAAACACCCGTATTATCAATCACTAAAGCA
Source organism: Flavobacteriales bacterium (assembly GCA_034112225.1). GTDB lineage: Bacteria > Bacteroidota > Bacteroidia > Flavobacteriales_E > Vicingaceae. The sequence goes on along the minus strand of JAWUVT010000213.1, from coordinate 9,276 downwards.
TCGTTAATTCCATAAGCCGTGTAATCTGTATCTTCAGGATTTTTCGCTTCAATTAATTTTACGATCTGTCCGTTAATGATTAATGCTTTATTCTCTAAATCAATATCAACATTCCCATTAAACTCGCCATGAACGGAATCATTTGTTAACAAAGCAGCACGTTTAGTGATAGAGTCGTCTGTTACACTTCTGGTAACAATAGCTCTTAACCTTAATTGTTGTCCTTTTCCAGCTTGTTTAATTAACTCTCTTGCAGCTAACCTACCAATTCTTCCAAAACCATAAAGAATAACGTCTTTTGGTGTAATGTTGTGGTCATCAGTATTGTCAAAACTTGCTAATTTGGTCGTTAAAAAATCAGCTTGCGTATCAAAGTTGTCTTTTTCAAGAGACCATTCGTGCGCTAATTTCCCAATATCCAACTTTGAAGGAGCGATGTTTAATTTAATGATCTCTGCTGCCAAAGCTGAAGTATCATTAATATGAACTGGAATAGATGAAACTGACCTTGCTTTTTTATGCAATTTTAAAACTTCAGAAATTCCTTTATCAACCAATGGGTTTCTAAAAAGAACAAGTTCTATAGATTTCTCATACATCAAATAACCAATAGAGCTAATTAAGCTTACTGCTGATTTCTCGTTATTAACGTAATCGTTTAATTGGTTTTCGTATGCTGTTTTGTTATTTAACACTTCCATGAAAATTTATCCTAAATAGGTTTTTAATAATTTACTTCTTGAGTTATGTCTTAATCTTCTTATTCCTTTTTCTTTTATTTGACGAACTCGTTCTCTAGTTAATCCAAATTTTTCACCAATTTCTTCTAAAGAAAGTGGGTGAGTAATGCCAATTCCGAAAAATAAAATAATAACGTCTTGTTCTCTGTCAGTTAATGTCGATAATGAGCGTTTGATTTCTTTTTGCAAAGATTCATTCATTAATGTTAGATCGGCAATTGGAGAATTTCCGTTTGATAACACATCTAACAAGGTCCCATCTTCACCATCTCTAAAAGGAGCATCCACAGATACATGTCTACCAGATATTTTTTGAGCTTCTGTTACTTTATCTTTTTCAATTTCCAAGGAATCTGCAATTTCTTCTGGAGAGGGTTCTCTTTCAAATTCTTGCTCTAACCTTGAAAATGCTTTATTAATTCGATTTAAAGATCCCACTTGGTTTAGCGGTAACCTTACTATTCTTGCTTGTTCTGCAATTGCTTGTAAAATAGATTGACGAATCCACCAAACAGCATAAGAGATAAATTTAAAACCTCTCGTTTCATCAAATCGTTGGGCTGCTTTTATTAATCCTAAATTACCTTCGTTGATTAAATCAGGAAGGGTAAGTCCTTGGTTCTGATATTGTTTAGATACTGAAACAACAAAACGTAAATTGGCTTTCACTAATTTTTCTAAAGCAACTTGATCACCTTCTTTAATTCTTTGAGCTAACTCAACTTCATCCTCGGCAGTTATTAAATCTTCTCTACCTATTTCTTGTAAGTATTTATCTAAAGATGCACTGTCACGGTTCGTAATAGATTTGGTAATTTTTAATTGCCTCATACCGGTAGTTTAAAGTTAATTTGATAGGTTTACAAACATAACCATCTTTTTTTAATTAAATGGAATACGGAGCTAACTTATACAGGTGCTGGTTTTGACTGATAGAATTATAAGGAATAAATTGAAAATATTCAATTAATTTAAAATCAATTCCCGAGCCATTCATTATTTTTTTTAATTTTTTCAGTAAAATTATACGCAATTCCAATTCCAGTTGTCCAACTGTAAAGAAGTGATGTTTGGTAGCCATTCGTTTCAAAAGGAGCTGAAAAATCTCCCAATTCTTCGAAATGCAAATTTATTGATGTTTCAATAAAAATACTGAGGTGTTTTTTCACTTCCCATTTCATGCCAAGTTTTGTAGAAAGGTTAACTCCACCATCTGTTTTGTTTGTTCTATAGCTTTTAACAACAACAGAGTCAGAACGTGAAGCTACATGTGTATAGTTGAAAATCATTACTCCCATGTTAAAGCCTGTATAAAAGGTGAATTTATCTTTGTGTATTAAATTTTGATTCCATTCAATAAGGATAGGGATGTAATTGATTTTACCAAATTCTTGGGTTTCATAATATTCAAATTCTTGAGCTATAGAACTTAGTATTGTTTTTGTTGTACTCTTTTCTTTAGGCGAAAAGGAGTGAATCCCGATACTTAAGCCTAAGGAGTACTTCTCATAATTTTTTAAGATTCCCATCTTTAATCCAGTAGCAGGTGAATATGACGGGTATTTTGGGAAAGATAAAGGCAGTTCAAAGCTTGGCATAGTAAATAGACTAACTTGGGCATAATTTGAATTGAGGATTAACAGAAAAAGAAGGAGAACAATTGTGTTTTTCATTTTAGCTTAATTCGGGTTAAAAACGCCTTATCATTAAATATACCTAACACTTCTTCTTTTAAAGTTTTGGCGTTATAAGTTATTTCAAAAACAAGATGACCTTTCATAACAACGTTTATACTAGAACTATTAAACTGAGCATTTTTTTTATGCTTTAGTTTTCCAACATTTAAAACGGGTATTTTTTCTATTTCGCCAGACAAAGGGTCCATTTTTGAGATCATTAAGAAACCTCCTTCTTTAGTAAATTGCCTTTCTGGAGCTTTATTAATATTTAGGGTTAGGTTTTTTTATTATCTAAATAGAGGAAATAAATGTGTTCTAAACCTTCAATAAAATTGAAAGAAGAACCGTACGTCTTTAATCCATAAAAAGTTTCTAAATAAGGATTACCTTGACTTTTTGATATTTTCCTTGACCATTCGATGGAATCATTTTTATTATATTTTATACAGATAATATCTTTGTAATCAATATAATTATGTGAATTTTTGGATCTTGTTGCTGCTATGGCAAATGCCAATCCTACACCTCCACCTATTCCAATAGAACTACCATTTCCAACAGGAATTTTTTGTTCTCCTACAAATAATAATCCTCCATCCGAAGTGAGATGAATCATCTTAGGAACCAATTGAGGGATTGAGGGATTGAAGTATTTTCCATCGCGTCTTTGTTTGGAGAAGTTTCTGGAGGCTTTGCTTTTAGATTTATTTTGATTTACCAACGCTAAAGGAAAGAGGTTGTAGGTAATTTTGCTTATCGTGTCTAATAAATCAAATTTAAAAGCAGCCGATGATTTATTGAACTTGTTGTTTAAACCAATTATAGAAGCATATCCAGCACAAATTATGCTAGATTCGTTAGGTTGAAAAAACTTTAAACTGTTGATGTGATAAACAGAATCGATGTTTACTTTTTGAGTTGAAATTTCGCCAGTTTCAATTTTTATTTTAATTAATTGAACATCATAATTGATATGACCTCTTACATTCTTATTGGATTGTTTATTATTTTTATAAATAAAAGAGATGAGATTCATCGTGTTTTCTTCATCTAGAACACCATCCATATGCTTGATTTTGTTTCTTAATGTAGGGATCTCTATTTCTTTTTCTTTTAATAATTCTAAATCACCATTTAAAAATTTATAACCAAACGTTGCGTTTTCTTTCTTTGTAATTTGTTGTTGATATTGTACGATCAATTTGGTTTTATCAAAAGAGGATATAAAACTAAAATTAACCCCTCCATTTTCTATTGGTAAACTTTAGGTTACATTTTTATTCAGTTGAAAGAGAAATTTTGCATTATCTTTAAAGGAACAACTTTCTAGCTCAATCTCTCTTACGTAAAGGCTTTCTATTTGATCTATGAAGCTAGAATAAAATAAATAGATGTGGTTTTCTAATTGGAGTAGTTTCTCAATGGTAATTTTCTTTGGAAAGTTGTCATATTCATTCCTTTTGATTAAGCTTAAATTTAATCCGTCACAAGAGTGGAGTGTTATTTTTTTATTTTCAAAACTTACACTTAAAATAACATTATTAATGTTAAGAGAAACTATTGTTTCCGTATGAGGGATGCTATAACTCTCGCCATGTTTTAGGTTAAAAGAAGATGCCTTTTCTTGAGCATAAAATAGAAGGCTTGAAAAGGTGGTGAGTGTAAATAAGAAGTATTTCAATAGAGAGATATACATATATAATTCCTTTTTATTAAGCTAAGGGTAATATTATTCAATAAAAAAAGCCCCAAAATAATTTTGAGGCTTCTTAATTTTTTCAGTATGATATGCTGAACTTATTTTTTGATATACTTCTTTTCTTTAATTCTTGCAGATTTACCAGTTAATTCTCTTAAGTAGAAAATTCTAGCTCTTCTAACAGCTCCATGTTTGTTCACTTCAATTTTATCAATAAAAGGAGATGCTAAAGGAAAAATTCTTTCTACACCAATTCCACCAGACATTTTTCTGATTGTAAAAGTCTCGTTAGCACCAGGGTTTCTTCTTTGCAAAACAACACCTTGAAAATGCTGAGTTCTTTCTTTTTCCCCTTCTTTAATTTTATAATATACCGTAATAGTGTCTCCAGATTTAAAAGATGGTAATTCACTAATTGGTGATAAGTCGTTTTCTACAAATTTAATCGCGTCCATTTTTCCGTAATTTATTTTTCCTCTTAAAAGGTTTGCAAATTTATAGATTAATAATCAGTTATCAAACAAATGCTAAAATTTATTTTAATTTGTTTTGCTCTGACTCTAATAATTGAGTTTGATAGGTATTATAATAGCTTCCTTTAGTTTTTAAAAGTGTATCATGTGTACCCTGTTCAATGATCTCTCCTTCATCTAAAACTAAAATTGTATCCGCATTTTTTACTGAGGATACTCTATGACTAATGATTATCGCTGTTTTGTCCCTCATCATCTTTTTAAGATTAGTCAATATAATATCTTCAGTTTCAGTATCAACAGCAGAAAGACAATCGTCAAAGATTAATATTTTTGGTTTTTTGATGATTGCTCTAGCGATGGATATTCGTTGTTTTTGACCTCCAGATAAAGTAACACCTCGTTCACCAATAAGCGTTTTAAATCCCAGAGGTAATTCCTGTACATTATCATAGATGGCAGCATTTTTTGCAGCCTCTTCAATAATGGACTGCTCAGGTAGTTTGTCTTTATAACCGAAAGCAATATTGTTTGCTATGGTATCAGAAAATAAGAAAACGTCTTGCGGAACAACTCCCGTATTCTCTTTTAGTTGATCCAGGTTAATTTCCTTTAAGTTTTTGTTATCGATAATGATTTCACCTTCATTGACATCATAATTTCTGAGTAATAAATTGATGATGGAAGATTTTCCTGACCCTGTTTTGCCTATGATAGCTAATGTTTTCCCTCTGTTTATTTGAAATGAAATATTTTTTAAAGCCCTTATTCCAGATTCAGGATAGGTAAAAGACACATTTTTAAAATGTATATTTCCTTCTAAATTTAAATGATCCGTAGAGGTATTTTTAACGTTAGATTCGGTGGATAGAAATTCATTTATTCTTGTTTGTGAAGCTGCAGCTCTCTGTACAATAGAAGTAACCCAGCCAATTGCTGTTACCGGCCAAGTAAGCATGTTTACATAGATTACAAATTGTAGTATTGTTCCTTTTTCTTTTAGATTACCCGCAATATATTCTTGTCCGCCAATATAAATAGTAAGTATGGTACTTAAGCCAATTAGTAGCATCATAATGGGAAAGAAGACGGCATTCGTCTTTACGAGTTTCATAGAAAAGTTTTTGTACTCCTCATTTTCAGCACTTAATTTGGATGAAAAAAATGCTTCTTTGGCATAAGTCTTTATAATTCTAATCCCAGAATACGTTTCTTGAGAAAGAGTAGTAATGTCTGAGAGTTTAGCTTGTACCTGCTCGCTTTGTTTGTTAATGTAATTGCTAACTAAATAAATTATTATTGATAGAATGGGTAATGGAATTAAAGAATAGAGCGAAAGCCTCACATTAATTGAAAACATTATTGGAACAACTAAAGCAAAAAGTATCACTAAGTTAATCGTATACATTATACTTGGCCCTAAATACATCCTTACTTTGCTTACATCATCACTAATACGGTTCATAATATCCCCAGTATTGTTTTCTTTATAAAAAGTGGTGTCTAACTTTTGATAATGTTGATAGATCTCATTCTTTAAATCATACTCAACAAGGCGTGACATAATGATGATTGTTTGTCGCATAAAAAAGACAAATATTCCTTTTATTAACGCCAAAGAAAGAACAATGACTCCGAATAAAAGTATAGTTTGACCAAAAGAAAGGCCCTCAAATACAGCCGATAAAAATGAATCAGTAGTGTATTCAGTTCCGGTTAATTGAGCATTCGCTAAATTAAATGCTTCTTTAATGATGTGAGGAGGTAAGACCCCAAAAATATTGGAGATCACTATAAAAACGAAGCCAAGTAGCAATCGATATTTATACTTTAATAAGTATTTATTTAAGTGTTTTAAAGAGTTCATGTTTGTGTATTCGATATCAAAAAATGGTGTATTATTATTATTTAATAATCTTTAAGACAATCAAGTAAAAAGATTATCTTTGCATCCCTTTTAAATAAAGACATTTATATTTTATAAGTCAAAAGTAATTATCTTTATTTTAGCTTAAAAGATAAAAAAAATAAAAAATAGTTGTACAATGATAGATATAGCGGTTCGAGAAATTTCAAAAGATGAAAAAAACCCATTAGCCCAAATGGTGAGCTTGAATCATGAACAAGTTCTTTTTTGTCAAGATAGAGCAACAGGTTTAAAAGCGATTATTGCCGTTCACAATACGAATCTAGGTCCTGCTTTAGGTGGAACTAGAATGTGGCAATATGAAAATGAGGAAGCCGCATTAACTGATGTTTTAAGATTATCTAGAGGAATGACTTATAAGAATTCAATCTCTGGATTAAATTTAGGAGGAGGTAAAGCTGTTATTATTGGAGATTCTCGTACTCAAAAAAATGAAGCTTTGTTTAGAAGGTTTGGTCAGTTTGTAAACTCCTTAAGTGGAAAATATATTACCGCAGAAGATGTAGGTATTTCACCACAAGATATGGTTTGGGTAAATAAAGAAACGAATCATGTTGCTGGTTTACCAGGTAAAAGCGGTGACCCTTCACCCGTTACCGCTTATGGCGTTTATGTAGGCATGAAGGCTTGTGCTAAAGCACAGTTTGGTTCAGACTCTTTAGCAGGAAGAAAAGTTGGCGTTCAAGGTGCTGGTCATGTGGGGCAATATTTAATTAAACATTTAAAAGAGGAGGGTGCAGAAATCTTTGTTACAGATATACATGAGCCTTCATTAAAAGAGGTGTCTGATAAATATGGCGCTAAAATTATAGGCTTAGATGAGATTTACGACTTAGACATGGACATTTATGCACCATGCGCTTTAGGAGCAACTGTCAACGATGATACCTTAAGTAGACTAAAATGTTCGATTATTGCTGGAGCAGCAAATAATCAATTAATGAACGAAATTATTCATGGCAAAGAAGTTATGGATAAAGGAATTATTTACGCTCCTGACTACATGATTAATGCTGGTGGTGTAATTAACTGTTTTGCTGAAGTAGATGCTAGAAGTGCTGAATGGGCAATGCAAAAAGCAGGCGAAATTTATGATACGACAACAACTATTATAAACGGATCTAAAGAAAATAACATTCCTACTTACGCTATTGCTAATAAAATGGCCGAAGATAGAATTAAGAGTGCTTAATTATAGAATAAATTATTAGCAAAAATAAGTTTAAAGTGTGTGGTATGATTAGTAGAAGATTTTTAAGAATTAAAGCATTTCAAGCATTGTATTCCTATTTTCAATCTGAAGATAAGAATACTAAAAAATTAACAAGTGAAACTTTTCTAAGTTTAGAAAGAATGCATGACTTGTATTTGTATCTAATGATTATTGGTAGGGAGGTAACTCATTTATCAGAATTGAGAATGGAAGAAGCAAAGAAAAAAAGACTTCCATCTGAAGAAGACCTTAATCCAAACACTAAATTTATTGATAATAAAGTTTTCGCTTTGTTAGCTGAAAATGTTGAATTAAAAAATTATGTTGCGGATAAAAACATTTCTTGGAGTAATGACCAAGAGTTAATGGTTAAATTTTCTGCTTTTTTAAGAAAACATAAAGTGTTTACGGAATACATGTCAACTCGTAACTCTTCATTTGAAGAGGATAAAAAGTTTGTTGTGGATTTGTACAAAAAAGTTATTCCTGATTTTGAATTGTTACTTTCCGATTTTGAAGAAAAAAGTATTTTTTGGGGCTATGATGAAATTGACTTTGTATTAAGTATGGTACTTAAATCAATTAAGAAATTTACGCCAACATCTACAATGTCAGAAGCTGTTTTGCCTTTGTTTAGAGATGCTGATGAAGATAAGAAATTTGTAAAAGAGTTGCTATCTAAAGTGGTGAATAACGATAAAGAAAACAATAAATTAATAGCCGATAAAACCAAAAACTGGGACGTTGAGCGTATTGCTATGGTTGATGTCTTGTTAATGAAAATGGCGCTTACAGAGTTTGTTCATTTTACTTCTATTCCGGTAAAAGTTACCTTAAATGAATATATTGAATTGTCTAAATGGTACAGTACACCAAAAAGTAAAGTGTTTGTAAACGGTATTTTAGATAAAATTGTTTTAGACCTTAAAGAAAGTGGGGAGTTGAAGAAAATTGGCCGTGGTTTATTAGAAGATTAATTAACGGATTAGCTCTACATTTATAGGTAGAGCTGTATTGACTCAGTTTCTTTTGTGCGTTTACCTGTCCACACCAATAGGTTTAAAATACTCATGAAGAAGGTTTTTGCGATGAGTTATGCTTTTTAGTGTCTCCAATTATTTACACGCTTACAACAGAGAATGCCTGTTAACCCGTATGGATGGTTTTCTTTTAATCAATGGCTCTCTATCCTTTTTACTTTATAGAGTGGCTTCCTTTTTTTTAGAGACCATTTACTAAGCTGTTATTTTGCCTTTCTAAAAGATCACCTTATGGATTGGGTTTAAGTTATAACCCTATTGTTTACTTCAGGTCTTACTCAAATATTGGGGATTTTTTTGTTAGAACTTACTTCAGCTCTTTGCAATAATCCCTTATAGGAATCAACAAATAATGAGCTGAATCTGCGTCACATTGATTATTATGGGGAGAGTATTATCTTAGCAGACAAAAAGAGCAATTGAATATAGAGTTACTAGAAGAGATTTTACCGCCAACATTTTTGGATTTTTTTGAGATTAAATGTTGTAAAAAGTTAGGCAATAT
>JAWUVT010000212.1:0-25761 GCA_034112225.1 Flavobacteriales bacterium | reverse complement strand
AAAGGCATTTTCCCCAAATTTTAATTTATCATCTTCTAAATCTCTGGGATCTTGAAACTCTTCAGGAATATCGAACTTTGGAAGTAGTACCTCTCTAGCAAGTTCGTAGGTCTCTATCTTATCTACAATTTCTTGTGTATTGATAATGGCTTCAGGCAAATCTGCAAAGAGGACTTTCATTTCGTCGGAAGACTTCATGTAAAACTCATCATTAGGGAAACCAAAACGAGTTTCTCTACTTCCTCCTATGTATTTTTTTGGATTGGCTTGATATTTCCCATCTCTAACACACAATAAAACATCATGTGAAATGGCATCAGATTTTTCGGTGTAGTAATTGTTGTTACAGGCTATTATTTTAATAGCATGAGTAGCTGCAAATTCCAACAACATTTTATTAATGTCATTTTCTTCTTCAATGCCATGACGGTTAATTTCTATGTAGAAATCTTCTCCAAAATTCTCTTTCCACCAAACAACTGCTTCTTCCGCTTTCTTGTTTCCTTCAAATAGTATTTTGTTAGGAATCTCTCCCCAAATACCACCTGTTAAAACAATTAAGTCTTCTTTGTATTGAAGTAATAACTCTCTATCTATTCTGGGTACATAATAAAATCCATCGATATTAGCATACGAAGCTAGTTTAATTAGATTTTGATAACCATTTTTGTTTTTAGCTAGAACTACTGTCTGGAATCCATTGTCTTTATGTGTTTTATCTTTATGATCTTCACATAAGTTAAACTCACATCCTACAATAGGGGTAATTCCTTCTTTTATAGCATCTCTAACAAAATGAAAGGTTGCCATCATGTTTCCATGATCAGTTAGCGCAATGGCTTCCATTCCTAAGCCTTTCGCTTTGTTCACTAATCCACCAACTTTAGTGGTAGATTGTAGTATCGAAAATTCTGAGTGATTGTGAAGGTGCGTAAATGGAACATCTTGAAGTTCAGCACTTACATGTGTTTCTGTAGGAATTGTTATCCCTGCATCCGTTTTTTCTTGTTTAAATTCTTCAAAATTAGCTTCTTCAAGCTCTGGAGCTTCGTAAACTAATCCGTCAACATCCGTAATCTCTTTTGGCTGAATAACATGCTCTTTAACTAAACCAAAGAAACAACGAGCTGTTGCATCAACATCATAGGCAGCATCATGGGCATCACCAAACCCTTTATTAAAAAGTTTTTTATGAAGATCGGTTAGCGATGGATATTTAAATCCGCCACCTCTACCACCAGGTATTTCACAAAAATCTGTAGCAGATTTCATGGTGTCAATACTGTCTAAAGCAGTAAACTGTTGGTTTATTTCATTGTCAATTCTAAAAAATTCAGCACCAACAATGTTAAGGTCAAACTCTATATTGTGACCAACATTGTAGCTGGTATTTTCTAAGTCTTTTTTAAACTCCTCTAAAACAAGTTTTAAATCGTGACCATCTCTCTCCGCTCTTTCTTGTGTAATCCCATGAATTTTTGAAACTCCAATAGGAATGTCATAACCATCAGGTTTAACAATGTAGTTTTTTGCTTGTAATAGTTTTCCAGAATTATCGTGCAATTGCCAAGCCAATTGCACCATTCTTGGCCAATTGTCGGAATCCGTTACTGGGGCTTTGTAATTTTTTGGGAGCCCCGTGGTTTCTGTATCAAATATTAAAAACATCTACTTTATTTTTTTTAAAGAATGAGATTACTTCGTACCTCGCAATAACGTCATTGTGAGGAGAGCTTGTGCTGAGCACGTTTTGTAAAAGCAAAAGCTACGAAGTAAAGCCATCTCAAATCAGCGACCATAAAATTAAGAATTGAACTGTGATTTCTATTGCTTTGGATCACATTTTAACTAACATTTTTTGAACAGTTAAACGACTAGTTAATATAACCTAAGCTTTTAAGGTCTGACGGGTCTTTTGTGAGGTGAACTTTCTGGTCTTTGATCACATATAAATCATCGCAAATGTCAAGGATGTGTGGATACATGTGGTCTGTTAGTAAAATTCCTTTGTTCACCTTTTCTCGAATAATTAGTTGCTTAATGGAATCAATATGCAAGGGCATTACTTGAGAAAAAGGTTCGTCGAGCATACAGAATTTTGTTTTGGAAGCTAGCATGCAAAAGATTTCTACTGTTCTGATTTCGCCTCCAGATAACGAAGCTATTTTTGAATGATAAGAGTTCTCTAAATCAGGAAAAAGACTAACGAAATCTGAAAAGTGGATTTGAAAATCATTAAAAATTCGTTTCACTTTCAAGTGTCTTGGGACAAAGCTAAATTGGGGTAAATACATCAGCGATTCAGGAGGACGATAAGATTTTAAAAATGCTTTTCTATTGATTCGAACAGAACTATCAACCGATTTTAAATTCCCGTAAATGAGGTTCATTAGAGCGGTTTTTCCTGTCCCGTTTCTTCCTAATAGACCAGTTATTTTTCCTGTTTCGCATTTGACGTATACATCTTGTAGGATTTTTTGATTGTTGAATTCAAGAATTACGCCATCAACTTCAAGTATATTTTTCATCGTAAAATAGTAATTAAAGTAATCAATGAAATAAATATAAAGAGGTCAATTGCCCCTGTAAACATCAACAATGCGAGTTTAGATAAACCTAAATTTTTGAAGAAATAAAACTCCTTTTTTTTTTGATGATTGATCGCGTATAAGATCAGCCCTAAACAGCTTAATTTAAAGCATAACACAACGTTAAAATATCTAATTCCGAAAAGATAAATGGGTACAAAACAAGAAAAGGTAATTAGTGTGCTAGCTAGGAAGTAGAAGCCATAAAATGTGAGGATTAGTTTGAGTTTTATCACTTATTTTAGAGTTGATGGTATTGAACGATTGATGGCATTGGAAAATTGTATCCATACCTTAATATATATTATCTAAGCCTTTTTTAAACGGAGTTAATTCTTGATTGCTAATAGATACCAATGTTCTTGGTTCATCGGTCTTTAGAGGTAGACGGAATATAAACGACTAAGAATTCTGAAATCTTTTTTAAGTTATTATTCGTGTTAGGTTGTAAGATAATTTGATAGCATCTCCTAGTATTTGTTAAGACCTATCGTTTACAAAAGTAAAGATTAGACTTTACAATAAATTAGTTTCCACCCTTGCATATTGATCTATATTTCTTAATTCATTTTTATTAAAGATAACCTAAAAATAAGTTTGTATAAATATTGTCCAAATACCATTGCCTAATTCTTCATTCGCTTTCCTCATAAGGGACTTCTGAGTGTCGGTATTCGTCAACTAAGTATTCAGATTTGACCTGTTGGCAATCCGAATACTTAGTTGTTGGTAAGTGTTATTCTATTAATAAATCTTTAAATGATACGCACCAATTGTATAGGGGATAAGGTTGATTGTATCTATTTCCATAGCTGCTATCAGAAAACACGAATATTGATTTCTCTTGATCTGAATCATGTAAATTTCCATAAGCATATCTTCTGGAGGTTAAGCAATATTGACCTTTCTTAAATTTAACTCCATTTCTAAGGTCATCTTTTTCGCCAACAAGAATGGTGTTTCCAAATTCATTTAAATAGCCATTCCGAATAATTATGGTTGTTAAATTTTCATCAGTTTCTTTATTTGCTAGATAAAACATGCCTTCGTCGAGTAAGACTTTAACTTCATGTAATATATTACCTTTGAATTCGATTAAAACTTCTTTGTGGCCGTGATCGTTAGTAATTCCTTCAGTAAGATTGAAAATTGGTTTTGTTATATTTTTTACAAAAGATATTGTTCCGTAACTTACACTGTACTGTTTCTTAATAGGGTCATTAGTGACTATTTTAATAGTGGTTGAATTAACAACAGAGACCTCTTTTATTTTAATAGTTACTTTATTTTCATCATAAATTTTAAAACCATATCCCATATCTTGTTTTGGTAAAAACATCGTGTCTAACAGGAGCGGGGGTCTAGGTACTTTAAACGAAATAAAAACTTCATTTTTATTTCGTTTAATAGTTGCTTTTAATGGACGTAAAGGTTCCCACTTTTCTTTATCAAAAATTACTCTTTTTATTACTTTTCCGAATTGTTCTCCAAGCCATCTTTCTGAATCTGCTGTTAAATGTATGCCATCACCATGCTCATTTATATTTTTACCGCTATAATCATAATAGGTGTTTTCAGCATTTGGCATCATGTATGTCGGAGCGACCATATACATTTTTTTTTCCTCATCACATGCCATTAATTGGGCAGTACCTGAAACAGTACCACCTGTCTGATAAGTGAAAAAAGGTATGTTTAGATTCTCTTTAAATATTTTAGAGAGATCCGAATTGTAGTCATTTTTTAATTGAATTAAATCATTTTTATAGATCTCTAAAAATTCATTTCTAGGATATGCAGCATCCCATCGGTTTATTTTTCTGTCTCCTTCGGCTTCACCTTGCATCCAGTTAATGGCTAGAACCTTGTAACTTAGAGCTAGTGAATCAGCTGTTTTTTTTGCTCGTTTAATATCGTCAATAGATAGGCTGTAGTAGCCTCCATTTGAACGTCTTTCTTTAGCCCTTATGTCTTGAGCATCATCATGCTGTTTGTCTAGTTCCCTTAAGTAGCGCCCTCCTTCGCCAGAATAACTAAAGAGTAATCTTCCTTCTATTTTTGACTTCATTGAAAAGTGATCACATAATCCGTTGGCAATTGTTTCTCCTATGTTATGATTGGCTATTAAAGGAGAAAATTTAAAGAAGTCATGGTGTCTTTTTTCTGGATTTTTAGCAAAGGAATTTGCCCAAGTATGCGTAGCAATTTGAAACTTTAAATTGTTTCCATTGGTTAATGAATCAGTTACAATAGGTAATGATTGCTGTCCTGCAGCTAGGGATTGTCCTAGTAGAATTACATGATTAATGTCTGCAGTTTTTATCGTATTACAACTACAAATAAGAAGTACAATTGTAACTAATAAAAGCAGTTTTGTCTTTTCTGAAAGCAACTGTAAAAGGGCGTCTGGTAATGCATTTGTAAACATGCTCATTTGTAAAACGTATTTATGTATTCTAAATATAGATAATGTTTTAATGGATAAAAAAATATATTATGTTTCAACAATAGACGACAATTCGTGTCAAAATGAGTATAATTGTTAACTGATAAATAGATTTCCATGAAAACTATAAAAAAACCAACTTTATTTCAATCTTTTTTACCCATATTGGTGTTAGTGGGCTTATTAATTGTAAACGTTTTAATGGTTTATGGAGACAATGCTTTAGGAGGAGCCAATCAATTGGCCTTATTGTTTTCTGCAGCTGTTGCTGTAATTATTGCTACAATTAATGGCTACAGTTGGAAAGAAACCTTAAGAGGAGTTACTTCGAGCATCACTTCTGCATTACCAGCATTAATTATTTTGTTGTTAATCGGTGCTTTAGCAGGTACGTGGATGTTAAGTGGTGTGGTGCCAGCAATGATTTATTATGGCTTAGACATTTTAAATCCAACGATATTTTTATTTGCCTCTTGTTTAATCTGTGCAATCGTTTCTATTGCAACAGGAAGTTCTTGGACAACAGTAGCAACCGTTGGTATTGCATTAGTAGGGATAGGGGATGTGTTAGGTTTTGAAAAAGGAATTATTGCAGGAGCGATTATTTCTGGAGCTTATTTTGGCGATAAAATGTCTCCATTATCTGATACAACCAACTTAGCGCCAGCAATGGCCGGAACAGATTTAATTACACACATTAAATACATGGCCTTAACCACCATTCCTTCCATCGTAATTACCCTAATTATTTTCTTGGTGATTGGTTTCTTTTATGATGCCAATGGAGAGTTGGGTCAAATAGATGCGTTACAAACAGCTATTCAATCTAAATTTAACATTAGTCCTTTCTTGTTTTTGGTTCCAATAGCGGTAATTGGTTTAATTGTTAAAAAGGTGCCGGCAATCCCTGCGTTGTTTATTGGCAGTTTATTAGGAGGTGTTTTTGCCATTATTTTTCAACCTGATTTGTTGGTTGAATTGTCTGGCGAAACCAATTTTTTTAAAGCCTCCTACAAAAGTGTAATCGATGCAATGTCAACCGATATTGCTATTGTAACAGAAAATGAAATTGTAAATGAACTACTTTCATCTAGTGGGATGAGTGGAATGTTAAATACCATTTGGTTAATTATTTGTGCGATGATTTTTGGAGGTATTATGGAGAATTCTGGAATGCTAAAAAGAATTACACAATCCATTATTGGGTTTGCCAAAACAACAGGGTCTTTAATTGCAACCACCACCGTTTCTTGTATCACCTTTAACATTACAGCCTCAGACCAATACCTCGCCATTGTAGTTCCAGGAAGAATGTTTGCAGAAGAATATAAAGAAAGAGGTTTACACCCAAAAGTATTAAGTAGAACTTTAGAAGATTCAGGAACGGTAACCTCCGCCCTTATTCCATGGAATACCTGTGGAGCTTATCATTCAGGAGTTTTAGGGATTGCTACAGGTGAATATTTCATGTATTGCTTCTTTAATTTGATTAGTCCATTAATGACCTTATTATTTGGATTCTTAGGAATAAAAATTGCAAAATTGGCAAAAAAGAAATCAGAAAATATTGAAGAATAAAATGGGGAAAACAGTTTTACATATTTTTTGTTTTTTTATACTATTCTCAGCAACTGCTCAGAATGATTTAACTAAAAAAAGTTTATACAATACTACTTATCTGCCTGCGGATGTGATCGATGAAAAGTATGGTATTGTGAGGTATGAAAAATTGAATATGCTTTTAGGAGGAGATACCGTAAGAAATAAGAACGGTTATGCTGCTAACGGATTTATTCAAGACTACTATACTTCTGGAAAACTGTTGCATAAAGGGTTTTATTTAGATGGCCAATTAAAAATTTACAAGAACTACTATCCTAACGGTCAGGTAGAGCGTAACTTTAGAATGGTTGATTTGAAGAAAGGGAAAATGGATATCTTTTATACTGATGGAACTAAAAAATCTAAAATGTTTTATATAGATGGAGAGGCTCAAAAGTGGGAAGACTTCTTCAAGGATGGTACGCTAGAGTATATTGAAGTTTATGATAAAAGCATTTCCTATTACGTTGATAAAAGGAATTTTTATGAAGATGGAACTGCTGAGAGTGCACTGGTTTTAGAGAGCAAGAGAAAGATGATCTACACACAAACGTACTTTTATAAAAACGGTCAAGTGAAAGAAGAAGGGGGAATGCAGTATGATAAATCGATGTTTGATTACCTTCGAATAGGAACCTGGAAGTATTTTGATTCTGCAGGTAGCCTCAATAAAGAAGTTAAATATGTGAATGGAGAAGTATTTAGCGAAAAGGAGTTTTAAAACTTATTTCTCTTTTCTTTTCAGGTTCAATAGCAATACAGGAAGCAATAGCAAATCAGTAATTACTGCAGCAAAAAGTATTAAACCGATATACGTTCCAATTAAAAAAGTGCTTTTAAAATCGGAGAAAATTAAAGAGATAAAACCTCCACATAAGATGAGTGTAGTAATCACAATGGCTTTACCTGTTGAAAGGTAAGTTCTTTTTAAACTATAGATTAACGATTTTTCTTTACCACTTTCTATTTTAAACTTACTTAAAAAGTGGATGGTATCATCTACCGCAATTCCAAATGCTATCGTAAAAATGATAGAAGTACTCATGTTAATAGTTGTGCCTAAAAACCCCATTATTCCACCAATAAAAGCGAGGGGCACAACGTTTGGAATGATTGATAATAGTGCCATTTTTAAGGACTTAAATAGGATTCCAATAATTAGGGCAATCAACAAGAAGGCAATGGCTAAGCCGATGAGCATATTCAGCGCTAAAGATTCATTGTTTTTATCAACCAATAGCGCAGTTCCAGTCATTTTATAACCGATTAAATCCGTGTTTATTTGGGATTTAAAGAAGTCTTCAAATTGACTGTTTTTTTCGATCACTGCTAGACTTCCAACATCATCCATTTTCCCTGTAAAACGAGCAAGAGATTGGCCTTTATTAATTAAGTTTTTGAGCTTATTCTCTACGTTCAAACGCTTCATCTTTGCATACATTTTTTGGTATGCTTGCTGATTTTCAGGAAGTTTATAGTAGGCTGAATTTCCGTTGTGGGTAGCTTTGTTGAAGGCCTTAAGAATAGTTATTGGGGATAAGATGAAACCAGCTTCGTAAGCGGAATACAAATAGCGTTCTACTTTATCCATTTCTTGTACAACATGATAGTCAAAAATAGACGCTGAAGAATCGGTGGTGTAAATTGCCATTTCGAAAGGGCGAATACCCGAATAACTGTTTTCGAAAAAACGAAAATCTTGTTGCAAGGGATTGTCCTCCGCTAAATCCTCTAAGAGTTTATAATCAACCTTTAATTGAAAAATTCCGATTACAGAAATGAGCAGAATGAGGAAGTATCCAATCACTATTTTTCCTTGATTTCTAATCACATAAACAAAACGCTTAGCGAGAAATTTATTCCAAAAGAGCTGTTGAAATTGCTGGGTTACAATTTTAGGTTGTTTTAAAAGAGATAGGGTTGCAGGTAAAAAAGTAATGGCGATCACAAAGGCTAGAATTACACCAACTGCCGAGTACATTCCAAAATCTTGCATCGGTTTTATTGGAACAGAGATTAAGGTGGTAAATCCTACCGCTGTGGTTAAAGATGTGAAAAATGTAGCGAAACCTACTTCTTTAAAAGTCGTTTTAATGGCTGCTAGTTTTGCTTGTCCTGCACGAAGTTCTTCAATATATCTATTCAGGATGTGAATTGCATCAGACATCCCAACCACAAATAAAATAGTAGGCAATAGGGTCGACATGATATCTAATGACTTACCAAAGAATTGCATTATTCCGAGTACTCCAAGAATAGAAATCAATACGGTAATTAGAGGAACGATAATTCCGTAGATAGATCTAAAACTTAGATACAGGAAAGCGATGATTAAGACGGCTGATATGGATAAGAATAAGAGCAGTTCAGACCGCATCTTGGTCAAATATTCTTTTTGACCTCTAATTTTTCCTGCGTAATGTAATTCTTCAAATTTATAGTTGTTTATAAGGTTTTGAATGTCCGTTAACAACTCGTCAGAAGCTTTTTTAGAGATGATTTGAGTATGATTGATTACGATGCAGATGGAAGATAAATCGGAAGAGAAAAGGGTGTTGATGTACTCCCTGGACTTCAGTATTCTTAAGGAGTCCGTTTTTAATTTTGAAGAATTATGAATGTGAAGTAAAGGAATTTCTACAGCACCAAAAGCATTAATTATTGGTGTTTTAAGAGCCGTAGGAGAGATTACTTCTTTTACGTGGTGAAGTGCTGATAAATCAGTTGAAAATCGATTTGCTTTTTCTAAGAAAGTTGAATTAAAAATACCCTTATGGTTTCCGAGTGAAATTAAAACGTAGTCATTGTCATTCTCAAAGGTTTCTCGATACTCTAAAAAGTAATCTAAGTCAGGATCATTTTGTGGGAAAAAGTTTTCAAAATCATAATCGAACTCTAGAAAAGAAGCAGAAACTCCTGCGAGTCCAGTAAAAATGATAAGACCAATGATGATCAGTATTGAACTTCTTTTTTTCAAGCTTTTGTTGAATTAAATTAGAGGATAAAATTAGCAAAATTAAAGCCTAATAACCTCCATTTATTTTTGGTCTTAATCCCGCATTTTCTGGATGATGAATAGCCACTTCTATCTGATCTAAAAAAGTTTGCTTGTCTCTTCCTAAAACACCTTTTAAAATTAAGTTGTTCGAGGCATGGTCGCTTCTAAAAATCGTTTCTTCTAATTCTAAGTGTTGCATAAAGGTTTGCATTTCTAAAAACAATTCTTGTTGAGTTAATTCTATGAAATTTCCTTTGGTACGGTTTTGAAAATGCTCCATTCCTTTATGAGCTGTTAAAACTAACGTAGATGCGTATTTAGGTTGTGTTTCGTTGAGTACTTTGGCTGAATTAATAGCATGTTGTTCTGTTAATTCTTGTCCGCCAACACCATTAATGATCATCACAGAACTGTTCATTCCAGCTGCTTTAGATTTATTTAAGCCTTCAATAGTGGTCTGAAAAGTTTCTCCTTTTTGTATGCATTCCAATACGGCACTATCTCCAGATTCAATTCCTACGTAAAGTAGGGTTAAACCAGCTTCATACAATTCTTTTAATTCAGCATTAGATTTTCTAGCCAAATTGCTTGGTGAAGCATAAGTAGAAATTCTATTGAGTTTAGGAAACGTGGTTTTCAGTTTTGTTAGAATTCTTAGAAGTCTATCGGTAGACAAAACTAAAGGATCCCCATCTGCTAAAAAGATTCTTCTAATTTGGGTGTTGTACGGTAAAAAAGCATCAATATCTTTAAAAACATCTTCCTCTTTACGCGCTTTAAACTGTTTGGAGGTGTACATTTCACAAAAAGAACATTTATTCCAGCTGCACCCTAAGGTAATTTGCAGGATTAAAGATCTTGCTTCACTTGGTGGTCTGAATAAAGGTTCGTTGTATTGTATTGGAAAGTGACTCATAAATAAAGCGGCGTTAAGGTTTAATATTTCCCTTTTCAGAAAGTAGTATTGCAATTGCTTTTGTACTGTTAAAATGAGAGAAAATGATGACCATTATCACGGTAATAGGAACACTTAATAGCATGCCCGTAATTCCCCAAAGCGCTCCCCAAAAGGACAGGGCAAAAATGGCAACGAAAGAACTAATGTTTAAGGTGTTTCCCATTAATTTGGGTTCTAATAAGTTTCCTACAATGACTTGAATGCCACCAACGACACCAAGAACTAATAGGCAACTATTAAAGTCGCCAAATTGTAAAAGGCAAAATACCGCAGGAAAAAGAGTTCCGATTAAAGAACCAATAGTCGGAATGTAATTCAGTAAAAAGATTAAGAATGCCCAAAATAATGGGGCATCAATACCAATAAATAAGAGGGCAATGTAACTTGCTAGCCCCGTTATAAAACTAACGAGCGTTTTTAAACCAATATAACTGGTAATTGACTTTTCAATCTGATCCAACACATGGTTTAGTGCATTGAATTGTTTTTTGTCTGAAAAAACAGCTTTTAATTTGGTATTGAAATTGGCTTCTTCAAGAAAAATGAATAAAGCATAAATCAAAATAATAAACGCATTACTCAATAAATCAGAAAGGGATTTGAAAATACTTTTTAAGATCGTACCAAAGTCGAATTCTCCAGCGTTAGATTTAAAATAATCAACCAAATTCATTTGCAAAGCCTCATTGATTTGAGCAATCATTGTTTCAACATTTTGCTCATAAATAGGGTAAGATTGTGCTAAATTATTAATGTTAGCCATTAATAATTTAGAAATAAAAGTGAAAATAGAAATTAAAATAATTGACGGAATTAAACTCTTTAACCAAGAAGGAAAGTACTTGTTGATGAAGCTCACCTTATTTAGTCCGTGCCTTATTTTACGGACAATAAACCAAAGTAAGAGCGCAAAAATAAATGGCTGCAATAAGCTCTGTCCGTAAATCAGGGTAATTACTATTGCAATAATAGTGATAAAAAAGTAAGCCGTGTTTTTCATAGAATTTAAAAATAACAAGAAAATACATCATAGCTTGTCTTTTAAGAAAGTAAAATCAGGAAGTAATCATCTTCAACTATTTTTTTAAGGCATTGAGAAGAAGCCTTATTGGAAAGTAGACAACGGATAATATTGTAAATAGGATAATTGTCAGCATTAAGATTTCAAAAATAGAAATTAAAAGGCTTGATTCTCTTGGATCTGTATCCATAAAAAAACCAATTAAAGACATTAGAAGACTTCCAATGAGTAGCACAATACTATTTTTTTTAATATTCATAATTTAGATTTTCTAAAAAACAGCATTCATTAATTTTTATTGTTGAGTTAAGAATTAGAACTCTAAAATCAATTCTCTACGCCATTACGACGAAAGGTGCGTAACGAAATGTTGAAGTCATCTTATTTTAGGGCTGAGATTACTTCATTTTAAATGAGGCATTTCGAGGCTGTTGCTTCTTCCACCAAACGTACTCAATGACCAATTTAAAAATTTGTAAAGACTTTTTAACCTACAATTGATACTTATTCAACGCTGCAATTACGAGATAATGTTCTTTCTCCAAGTGGAGGTATTGATCGTAAGAAGCATTGTAATAGTTGATTTCCATGAAATAATGTAGGGATGAAATTTCGCCTAATTCTAACGCTTTCTCTAAGAGTGCTGTATTGTTTACAGTACTCATTAATTGCTGATATTCTTTAAGGGCAATAGATAAGTTTGTATATTTCTCATACAATTGATGTATTTCGTTATGGTGTTCATTTTGGTGTTCTTCAACTTGTAAATCGTTAAAAATAAGGTGTGCCTTTTGATGTTTTACTTTGTTTTTATGTTCCCATAGAGGAATAGTAATGCCTAAATGAATTCCTTTAATGGTTTGTCCAGCAAACTCTTGAGAGCGATAACCGCCTTCTAATTTTGGTAAGGACATCGCTCTACTTAATTCCATTTTTTTTTGATCAATTTCGTTTTGCTGATGAATAGATTTTAAATTAGGATCATTTTCTTCAATCGCTTTTTCTAATGTGGCATAAGCTGGTAAAGTAGGAGTGAGTGGATATGCTGTTGCTGTAAAAGGGATTATCGTTCCACCGTTTAATTCTGTTAATTTTTGATGGTATTGATTGATTTTGCTTTGGTTTAAGCGGAACTCATTTTGGATATTTAATTGTTGAATTTTTGCTTTATTCAAATCTAAAGCATTGGCATCTCCAACGTCCATTTTCTTTTGATAAGATTCAGCAATACTTCTTGCGCGCTCCACTCTTTTAGTCAGTTCCAATTGCTTTTTGTTGAGGTAAATAAGTGTAATACAAACCTGTTTGGCCTTGAATAAAATGTCCTGTTTAAATGCTGCGGCTTGAAAAACAGACTGTTTTATTTGGCGATTAGCCACCTGGTTTTTCTTAAGATAAGAAGTAGGAAAATCAAAGGATTGAACGATGTAATAGTCAATTTGATTCCCGTTGTTTCCTGCCAAATATTCATATTCAAATTTTGGGTTATCAGGATTTAAGCCTGTTTTATAAGAAAGCTTTTTGGCTTCCCAAAATTGCTGATTGGCAATAATTGACTTATTGTTTTTCGCAATATCAGAAAGTACAAGCTCAACTTTGTGCTGGGCTTTTAAACTACTGGTTACCAGAAGTAAAAAGCAGGCGATGTATAGTTTGTTTTTCATGAATTTAATTTTAAAGTTGAAAGTTGATCAAGTTTTAATGTTGAAGAAGTATGCTTAATTCACAATTCATCAGGTAGCATTTCTATTGCTGTAGTAGTAAACAATAGGTACAATAAATATGTTTAAGAGTGTAGAACTTAATAATCCTCCCAAAATAACAATGGCCATTGGGCTTTGAATTTCATTGCCTGGCAAATCACCAGTTAATGCTAAAGGAATGAGTGCTAAAGCTGTTGTTAAGGCGGTCATTAAAATTGGATTTAAACGATCTAAGGAACCCCTAATAATTGTTTCGTATAATCCAACACCTTCTTTTTGTAAGGCTTGGTATCTCGAAACGAGTAAGATTCCGTTTCTGGTTGCAATACCAAAAAGCGTAATAAAACCTATAATTGCCGGAATACTGATGATGCCGGAGGTGAACCAAACACTCAAAACTCCTCCAATAAGAGCTAACGGTAAATTGAGTAAAATGATCGCAGCAATTTTTGCATCCTTAAACTCCTGATACAATAGCAAGAAGATAATTAGAAAAGACATAATAGAAGTTAAAAATAATATTTTTGAGGCCTTCTCTTCACTTTCAAATTGGCCACCATATTGTATTCTGTAATTCTCTGGAAGTGTTATTTTTTGATTAATCGTCTCTTTTATCTCGTTGACAACGCTTCTTAAATCCCGTTCGGCAACGTTTGCTGAAACAACAATTTTACGCTGTACATTTTCCCGATTTATTGTGTTTGGTCCACTTGTGGAAACGATATCTGCAACATAATAGAGCGGTATTTTCCCTTTATGAGAATCAATTAATACATTTTTTATGGATTCTATTTTCCCTCTGTTCTCCTCATCAAATCGTAAAACTAAATCGAAATTTTTATCACTTTCAAAAACTTGTGAAACCGTTTCTCCAGCAAATGCAACCTCAATAAATTCTGCAAAATCTCCAATGCTAATTCCAAATTTGGCCAACATGTCTCTTTTTGCTTTTAGTTGAATCTGTGGTATCTCAACCTGTTGTTCAACACTAATGTCCACTAAACCTTCAATGTTTTGAATGTTAGTTTTGATGTGATTGGCTAAGGAGAACATTTTATTTAAATCGGTACCAAAAAGCTTAATGGCAATATTGGCTCTAGTACCCGATAACATATGATCAATTCTATGACTAATTGGTTGGCCGATAGTAATATTTGCTGTAGTAACATTGCTCAACCTTTGTCTTACCTCCGCAAGAAATTCTTCTCGACTTCTTTCCGTTAATACAAATGGCGCTTCAATTTCTGAAGAATTGACTCCTTGTGCATGTTCATCCAATTCAGCTCTACCCGTTTTTCTTGCGGTAATAGATATCTCAGGAAGGGCTAACAGTATTTTTTCAATACTATTTCCAATTTTAGAAGACTCTTCTAATGAGATACCAGGAACACTAACTGCAGAAATAGTTAAACTACCTTCATTAAACTCTGGTAAAAAACTTCTTCCTAATCCACCTAATAAAAACCCAACAATTATTAATAAGACAAGTGATAATGCAAGCATTAATTTTTTGATTTTCATTACCCGACTTAAAGCATTTTTGTAGTGTTTACTTAAGAAATTTTCTAACCAACTTCCCTCAGCTTGCTTTAATAATTTATCCTCATTGGCGAGCATATAACTGCATAAAACCGGAGTTAAAGTTACGGCAACAATGAGTGAAGCAAAAAGAGAAACGATAAATGAAATTCCTAAAGGCCTGAGCATTCTACCTTCTAATCCACTTAAGAAAAACAGCGGGATAAAAGCCACAATAATAATGAGGGTAGCATTAAAAATTGAAGAACGAATTTCTTTAGAGGCATTGTAGACGACTTTAATGGTTGTTTCTTTGTCTTGAATGCTTTTTTGTGCGTTTTCTTTTAACCGTTTAAATACATTTTCAACATCAATAACAGCATCATCCACTAAAGAACCAATAGCAATAGCCATTCCTCCTAATGACATGGTGTTAATTGTTAACCCTAAATATTTAAGCGTGATAATGGAAGCAATTAATGAGAGCGGAATGGCAATTAGGGAAATAATAGTCGTTCTAAAATTCATTAAGAATAAGAACATAATAAGCACGACAAAAAGCGAACCTTCAAGTAATGCTTTTTGAATGTTACTAACGGATGCAGTGATAAAATCTGCCTGACGGAAAATTTTAGTATTCACTTTTATAGCAGAGGGCAAAGTCTTGGTAAGTTCAGCCAAAGCATCATCAATGTTTTTTGTTAACTCAATGGTATTTGTTCCAGGCTGTTTTGCGATGGTGATTAAAACCGCAGGTTGAGCGTTTAATGAGGCATCTCCAATTTTGGGAATAGCACCTCCAATTTTAACCTCGGCAACATCACTTATTTTAATAGGGATGTCATGAATTACTTTAACAACGGTATTTCCTATTTCTGAGAGTTCATTCGTTCTGCCTATACCTCTAATGATATATTCACTGCCATATTCATTAATAAATCCACCAGAAGCATTAAGGTTACTTTCTCTACTTCCTTTTAACAATTCACTCAGCGTAATGTTGTAGTGCTTCATTTTTTGAGGAGAAGCTAATATTTGATATTGTTTATACTCTCCTCCCATAACTGTAACTTGAGAAACCCCCACAGTGGCCAATAATCGGGGTCTAATGCTCCAGTCTGCTAATGTTCTTAAATCCATGGCAGAGGTACTATCAGCCGATAGGCCAACGAGCATCACCTCCCCCATGATAGAGGATTGCGGAGCAAGCGTTGGATTTCCAACTCCAGCAGGAAACCTTTCTTGAATTGGCAATAATTTTTCACTTACGATTTGGCGAGCTTTAAAAATATCCGTTCCCCAGTCAAATTCTACCCAAACAATTGAGATTCCGGCAGCAGATGAAGAACGTACTCTTCTAACATTGGTGGCACCATTTACAGCGGTTTCTATCTGAAAAGTTACCATTCGCTCCACTTCTTCAGGAGCCATTCCGTGTGCTTCAGTTAAGACCACAACTGTTGGTGCAGTTAAGTCTGGAAATACATCTACTTCCATTTTTGAAGTGGTGTAAATACCAGCTATAAGTAGC
Source organism: Flavobacteriales bacterium (assembly GCA_034112225.1). Lineage (GTDB taxonomy): Bacteria > Bacteroidota > Bacteroidia > Flavobacteriales_E > Vicingaceae. The sequence goes on along the minus strand of JAWUVT010000212.1, from coordinate 9,396 downwards.
AATATGGACGCAGCAATAATCATCAGTCGATTGGCTAAAGCGTATTGTATAATTTTATTTAACATAGATGAAGTTTTAAGTGTTGAATGTTAAGTGTTGAATTTTTTATTCACAATTTCAATCCAACATTCATAATTTCGATTGTGAATTTTTGACAATTGCAGGAAGAATATTGATAATATGGTCCACATCGTTGAGTTGATTTTTCACATCAATTTCTACTAAATCACTTTTCTCAATTAACCTTAACCAATATCTTGTTTCTCTTGCTTCTTTTGAAGAAATAGACATTTTAGCAATAAAATCCTTTTTAGAAATTACAGCAGTTGCCTCTTCTCTGTTGGCCCCAATGCTTGTTCCGCTTCGCAGTATTTGCTTCGATAAAATGTATTCATTTTGTGCAACCATTTCTTTATACAATTTGATCATACTTAAAGCGAAATCAAATGATTTATCTAGCATGACATTTTCTTTTTTCATAAGTTTTAAATTAAAAATTCAACATTTATAATTTCTTAGTGTTCATGCCCATGTGCGGGGATTTTACCAGACATAGTTGATAATTTAATTTGATAAGCACCTTTGCTTACCACTCTTTCCTTCTCTTTTATTCCAGAAATAACTTCAACATCAATTCCATCATTAATACCCAATTCCAATTCTCTTTTTTCAAATCCTTCACCCGAAATTTGAACGAAAGCATAATAGTGTCCTTGCTCTTCCAATAAAGAAGAATAGGGGATCGTTAGCACATTTTTGACTTCGTTTGTTTTCAAAAATATTTCAATATATGAACCAGGAATGATAGCGCCTTTGTTATCAATCTCAAAATTTACAGGAATGTAAAAAGCGTGCTCATCTGTACTTTTTCCATAAGAAATAAATTCTCCATTTAAACTGTCTGTATCGTAAAGGTGATTGTCGTAAGCAGTTCTAAAATTGGCTGAAGCAATACTTCCTAATTTGGTGTAATGCTTTTGAGGAACTTCAGCTTTTAACATTAAGCGTTGGTTTTGAGAAACACTGGCAATGGTTTGTCCAATCTGAACATACTGTCCTTCACGAACGATCAGGTTTTTGATGAAACCTGTTAGTGGAGAAGTAATCTTTTTTCCACGCTTAGAATAATTTTTAGAGAGGGTCTTAAAGTGGGTTTCAGAATTTTTAAAAGTCAATTCAATTTCTTGAAACTTTTTTTGTGAGATTACCTTTTGGGTCACTAACTTTTGAGCTCTTTGGTAATCCGTTTTATTCTTTTCAAAATTTGCTTTGGAAGTCGTAAAGTCGTGATCAATATTGTTTTCGGTTAAACCTCCTCCAGAAATTGAAAATAGCGTTTCACCAGAATTAACTGCAGAACCAATTTGTTTGTTGCTATTCCCAAAGGTGATAATGCCATTACTGTTTGCTGTAATAATTACCTCATCTCCTTGAGCAGCTAAAATATGACCAGTAGTTTTAATGATTTCGGCAAAAGGTCGTTTTATCACTTTCGTGTTGGCAAAAGCCACTTTCCAAGCTTGCTCTTTTAAATAGACAATTTCTGCTTCAGGAGAGTGTTTTTGATTCGCCAAAGCAGATTGGGCATCTTTAAAAACTAGAACATTCTTTATGATAAGAGTGTCAGAAAATGATTTCGTTTTTACGGTAAAAACAAGGTCGTATTTCCCTGAATTAATTGGTTTTAGCCTTAGTTTAAAGATCCCTAAAGAGGATGGACTTTCTGTTTTGTAAGAAGGTTGATCTTTGGATCCGATTAGTTGGACTGAAACGGAACCTTCATTAATGGCCTTAAATTCCTCCCCTAATTGGGTGAAATGGGCAGTAAATTTAGTAGTCTCTCCAATAATTAATGAATTGAATTCAACAAATAACTCTAATTGTTGAGCGTAAACGGTATGGCTTTCTGGTTCAATATGTAAATGTGCCTTTTCAGCACTTTTTGTTGAAGAATCTGTGTTGGTACAACTGATGATTAATGTTGTTGTACAAACAATAAGTAAAAATGTTTTACGCATTGTAATTGAGTTAAGAAATTGTGAATTGTAAAATTTGAACGGTAGCGGCTAATTTTTTGAATGCTTAAGCATTCAAAAATCGAATTTAGAAATGTTAGCTTTTACTTTCTAACATTTAAAATTTAACACTTATAATTTAACATTGCGGTGTTGGTGGACCTCTAAGGTGCGAATCTTCTAGGGATGGAGAGCTATAACAAATCCTAGCATTTGCTGCTAAACGATCTATTACTTCAGTTTGTTCTACTTTAAGGGGGGATATGAGTCGTGTTGCAACTAACTTTTGTTGTTGCGACTTGTTTGAGCTGGTGTTATTGCTTTTACCAGGAATAAAATAAGGATGGGAACATTCGTCTTTATGCGGATTCACATCGTGTAAAAAACAAATCAAAACTTCATAAAAACCATTGTCAAAATGATCTCCATGAGAAATGTGTTCATGGTCTTGGTTTACTTGTTCTAACGAATGGTGATGATGATGTGCATGCCCATTTTCTTCATGAACATGTTCATGGTTTTGACTTTCACTAGTATGAACATGAGGAATAAAACTGTGTGCAAATCCTAAAGAATAGGTGAACAATAAAAAAATGGATAATATGAGTTTTTTTGTAAGCACAGCAACAAATGTAATAAAAATTAACAAGCTGATCTTTATTGTTAGATTGGTACTCTTTATCCTTCCTTTCACTTTTCTTGGACTGCGTTCAGCTTAAATCACTTCAACTAATTGACAATAAGAATCTCGTTACCCCTAAGATCTATTGATTCAGAAACTCTCCAAAAAATAATACAATCCTGTTTTTATTTCAGCGGATAACGTTAACAATTATTTAGGAAGGTATAGCAGACCACTTATTTTAAAACATAGGTTATTCTAAATAAACGCATTCACTACGGAAAATGAATGTCGACTCCTGCTGACTTGAATAAAACTAACAATTTTGTTCGTTTTGTTTAAAATAACAATTTTTTAATAGAATAAGTTTATCATTTGATATTTCACAAAATAGTAATAATAATGATTTAGGTTTGATGATCTATTTAAAATGAAAGAGGAAGTTGAGTTGTCAACACTTTTCTTGAGGGAAGTCCTAAAGGTTTGAATTGGTGGTCTGATGATTTAGATCTCTTTAATCGTGGTAGACTACTCAGGGTGAAATTATAATAATTTATTAAGCTATAAAAAAAACGAATTTAAAATGCCGAACAAAAAAACAAACAAAAACACAAACAAAAACACAAACAAAAACACAGAGGATCTTGATGAGTTATTGAAAGATAATGGATTCCAGATCATAGAGAGCACAACAAAAGATGGAGTTAATTTAAAAGGTAACGGTTTAGAAAAGGAAGCTAATAAAAAAAATAGGGGAACTGGATTAATAGGGAAATCAGTTAGTCCAGAGAGCATGTATAGTTATAAAAATATTAAAAGAAGATTAAGAGATGCAATTGAGTTAAATAAAAAAATTAATGGTCTTATAGCACCATATCTTTTATCAGGAGACGATCCAAAAGATGATTTTTTTGCAAAAATATCAGATTTGGCTGCTCCGCAACGAACAGAATTTGAACTTAAAAAAGATTTAGACAAGAAAAATTCGAATCCGCAATTAATTTGTAAGCAAATAATTACCCTATCTAATTTGTGTGGTATTTATGAAGATGAGTATCAAATGAATTTTGATTTATTCCGACAGAATATAAAAAATAATTTTATTGAAAAGCTGGAAATTCATTCATCTTATATAGAAATAACTGAATCACATAAGAAACAGGTAAAGTTAGAGAGGGAGGTAAACCAATTATATGATGATATTAATGAATCAAAAGAGAATTACCTAAATGATATAAATATCAATTTTTATAAAAGAGTGAAATCTATCCCAGATTTTGATAAAGCTGAGAATATAGTAAAGAGTGACTTTCTTTTTAGATGGAATGAGTTTGTTCAAACGTTTAAAGGGGATGCAGATTTGCCATTTTTAAGCCTAAATGATTTAGGGATTAAGAAGAATTATTTTTTAGAGAATTTAAAAGAAAAAAAGAGCAATAATCACTCAGAAGAGGAAGGGTTCTTCCAAGGGTATCAAAATGACGAATATCAAAATGAAAATGAGTCTAAGGCTAAGTTAGACACAATAAAGGACTATTACTCTACTTTTAAAGTAAAGTGGGATAGAGCGGTCGAAAGCCTTCCTCTTAAAATTAAAGAGCTTAAAAAAAAGGAAGATGAATTAGTGCAATTAAATATAGAATTAAATGAGTTTAAGAAATTACGAGAGGAAAAACTACGCTTAGCTGGTAAAGAAATATTAGAATCGAATACAGCCACTGATGTCTTAGATATTAGGATAATTAATGCGCAATTTTTTCATTTAAAAATAGGCTCTCTAGGGCATTATCTATTAGATATGTTAGGGAAACAAATTTTACCAGAAGTAAGTGCAATTTTTGAAGGTGCTATTAAAGGTATTAGTGAACTGAAACCCCACAAAAATAAACCCTTTATGAAATTTAATTTTGCTAATAAATTTATAATGGAGAACAAAAAGTATTATGAGTTATTGCATGGCTATCTGCTTAGCGAAACTGTTCGTTATCTTTATAATCAAGTTGTGCAGCTGAAAAAATTAAATGCTAGGACTGAAAAAACCACGAGTACATTTTTAAGTGATGCTTTATTTGATGAAATAGTATTTTCTTCACCTGCATTTTTAGTGAAAATTAGGAATATATTTCCAAAGCCAGAAGTTTCATTCACTTGGATTGATAAGTTGGTGGACTGTAGCAATTCTCAAAACAAGAAGATCAATTTTGCTTATTCTGAAGCTATGGCAGCTGATAATAAATTTGCAAGGATGAATACAGTAACTTTTAAAGAGTTTGAAAGGATGCAAAAGTTAGATGAAGAAATTAAAGCTGAGAATGATAGCATAGAGCTAATTTTTAATAAATATAGAACAAGTATTAAATGGTTGAAGTTTTTGAGGGCTTCTTTTGAAGGATATACTTATGAAGTTGAGTATCGTGTAATCATTGAAAAACTCAAGAGCAGCTTACCGGATGACTTTTGTAAAGAGCTAGAATATATGATGAGGATTGCAGAGCTAAAAATGACAAAGAAGAATAAAGAGGGGGATACAAAAGGCGATGATTCATTAAAAGTAAAAAAGAAGCTTAAAAAAGAAGAATTCAAAGAAGGTTGTCTTTTAATTGGAAGTTTAAGTAGAATTATTGAACATAAAGCGATTTTGGCCGGGAAAAAGATGCATGGATTGCTCACAGAGGATGAATATCTAATGACTATGACCAGACTTGGGAATACAACTGAGATGGATGTGGAATATAATGATTTTCATGATTATGCTATTGGAGGCTATAACAACAACGATTGTAATCAGTTTGACGCATATGCGAATGAACAGGAAGAGGAACAAAAGGAGAATATTTATAGAGGAAAAGAGATAGAAGTCTCTACTTTAATAAAAACCCAAGGTGAGGGCAATTGCTTAATCCATGCCCTCGCTGGTATTAAAAATACAGAGACTAATATGATTGAATGTAATGATCATTTAAATGTTAGGTTAAGTTTAGTAAAATATGTAATTGATAATATTGATCAATTAACGAAATGTGGTAGCAACGATAAAAAAGATTATATCGCAATTACCATGCTAACACATTTTCTTAATACTGCTGTAATGCGCCCTGGTAGTAGTGAATGTAAGTATTGGGTTGAGAATAAAAACATTTTTACTCCTTACCAAAATGAATTAGAAAACTTTGATTATCTTATTGATGATGCCATTACAAATGAAAATCATGTAATTGAATTTTATAAGATCATAAACTCTAATGAAGAATTACTAAGATTATTAGTTCATGCAATAATCGTAAGAAAAGAGAATGAGCAAGATGTGAATCAAGAATTTGAAAAAAGGAAGTTGGAAGTCCTCGATCAAGCGAATAAGGGTAGTACCTTAAAGCATTTAATGAAAACGAATGGATATAGGGCGAAGATCGGTTCTTGTGGAAATGAGTTAACTGAATTAATAAAGAGTATTGATGAATCTGAAAAGAAGTTAATAAAAAATGTTAAGGATCCTATAGCATGTGTGTTAAACTATTATGCAGGCGATGGAATATGGTTAACGAATGAATTTGCTGAAATCTATGCTATGATGAAAGAGTTAAATGTTATTGTTTATACTGGCCAATTCCAAGAGGATGGAAAAGGAGAGAGATTAGAGTATTTATATAGTAAGAACAATAAAGATATTAATATCGGAATTAGAAATGGAGAATTAGGCAATCATTTTGAGCAAATTAATGACTTAGAAAGTTGGTTGGGGAAAAAGGGGGAAAAGCAAAGTGAAATAAGTAATAAATTTAACAAAGATTATGCACTTATAGAGTCTGCTGCTGAAAAAATAGTTAAGCTGTTTCTAGAAAAGGAGTATGAACTTAAAACACCTCAAGAAAAACAAGACTTTTGTGAGCTTATAGAAAAGGAAGGGGAGGAAATGTTTATGATTATCTTGCAATCCTTATATGAAAACGAATTTGAATTACCATTATATATATGGGAAGGAATTGCAGCTACATTATTCGTTGAATTGATGAATAGACCAGTAGGGTTTATTCTCCCAAAACTTATTTCTTCAAGTATTGCAGATTTTAGTGCAATAGCTCTTTCTGGTATTAATGAAGATGTTACAATTCCTGCCTTTGAACTTATTAATAATTTTGCCAATAGATTAAATAGTTTTTCACACGAGGAATTAGATGATTTTATAGAAAAAAATAAATCAAAAATATTTGGAGCGATACCTGATGAGGTTACGTCTAGTAAAGCCTTTGCGCTACAATATGGTATTGGATTGGTAGTTAAAAAGTATTTAAAAGTATTTATAGATGATTTAGAAGGTAAGTTTTGTGAGGCTTTTTATCAGTTAAATCATACAGGAAGTGATACTGAAGAAGATGAAATACGTAGTAAATATGCGGTAGCTCTTAAAAAGTGGATGTTTGGGACTTACTCGATAAAAAATGAAGCGAATGAACTCGTTAAATATTCGCCTCCAAATTTTGACGAATGGAAAAATGAGATGACTCATGTGCTACTATTTTCTGTTCCATTATTTATTATTGAAAGTATCCCTAATGGAAATTTAATTGTACAAAATCAGAAAATTAAAAGCGCTCAAAAAACTATTAAAAACTTAAATCTAGATAAATTAGACCTAGGGCAATTCGCACTGTTATTGAGTTATTCTCTTCAAAAAGAAGATGAAGTTAAAGACTTTATGAAAGAAAGGATTAATAAGCAAATTCTAGATAAAGAAGAACAGGAAATTTTTCAGTTTAAAGCGACATCGATAAGTGAATTAATATACAAGAAAGCGATCTCATCTGTGGATCTTGCGCGAAGTTTTATGGCAAATTATTGGAGTAGGGATAAGATTAAAGAGTGTGAAAATATAATTTTACAATTTTCTTATAAAATTAAGCGTCCAGATCAAATGGAAGCAGTTGAATATACTGGAGATGAAAAAGACATGATGATTCCATCGCGAAAAAATAATAATAGAACTCAAGTTATTTTTACTAAAGAGGTGAAAAAACAAATTAATTCAGATACTATACCATTAGATTTTTGGAAGAAAATAGCAGATAATGGATTTGTTGGAGGACAAGGGAGTCAAGGAATTAAAATTCTTACACATGAAGGGAAACGAAAAATTTATGAGCTAAAATCATTAGGAATTTCAGGAGTGAAAAGGTGTTATGCGATTATGATAAACAATATACTTTTTGTAGTTGGGCTTGAAGATCAAAAGGGACAACAGCAGAATCATATTAAGAAATATGAGGGATATGAGATAGCTATAATTCCAGCTAAAAAATAGTAAAATAGGCCAATGTTTAACTGATTTCTATTCTTTCAATCAATATCAAATTGATAAAGTGAAAAATCAACTAGAACATCAGTAATATAGTAGCACTTATTAACAGGCGTTTAAAATGCAATTAGATTAGATTAGATTTCAAAAGAAGGTAACGTTAACGTTACCTTCTTTTTATGATAGCTTAGCTTTTTACGAATTTCTCTCTCTTTGATGCGAAATCTAAAATGCTAACAGAAATTTAAGATGAAGACCAATTTGAGGTTTCGATTCTCGATAATGTTGTAAGAGTAAACTCCGCATCCTGAAATCAGAAAAATGCGAGCTATCAATAATCTCGTTAAAATATAGGGTGGGTAGTAGGAGTTTTTTTTGTAAACACAGTCTCGTATTTAATAAAAATTAACAAGCTGCTTTTTCTGAAGGCCTTACGCTGCATGTTGCCAATAAAGAGTATGGAATAAGAGTATGGATTGGTTTAGGAGTTGTTTTTCTTTAATAACAATGCCCTAAGGAGGATGTTCTCTTTATCTACGGAGATGGTTTTAAACGGAGATAAAAAAATAAAATTAGGTACAAAAAGGGAAGGGTATCAAAAATGCCTAAAAAGGATCAGTAACCTTTTAGTCTATTCTCTTTGGGAATAGTATTCTTAAGAAGATCGACTTGACTACCTCGTAAAAATGAGACTAATTTTCTTAAGTCGCGAGTTTAATAAGCCCACTTCATTTCATTTCATTTCCATTTCTAAAGGCGAGAGCTATTCCTATCAACTATAACTTTTCTAGTGCCAAGTGTGAGTTGATGTCTTTGTGCTTGATTTTTAGCGGTTTAGGTGGAAGGGGGCGGTTTGTTCGCTGACAAAATATAAAAAAAATCCCTCGATAGGGGGGTGGCGTCTAGGGAGGGATGAATTAGGTTTGTTAAAAGTTAAAAGTTAAAAGTTAAAAAATGAGAATAGGAAATAAAGAACAACATGGGTTAGATTTGATTTGTCAAAAGTTAAAAATATTAGCTAATGCTACTGATAGCTATAAAACCTATACAATGAACATTGAGGATAATAAATATCATATCATTGCTACACCAAGTCAGAGTTTGTATGCAGTCACTTTTCCTATTGATAGCAAGAAACCACATCTATCTTGTTATAGATTCAATGAAAGCGATAAAAAATTCAACTCAATGAGTTTTATAGAGATGGATGGATTTTCATCTAGTTTTCAATTACTAGGAGATAGAATTGAAATTAAACTACCATTAATAAAAGCACCGTTTAAGAAACAAGATGATAAGTTAGACGAAGTCTGGATTCTTTTCGATGGTACACTATTAGAAGGGGTGTTAATAAATAAAAGTATGAAATCAGAAGGAAAATTAGCTGTCACTTTACCTACAGGTGATAAATATGAAGGGGAATGTTATCAAGGTAAAATGGATGGGGATGGAATTCTGATTGCTTCAAA
>JAWUVT010000211.1:0-10567 GCA_034112225.1 Flavobacteriales bacterium | reverse complement strand
ATCCATCAATCAGAACCTAAAACCGACCCCCCAATTAATTCGGACATTCGTTTAATCTATACGGATGACCAAATCATTGTGTTAGAAAAACCATCCCCTCTTCCTGTTCACGCCTCTGGCAGGTTTGTTCGCAATACCTTAATTCATATTTTAGCTTTAGCTTTTCCCGAAGAAGACTTTAAACTCCTGCATAGAATTGACGCCAACACTACTGGCGTAATTGTTTTGGCAAAAAACAAAGTTGCGGCCAATTTCATTCAACAACAATTTGAACATAAAAAAATTAAGAAAACCTATATGGCTTTAGCCGAAGGCATTGTAAAAGAGAATAATCTAAATCTTCAACAGTCAATAGGTACGGAAGTATTAGTTGGAGGGGCTAGAAAAGTTGATGTTCATGGAAAAGTCTCAGAAACTGAAGTAGAAGTGGTAGAAAGAAGAGCAAATGAAACTTTACTAAAAGTAACGCCTTTAACTGGAAGAACCAATCAAATCAGGCTGCATTTAGCGGAGCTAGGGCACCCTATCGTTGGGGACTTGGGTCATAAAGACCTCAACTACTTTAAAACAAATCCTTTTACTTATCCTAATGACAGTTTGTTTTTACATGCGCACCAAATCACAATACTCCATCCTAGGTCTAAAGAGGAAATGACTTTTATTTCTCCTGTTCCAGAGAAGTATAAAGTACCCTAAGTTTCTCTATAAAAAATCACATTAAAAAAAACATCCTGCTTACAGATCCTACACTGAACAATAAGATCATATCGCAATCACCCGATCGGTTTGAGGATAAGAATAGCCAAAGTAAAGGCTATTTTGAACTACAGCAAAACTAAGTAAGCAGTTATTTTTTTTATTACCGCCTAATGGTTAAGAAATCTACGATTCATTTTTTCTCCAACTCCTATTTTAACAAATCATCCCTGTAAATGCTATTTTTAAAGAGCTCATTCTTAAACAAAAGAGTACTCGGAATGCTTGCTTGTTAATTAAGCATATAAAGCTTCTTTTTGTTGGATTGCTTTCTCATTAGAGAGGTACTCATCGTAAGTCATGTCTTTATCTAAACATCCATTTGGTGTTAACTCTACAACCCTATTGGCCACAGTGTTTACAAACTCATGATCATGAGATGTAAATAAGATGGTCCCTTTAAAATCTTTCAATGCATTATTAAATGCCGTAATGGTTTCTAAATCTAAGTGGTTCGTTGGTTCATCTAAAATTAATAAATTTCCTTCGGCTAACATGGCTCTGGAAACCATACACCTTACTTTTTCTCCTCCCGATAAAACATCCGATTTTTTAAAAACTTCTTCTCCTGAAAACAACATCTTCCCTAAAAATCCTCTAATAAATACTTCGTCTTTTTCATCATCGGAGAACTGTCTTAACCAATCCATTAAATTGTCCGAACCATCAAAAAACTTATCATTTTCGTTAGGCAAATAGGATGTTGTAATGGTTTGTCCATAATTAAATTCTCCAGCGTCAGCTTTAATTTCATTTTCTAAGATTTGAAATAAAGAAGTCATGGCAACACTGTTTTTAGAAACAAAAGCGATTTTATCTCCTCGTCTAACATTTAAATCTAATTCTTTAAAAAGACCATTTTTTGTTAAGCCTGTAGTGTGCAGAATCTGATCTCCTGCTTCTCGAGATTGATCAAATATAATTGCAGGATATCGCCTTGTAGAAGATACAATTTCTTCAAAATTAAGCTTTTCCAACATTTTCTTTCTCCCATTGGCTTGTTTCGATTTAGAAGCATTCGCGCTAAAACGCATAATAAAGTCTTGCAATTCTTTTTTCTTTTCTTCTGCTTTTTTATTGGAAGATTGTTTTTGTCTTAATGCCAATTGACTCGATTCATACCAAAAAGAATAATTTCCAGAATACGATTTAATTTTCCCAAAATCGATATCTGTAATGTGTGTACAAACAGCGTCTAAAAAGTGCCTATCGTGAGAGACTACAATTACCGTATTTTTGAAATCGCATAAAAACTTTTCTAACCAAGCAATGGTACTAATGTCCAAATCATTGGTAGGCTCATCTAAAATTAAAATATCAGGGTTACCAAAAATAGCTTGAGCAATTAAGACTCTTACTTTCTGACTTCCTGCCAGTTCACTCATTAATACCGTGTGCAAATCTTCTTTAATACCTAAACCACTTAACATGTTGGCAGCATCAGGTTCGGCATTCCAACCATCCATTTCAGCAAATTCAGCTTCCAATTCAGAGGCCTTTATTCCATCAGCATCAGAGAAATCTTCCTTCATGTAGATGGCATCCTTTTCTTTCATGACTTTCCACATTTTGGTATGTCCCATCAGCACAGTATCTAATACTGTTTCTTCATCAAACTTAAAATGATCTTGGCTTAAAACAGCCATCCGTTTTCCTGGGTCTATAGTAATACTTCCTGAATTTGGAGAAATTTCATCTGCTAAAATTTTTAAAAAAGTAGATTTCCCAGCGCCATTTGCACCAATTACTCCATAACAATTACCTGGGGTAAATTTTATGTTTACTTCATCAAATAATACTCTTTTTCCGTACTGTAACGAGATATTGTGTGCTGCTATCATTAATCAAATTTTTTAAGGCCACAAATGTAAGTATTTTGATCGGAGGATCTCCCTAAATGTCAGGAAAACAAAGGATAAATTAATTCTAAGCTCTTGTTACTTTATCCCCTTTTACTTCCTCCGAAATCGATGTAAACTAAGCCCGTATCAATTAAAGAATCACACTATTCATTTATCAAATAAATGAATAGTGTCATTTTAAAAAAAATTAGTAATCCATAACTCTCCTTAAAAAAGGATTCATTTCATTCTATCTGAATATTTCTAATCAATGAACTCATGTCTCAATCTCTTTTGGAATTAAGGTAGCAATGTTTTTTTCGTTTCAAATTGTAAAATAAAAGAGGTTATTTAAAACGAAAATTAAACGGTAAGAATTTAGTTGTAATGTGGAAAAGTTAACTCAAACTCTGTCCACTTGGAAACCTCAGATTTACACGTTATTCCCCCTTCAAAGGAGATCATCACCCGTTTACAAAAGCCTAATCCTAACCCTGTTCCTCCTTTTTTATCTGCGGTCATAAAGTTATCAAAGATGGTTGCCAATTTATCTTTAGGAATTCCAACACCCGTATCTTTAAAAAATAAGGTATTGACTCCTTCTTGTTTTTTTAATCGAATACTCACTTTAAGATCAGGCTGTATAGACAAAAAGTACAATGAATTTTTGAGCAGGTTAAACAACACATACACCAATAAGGTTTCATCCCCTTTAAATTCAAAATCTTGTTTGAGATTGAGTTGAACTGCTTTTTTACTTTTTTCATTTACAAAAGCAAACTCATCAATTGCATTTTTCACTACTTGAGCAATCCTTAAGGTGACAAAAGAATCGGTATTAATTTTGTCTTCTTTAATGTTTTGAAGAATCATAGCTATCATCTTATTGGCACGATCACAAACTCTTAATCCATTTTCTAGCGTTTGGTCTATTACTTCGAGATCTTCTTTGGGGAATATTTCTCGATTGAAAGAGATCTCATTTTTAACAATTGACAAACTTTGTTGTACTTGATTTAAAGGATTAAGCATCTCATGAGCAATACTTCCTGCTTGTGCTCTTAAGTAGTCAGAAACCGTAATGAGCTGATTGTAAGTTTGGAGTGCACCAACTATCGTAAATTCAAACTGATCTTTCGATGTTTCTTCTTCAGATAAGCACCCATCTATTTCATATTTGTTAGTGATTTCTTTTTTGGGTAATGAATCAGGGTAACCTGTTCTCAAAATAATTTGAATCTTATTGTTTTGCAACTCTTTTTTGATATATTCAATTAAATCTAAACCAAAGCTTGGTCTATTTATTTTTGCTTCTATCAATACTAAGGCAATATCATGTTCCTTCTGAAGTGTTTTTTTTGCTTCTTCTAGATAAAAAGAAGATAATAACTTAATTCCTTTTCCGGCAAAAGAAATATTCTTTAATAATAATTTTGTGGATTGATGAACAGTTGACCTTCCATCTACAATTAATACTTTCCATGAAGTATCTACTGTGTTTTTTTTTAAATGCATGATTTTTATAGGGTGTTACAGTTCGCAATACAGTTTTGAAGAGATTTTCTAGTGGCATCTGACAGAATTTGGATGGATGAAAACCGCTGTGCTTCCTTTACCATCATCTTAAAGATGATTCCCTTTTCTCTTTCATAAGTTTGAGGGGTCGTCTCGTTAAGGATCACCTTGATATGATGTATACTCACTAATGCTGAATATTCTTTAGGCGATAATCGTCCTGATTTTGTAGTTCCTATTTTAACTCCATTTTTTAAATCCTCTAATGCATATGAAGCTAAAATTTCTTGTGCCAGATGAAGCATCGTATTTACATTTTCCATTGCCTCTTCATACTCTTTAGGGTTGTTAGGCTCTGCTAATAACCCGTTGTAAATTGCTGCAATTTCGTGAAATAATCGAATGTCTTCTTTTTTACTAGAGGCCATTAATTGATGGATTTCTGCATAAGACTTTAATGCCAAACGAACAGCTACATAACAGTCATCATTATCTGAACTGTTTTTATCGAGGTATCCATCAATTATATATTTATCAGCCACTTTTCTTTTGGGTGCAATACCTGGTTGCCCTGTATAAATCAGAACTCTTGTTTCTTTATTTTTCACTTCATTTCTGAGATATTTCACAAAATATAAGCCTGCGTCATCTGTTTCCATCATTACATCTAATATAATAATCGCAATTTTTGAATGTTCCGAAAGCTTTCTTTTTGCTTCAGCTGCTGAATAAGCATGAATACATTCAATACCTCTATTTGCATAGACCATACGTCTTAGAGTATATTCTAAATTTTCATGTATTACTTCCTCATCATCTACAATAAGAATTAACCATTTTTCTTCATCATCCATATTAAAAATATTTATATAAAAATAAATATAACATTTTTTTAATAACACAACAATTCTTTTTGATTTGTAACCTACAATCCATATAAACAACAAAAAATAGAACAAAAAAATTCCTACGACAATAGAAACCCACTCAAAACTACAGCACACAATAACGCACTGCATCACAGCTGTTTTATATTGAGTTAGGAAAGTGAAAAATCATACTATTTGGATGAGTTTAGCTATATTTTAATTTGCGGCTGTTTTATAGCAAAGAATAAAACTCGGTATAAAAGAATACACATTCCTATAGGTATTAAGTCTCTAATAACTTTGAAACACCACCTTGTTGTTAAATTTAGGATACGTTACTTCTTGGAATAATTATGGTAAAAGTTGTTCCTAGCCCTTCTTCACTTTCACAGGTTATCGTTCCTTTTAGTTGAATCTTAACAATTCTATATACGATATTGAGTCCCAAACCTGTTCCCCCTTTACCTCCTCCAGTGGTGAAAAAAGCATCAAATATTTTAGATAAATGAACTGAAGGAATCCCATTTCCATAATCAGCAAATAACAATGTTATGGTATCTTTATGTCTGGCAATCGTAATGTCAATAAATCCACCTTTCTCCTCGTAGGCATATTTTGCTGCATTTGCAATTAAATTTTCTATAATCTGATAAAACAGACCCGGATCGCTGTGTAAAACGACTTGATCTCCTTGTAAGTTCACATTGATCTGCTGCCTATTAAAGGTGACTTCCATTGTTGTTAAACTGTTTTTGATGTAGCTGAACAGCTCAAATTCTT
Source organism: Flavobacteriales bacterium (assembly GCA_034112225.1). Lineage (GTDB taxonomy): Bacteria > Bacteroidota > Bacteroidia > Flavobacteriales_E > Vicingaceae. The sequence continues at coordinate 4,806 of JAWUVT010000211.1, read as the reverse complement.
TCTTTTGGACATTTGTTTGGTCTACAGCAATTTCTTTAAAGCTTCTTACGAGTTCTGCAGAACGAGTAACACTGTACATCAATATTTTTATCATTTTTTGAAGGTCATTTTTATACTGGATGATCAACACTTTTAATCCTTTTTGGTCATGACTTTCTATTGCCGATAAAAACCATAACGTTTCAGTATCTATATTTTGTGCAGCGGCTCGTGCAGATGCAATGGGTGTATTTAACTCATGGGCAATTCTTGCCACAGCACGTCCCATAGCAGCCATTTTCTCGGATTTTATAAGCTGACTTTGTGCATTCTTTAAATTTAAGTTCACTTGTTTCAGTTCCTCGGCAAGTACTTTTAATTCGTCTCTTTCGATATAGGTTTTAGTGATTTTTTCATTCACATATAACAGTATGAATACATAACTTCCAATAATTGCTATTGGAGCAAGAGGTACTTTGTCAGAAAACCCTGTTATGATTAATACATCATTGCAATATCCAATTAAGAAAGAAGTCAGCGCTAAAAACTGAAATACATTTTTTCGATGTTTAATTAAATTCTTATTCATTAACTTTAAAAGCGAATAAAAAATAAAGAATCCAGTCAAGAGAAATGGAAAAGTAGTCCCCAACTGAATGGTATCACCTGTTTTTCCAAAAGCAATAATAGTTAATCCAATTATTGCAAATATTTTATATAAAATATTCATCCAGCGCAAAAGAAGCCCTTGCATATAAAAAAAATGCATGAAAAATAAAAATCCAACCCAGACTCCTATATCAGCTAGCCTGTGAGCTGTTAACATTGACATTTCCAACCCCATTAATCCGATTACTGATCCGATAAAATAGATAGCAGTAAAAGCATTACTCAATACTAATACCAATAGCTCTTTTAAAGTAATTTTACCCCAAAATATTATCAAATAGAGTAAGCAGAGAATAAGCAGAATAAATGCGGCTCCAATATGGAGGGTTTCTTTAAAAAAATTCCCAATTGGTAATTTTTCTACAACTCTAGGAAAATGCTTGAACCAAGCAAAATATTGAGTATAAGAAATAACCTCCCATCTTAGCGTTTCTTTACGATTAGTGATCAGGTAACACGGAATGACTAATACCCCGTAAAACCCTCTGGTGTAGTTGAAATCTGGAGAACTATTGGTGGCAATAATTTGATTCCCTAATAGGACTTGCGAAGAAGAATGAATGGTGGTTGGAAATTCAATAAAAGCTGTAGGGTTTTCGATGCATTCACACGCAATTTCCTTACTCTCAGCAACAAACCTTAAGTATCCTTCTTCTGTTTGCTCCCAATCTTGGAGAATTACCCAATCTTTTTCAATAGCAGGATGGCTTACAGCCCCTAAAAAGGTTGATAATGTGAGTAATATTTTTAAAGCAAACTCATTCACAGACCTTCATTCTCTGCTTCTTTTTTACTATTCCCCCTTCGACTTGAGTACTGTCCCCCCTCTTTTTCCAGTTGTTTATTCATCATTTTTTTCAATTTGTTTTTTCGTTGCTCTACAGTATCTTTAGGTGCTAAATTGTTCATCTTAACATCTTCAATTAAGCCATATTTAATGCCTAACTTACAAAGTATCCCTACTAATTCGTTGATGTCTTCTTTTGTATGAGAATTGTTAACAATGAATCTAAAGCGAACCTCAGAGGGTTTTACTGCTGGGTACTGAACAGCTACAGTAAAGACTCCATGTTCAAACAATTCTTTTTCCATTTTTTTCAGAATTTCAGAATCCCGAACAAAAAGAGGTAAAATTGGGCTTTCACTCTGCCCTACATCAAAACCTAAACCTAGCAATTGTTCACGTAAATAATGTGTTTTTTTCCATAAGGATTCAATTATAGTAGGTTCATTTTCGATGAGGTCTAAACAAGCATCAACTACGGCTACATCTGCTGGAGGGATAGAAGCCTGAAAAGTATAAGGAGATGAAAATCTCAACATCGCAGAAAAATCTTTAGAGGTAGCCAAAACTCCTCCTATCCCTGCTGTAGATTTTGATAAAGTAGTCATAATAAAGTCAACATCATTTGTAATCCCTAATTCACGACAAATACCCCCTCCCTTTTCCCCATAAAATCCAAAGGTATGGGCTTCATCCACATACAATAAAAAGTTATATTTTTGTTTTAATGCAACGATCTCTTTTAAAGGAGCAACATCACCTTCCATCGAATAAGCTGATTCTACAATAACTAATACGTTTGCATGTCCAGCAGAAAAACGCTCCAATTTAGCCTCTAAATCTTTTACCGAATTGTGTTTGAAAGGAAGAAATTTTGACTGAGCAGATTTACATCCTTGTATAATGCTCGCATGACAATCTCGATCGATGATAATAAGGGTTTCCTTACCTCTGCATAAAGCAGGTATTGCCCCAGAATTTACAGTATAGCCCGTAGAAAACAAAAGACATTCTTCTTTGCCCAAAATTTTACCAATTCTTTTTTGTAAATCTTTATGCAATTTAGAATGTCCTCCAGACATAGCAGAGGTACCAGAACCTGTTCCGTAGGTATCCAAAGCTTCTTTTGCTTTTTGAATCACATATGGATGTCTATTTAGTCCTAAATAATGATTGGTCGACCAAATGCTACATTCTCTAGATATTCCAGTAGAAGGAGTAATCACTTTTGCTCTTGAATCACTAGAATGTTCTAAATAACGATCATATCCCCACAATGCTGATTTTGATAAATACTCCTGTTGTTGACTAAATTCTTTGGCTATTTTTTTTAAATCAGAAATGCCATCTTCGTTTAAAATTTGATACGTCATGGCAATCTGTGGTATATCTTTTCTCATAGTAACTTAAAACTTCATATTCAAACTGTTTTCTTAAAAAAATCCTTGCTTTTGACCTAAATATAGCGCAAAAATGAGATATGCCCTGAAATACATATTAACACTTTATTAACATTTGATGCGCCATTTGAGTAAAAGGGGTAAAAAAAAATGAGGACAATTTATAAAATTCATTTATTCTAAAATCCGTAGTTGTTGAGATTAAAAATATGTTTTCAACACGAAATAAAATTGAACTTATTGAATAAAGGAACAATACCGTAAAAACAATACAAGAGCTTTAAGCCATCTCCTTGAAGAACCTCAGAATCATTTCCAATGGTACAGAAAGGTTTTCTAGTCATTGAAAAACACTCCGCAGCTCTAACAACAGATTAGTAAAACAATGTTGGGTATAGTTTGCTGTCTATACAGGATGATATAAAAAATTAAAATTAAGCGTAAAACCTATTTGTTATTGAAGTGAACTAAAATACCTGTTAAAAATCATTGTTGTTGTTTACGTTATGTCCCCTTCATTACCCTTCCCTTTTCAACTAAAAATTATATCTTTACCACTTTAAAAATTGAAGCCAACCTATGAAGAAGTTGATTAAAAACTTTACACAACATCCTAAAAATGATATTTTAGCAGGGATTACGGTCTCTATGGCAATGATACCTGAAGTTGTTGCTTTTGCTTTTGTTGCGCAAATAGATCCTTTAGTGGCTTTATCGGGTGCTTTTATTATTGGTTTAATTACAGCCGTATTTGGAGGTAGACCAGGTTTAATTTCTGGAGCTGCAGGTGCTGTTGCGGTGATCTTTGTAAGTATGATATCTGAAGGGCATACTAAAGGTATGTTATTTGATTTACCGATAGAGAATATGGGTTACTTCTACCTATTAGCTACCGTAATTCTTATGGGAATTATACAAGTTGCTGCTGGAGTATTTAAATTAGGAAAGTTTGTTCGTTTAATTCCTCATTCAGTAATGATGGGATTTGTTAACGGATTAGCCATCGTCATTTTTATGGCTCAAGTTCGGATGTTTTTCCATAAAGAGTTAGCAATAACTACTGAAGGAGTCAAACAATACTTAGACATCCCCATGGAAGGTACAGAGCTATACACCATGCTAGGGTTAGTGGGATTAACCATGGCAATTATTTGGCTACTCCCAAAAATTACAAAAAAAGTACCTGCGGCATTAACCGCCATTTTAGTCACCACTGCTGTTGTTGTTTTGGGAGGTATTGATGTTAGTACTGTTGGCTCATATATCCTTGAAGGTGGAGGAACTGGCCTTAAGGGAGAATTTCCTACGCCTAATTTAGAATTATGGCAAAACCTTCCCATTAATTTTAGCACGCTTAAATTTATACTTCCTTATGCCTTTTTAGCCGCTGCTGTTGGTTTAATTGAATCTTTAATGACCATGAACTTAGTGGATGAAATGACAGATACCAGGGGAAGTGGAAACAGAGAATGTATAGCACAAGGAGCTGGAAATATCTTAAGTGGTTTATTTGGTGGTACTGGAGGCTGTGGCATGATTGGACAAACGGTCATTAACATTAATGCTGGTGGTAGAGGTAGACTTTCTGGAATAATGATGGCTTTAACACTCTTAACCTTTATCCTTTTTGCAGACCAATACATTGAACAAGTACCGATTGCAGCTTTAGTTGGAGTCATGTTTATGATGGTGATCGAAACTTTTGCTTGGAGTAGCTTTAGAATCCTTAGAAAAATACCTAAAGCGGATGCTGCTGTTTTAATCATTGATTCTGCAGTTACTGTGTTTTTTGATTTAGCAATCGCTGTAATTGCTGGGGTAATTATTTCTGCTTTAGTTTTTGCTTGGAAAAATGCAACGATGATTAGAGCAAGAAAAAGAACGAAAGAAGACGGCACCAAAGTTTACGAAATATGGGGTCCCCTTTTCTTTTGCTCTGTACAAAATTTTAATTAGAAATTTGATACTAAAAAT
>JAWUVT010000210.1:0-8386 GCA_034112225.1 Flavobacteriales bacterium | reverse complement strand
CTGCTTTTCCATTTCCCGAACTGGTATATTTTGCAGCGATCACCGCTGCTGTAATTCCCGCTGCTATCCCAAATTGAATTTCAGTATTTGCCCCGAAAGTGTTCGCATATTGATTGTTAATTTTAATGGCACATTCAGTACTCGTTCCTAAGGTTTTTGGAGATTCATTTCCATTTAAACTTAATTTGGCAGTAGGAGATGCTGTTCCTATCCCAACTCTACCTCCATCTTGATTGATGTAGGTGTTTTCAGCGGCATTCCCTCCTTCTTGTGCATTTATTCTTAAAGGTCCTGCATCTGTATAAATGTAATTGTCGGTACCTGAACTGTCACTCCCTAAATACAGAGAGTTTGCGCCTAATTTTAATTCATTTACGATATTAACTTCCGCAAAAATGGCATTGTTACAGCCTGTTAAACTGGCTGCCGAGGTTTGTGTGGTTCCATCAGCAAAGGTAATCCCATTGGTAGCGATCACTTTTCCGAGTAAGGTTAAGGAATCCGTTATTGTGGCTTCCAAAAGCGTAGCAGCAGTAATCACTTTTACGACTCCATATTGATCTACTCCAAGCAATCGGTGGTTCTTGGATAAATGATCTTCTAAGGATTTTAGGGTTAACGTCCGTTGTAATTCTACCTCCGCTTCAAAAACAGCGTTCAACATAAATTGACTTCTTCCGTTAATTATCAATTTCCTATCGTTGGTTTTTAAACGCAGGCCTTCTATTCCGTTTACTTTAAAAACGAGATCCTCCGCATTGATTGTTCCTAAGAAGCTTCCTGAAGAAATCGTGTTGCCTGCTAATTTCCATGGTGGATTTCCATTTTGTGCAAAAGTGACTGTCGCCATTAAGTAAATGGTTGAAATAAAAAGGAGTGTTTTCAAACTATACTCCTTAACGGATGTGAATCGATTTCTCATAAATTCAGTGTTTATTATTTAGTTAAAACACTAATCTAAAAGGAATTTCAAGAACACGCAGTTTCAAATAATGACAATCATGGAATCCTACCGTATTTTTTAATGAAGGAAAACGGGTTAAAATAAAGGGTTTTTTTTAGTCAAAATAAGTGAGCCAAAAGTAGCTAGCTGACTTCATCCAAAAGACGTCTAACAAGATCATTTACTTAAAATTTCACCTTTAGGAGGTGGTATTTATTCGTTATTTATGCTCAATTATTTTTTGAGGCTCAGCACCAAATTTTCAATCAAATTTTCAGGCTTTAACCAAGTTTGATTTCAAACTACACCTATTTTAAAAACGATAGTTTGAAAAAGGAGAGATTAGGGGGGCGTATTGATTATTGGATTTCTACGGATTGAAAAACCCCTTTTTAAGGAGACAAACTATGACTAAAAAAAGCTATACATCTCAAGTATTTATAAAAAAAGTCTTGCGCTTTAAAAAAGTCAGGAATAAATATCAAAAAAGGTGAATTCCTAAAAATAGGAGGTCTGAAGTTCAGGAAACCACTCCGAAGAAAGTCAACGTTTCTTAATTCTCATGATCCTCATGATCTTGCTGAAAAGATATTTTTCGTTTCTTTTTATCGGCCATAAACTCATAGGGTCGGATAATGGCACGAATCCCTTTTTCTGAGGTAAAGTAACCAATGATCCAATTGTAGGTGGCCACCATTTTATTTCTATAGCCTACCAAAGATTTAAGGTGAACAAACATCCAAATGATCCAGGCAATAAATCCACTCAACTTTAGTTTACCCACCTCAACAACAGCTCTATCTTTACCTACTGTTGCCATTGCTCCTTTATCTTTATAGACAAATGGAGCCAATTCTTTTCCTTGAGCGAGCGCTACCAAATTTTTAGCCAGCAAGACCCCTTGTTGCATTGCCGCAGGAGCAACCATGGGATGACCTCTCGGGAAATCATCTAAAACCATACAGGCAATATCTCCAATGGCAAATATGGCATCGTACCCTTTTACGCGATTAAATTGATCTACTAAAATACGATTGGATTGATCTACCATTTCAGGTTTTAAACCCGCAATAGGATTGCCTTGCACTCCCGCTGTCCACATTAATGTTCTGGCAATAATATCCTGTTGGGTATTGACCTGAACATAATCGCCCTGGATATCTAACACGCGTGTATTTAAGACCACAGTGACGCCTAATTCTTCTAAGTATTTTTTTGCTTTTGCTGAGGATTCTTCGGAAAGCATGGGTAAAATTCGATCTCTTGAATGAATCAAATACACATTCATGTTTTGGATGTCCAACTCCGGAAAATCTTTGGGGAGTACATACTTTTTCAATTCGCCTAAAGCTCCAGCCAATTCAACCCCGGTAGGTCCACCTCCTGCGACTACATAATTTAAATAGCCTTGTAATTTTCTTTTGTTGTTGATGGAAACTGCTTTTTCAAAGTTTTGAAGAATTAAATATTTTAAATCCAAAGCTTCTGTAATGCTTTTCATGGGCATGGCACTCACACATAGCCCTTCATTCTCAAAGAAGTTCGTTTTAGCTCCAGTAGCAATTACTAAGTAATCATAGGCCATGACCTTCCGCCCAATTAGAATCGTTTTTTGATCGGCATCTACAGCCTCCACCTTTCCTTGCCTAAATAAAAAATTTTGTTGTTGATTAAAAATTCCTCGAATGGGGTAAACAATAGAATCTGCTTCTAAAGCAGCTGTAGCTACTTGGTACAATAAGGGTTGAAAACAATGGTAATTGTTTTGATCCACCATGACCACTTGAACCTCTTCCTTGGCTAAACTTTGAGCAATTTGAACTCCGGCAAAACCGCCTCCAACAATTACAATTCTTAACTTATCTGTTTTAGGAAGGTCTATTTTCATTCCGTTACTTTTTTTGAATACTTACTAAGTTATGAATAAAATAGCTAAAAGGCATGAGGAATATGAACCAATAAAAGAGTTTTACGAGGAGTAAACGATTCAGAAAAGTGCTAGAGGTGATAAAAAGAGACTCCTTGTTATTGAATCATCCCCCATAAGTAGAAAGAGTCATGGTTACCACATAACCCAACCAAGGAGTTGTTGGGTTTAAATCGGCACGTACTAAACTGCTACTGCGTTTATAAACCAGACCAACACCTTTGGCAAATTTCTCTTCAAAAAATTCAGGGTTAATCAGCTTATCAGGACTGTCGTATTGCAATACGGTTAACACTTCAACTAGAGCGTTTCCTCCAATTACTTCCGCTTGATCAACAGCAGTATATTCATAATCTTGTGTTGAACTGTTATTTCTTGAATTTCCATCCCAGACCTTCCCTTCTCTAACCGGAAAAATAAGTTTTACGTAGTTGATATTCTCTTCTGTTTTTTGAAAATTAGTGAGGGTGATTTTACTCGTCCAGACATCAATAATTAGCCAATTTTGAGTTGCTGAGTCTCTTCGATAGCGAATGAGCTTAAAGGCCTCATCTCCTTCTAGATCTGTAAATTTGGAATCGACCATTTCTTTGATCTGATAGGATGCCGTATCTATCGAACTATCAAAATCATTATAGGTAATAGAATCTACATCAAAAACGACATACTTTCCTACTTCTAGTCCAGCATATTCTGCACTTGTATCTGGGACAACCGTTTCTTCATCTTTAGAACAAGAAAAAAGAAAAATTACACTACTCAATAAAATCCAACAAGATTTTTTCATAACTTAAAAATAAGCAAAATAGATTTATTCCTCTTTACTGTCAATAAAACCTCCGCCAATTAAATCGTTCCCTTCATAAAAAACTGCGGATTGACCTGGAGCTACACCCTGAACATCTTCATAAAAATCAATTTTAATTCTCCCATCTGTAGTCACAGAAATATGACTTGTAGAACCAATGTCTTTGTACCTAATTTTACTTAGTGCTTCCATATCTTCGGTAATACTTTCGTATTTCACAAAATTAGGATCTTTAACAAAAACTGTTCTTTTATTTAAATCTTCTTTGGTACCTAGCACCACTATATTTGATTCAGGCATTATTTTAATGACATAACGTGGGTCACCAAAAGCGACCTCTAACCCTCTTCGTTGACCAATGGTATAAAAAGGGTAACCTTGATGCTTTCCAATTACATTTCCATCAACATCAACAAAATCTCCTCCAGCAACTCGTTCTTCTAAACCTTCTACTCTACGTTTTAAAAATCCTCGATAATCATTGTCTGGTACAAAGCAAATTTCAAAACTTTCTCCTTTTTTAGAAAGGGCTTCATACCCTCTATCCAAGGCCATTTTACGGATTTCTGGTTTAGAGAATCCTCCCAATGGAAACATTGTACGTGCTAAACTTTTTTGTGTCAATCCCCAAAGTACATAAGATTGATCTTTATTCTCATCTAGTCCTTTTGAAATAATATGTCTTCCGTTTTCTGCTCTTACTTGCGCATAATGTCCAGTAGCAATAAACTCACATCCTAATTGATCTGCTCTTTTCAATAGCGCGTCCCATTTAATGTGAGTGTTGCACAATACACATGGATTTGGTGTTCTTCCTGCAATATACTCATCTACAAAATTATCAATGATGGCATCCCCAAACTCTGCTCTAATGTCTAAAATAATATGATGAAAACCCATATCTACAGCCAACTGGCGTGCATCATTAATATCATCTAAGCTACAACAGCCTGTTGTTTTCCTTGTCCCTCCAGAAGATGCATAATCCCAAGTTTTCATGGTCAACCCAATCACCTCATATCCTTCATCATGTAACAACATTGCTGCTACCGAACTATCAATTCCGCCACTCATGGCAACTAATACTTTTCCTTTCTTACTCATCGTTTAATCTGTGCTTAAATTCGTATTTCAATGTTAACCTTGAAGCGGTAAACAAATGCGATCATTTCTTCCTTCTTTATCGTGGTGCTCCAAAAGTTTCTGGATTCAAAAAATCTTCGTTAATTGGTTGTAATGGTTCTGTTTCAACATTATCATCTTTCCCATCATCAATTCGAACCCCTTTATTGTATTGCTCTTTCTTTTTTATGGTATTTCCATCCTCGTTAAAAAACAGCCAAGCTTTATCCCTTAAGTTATGGTAATAAAATCCTGAAATGGATCTTTTGCCTTCAGAATTGTAAAAAACAGCTTGTCCCTCCAAAGCACCATTTACATAAGTTGCCGTCTTTTTTTTATCTCCGTTTTCCCAAAACATATTCCAAGCTCCTTGTTCAAAGTCATTTCTGTATTCTTTTTCTTCGGCTACTTTTCCACTGGGATAATAGACATAAGAAATTCTATTTTTTAATCCTTCAACAAAATAATCGGTAGCAATTTTATACCCGTCTAAATCGTAATAGACCCAGGTACTGTCTTTTTTCTGGTTCACAAACTTTCCAATAGATTGTGGCCCTCCCGTTTTATGAAACGATATCGAATAACTTTCAACTCCTGAGTGGGTAAGTTTGGCCATCATTTTTCCTGTATTAAAATAATACAACCACTCTCCTATAGGTTGATCATCTTTAAACTTCCCCACCTTGCTTAACATTCCATTTTTATGAAACTTCTTCCACTCCCCTTGTTTTAAACCATTGACATCCGTTTTATTATCACCCTGTCCAAGAACAAGGCCACTTAACAATAAAAACAATACTACAATTCTATTTTTCATACGCTACAAAATTAGTGATTTACTGATGGTTACAAACAATTATTGCCCCTTAAATCTGATTCTAAGATGATCGTTTCTGCTTTACCTAAAAACAAGGCTGCAAAGAACAGAACAACTCTAGCAAAAAACGTTACCATTCGTGAATAATTGGAGTCTTAAAATTTTGCAAATTCCAATTTATTTAGTTTCTTTTGCAATCCAATACAAATAACGACTTATGAAACTTACAAAATACTTAATGTTAACTGCTGCTGCAACTACTTTATTGTATGCTTGCGGAGGTGATGCTAAACAGGATGAAAAAAAAGGTACTGATGTTGCTAAAGCGACTAACGACAAAGCCTGGTACGCAGAAGAGTACACCGACAAAGATGCGGATGGATTTAGATGGAAAACAGAGCGTTTTTCTGATATTAAAATTTTAAAATACCAAGTGAACGGTTTTGATAAATTAAGCCTACAACAAAAACAATTGGTTTACTTTTTAACTCAAGCTGGTTACGCTGGTAGAGATATTATTTGGGATCAAAACTACCGTCACAATTTAACCATTAGAAGAGCTTTAGAAAATATTGTTTCGACTTATGCTGGTGATAAAACAACTGCTGATTGGAGTAAATTTATGGTGTACACCAAAAGAGTGTGGTTTGCCAATGGTATTCACCACCACTATTCTATGAACAAGTTTGAGCCTGCTTTTACCAAAGAATATTTTGCTTCTTTAATGATGGAGACGAAAACGGAATTAGCGGATGAAATTATTGAGGTGATCTTTAACCCTGAAGTGGACAATAAGAAAGTAAGCTTAGATGCTACTAAAGATTTATTATTAGCTTCTGCAACTAACTTTTACGGACCAGATGTAACCGAAAAGGAAGCTACTGAGTTTTATGCTGCAAAGATGGATAAAGAAGATACGACTCCAATTTCTTACGGTTTAAACTCTAAATTAATTAGAGGAGAAAACGGATTAGAAGAAAGAGTTTGGAAATCAGGTGGTATGTATGGTAAAGCAATTGACCAAGTTACCATGTGGTTAAGTAAAGCTGTTACTGTTGCGGAAAACGAAGCGCAAGGAAATGCATTAAAATTATTAATTGAATATTACAACACTGGAGATTTAAAAACTTGGGACGCTTACAATATTGCGTGGGTAAAATCGACTGAAGGTGATATTGATTACATTAACTCATTTATTGAGGTTTACAATGATCCATTAGGTTACAGAGGTTCTTATGAAACAGTAGTTCAAATGAACGATTTTGAAGCTTCAGCAAGAATGGCTGTTGTTGCCAACAACGCTCAATGGTTTGAGGACAACTCAACGATTATGGATGACCATAAGAAGAAAGAGGTTAAAGGTGTTACTTACAAAGTGGTTGAAGTTGCTGGTGAATCTGGAGATGCTTCTCCATCTACTCCAATTGGAGTGAATTTACCTAATGCCAACTGGATTAGATCTACTCACGGTTCTAAATCGGTTAGTTTAGGAAGTATTATCCATGCTTACAGTCAAGGTAAAGGTTCTGGAATGTTAAAAGAATTCTGTTATACGGACAAAGAAATGGAAATGGAAGAAGAGCACGGTGCTATTGGAGACAAAATGCATACGGCTTTACACGAGGTGATCGGACATGCTTCTGGACAAATTAACCCTGGTGTTGGAACGCCAAAAGAAACCTTAAAAAACTATGCTTCTACTTTAGAAGAAGCGAGAGCTGATTTAGTTGGTCTTTATTACTTAATGGATCCTAAGTTAATTGATATGGGATTGGTTTCTTCTTTAGACGTTGGTAAAGCTGCTTACGATGGCTACATCAGAGGTGGTTTATTAACGCAATTAACGCGTTTAAACTTAGGGGATATTATTGAAGAGGCTCACATGAGAAACAGACAATTGGTTGCTGCTTGGGCAATGGAACAAGGGGCTGCTGACCATGTAATTGAAAAAGTTTCTAAAGATGGAAAAACTTATTTTGTAGTGAACGATTACGATAAGTTAAGAGTGATTTTTGGTAACTTATTACAATTAATCCAAAAGATTAAATCTGAAGGAGATTACCAAACGGGTAAAGACTTAGTAGAAAATTATGGTGTACAAGTTGATCAAGCTATCCATGCAGAAGTATTGGAAAGAGTGGAGAAATTAAATGTTGCTCCTTACAGTGGATTTATTAACCCAATGTTAGCTCCGGAAATGAACGAAGCTGGTGAAATTACAGACATTAAGGTAACTTACCCAGATGACTTTACTACACAAATGATGAACTACGCTAAAAACTATTCTTTCTTACCAAGTAAGAACTAATAGCAAACTATATTCCACTAAAAGCCATCCTGAAAAGGATGGCTTTTTTTATGCTGGTAAACTATCTTCTATCAAACACAAAATGGAGCGGTAATGACTAAAAGTGGATGAAGGAGTATGCAGAACGCCCTCTACCCTAGCAAAGAAGAGGAGATAGGCTTAGACAACTCTAATCATACCAATGTTTAGCTAAATCCTTCCAATTGAGATTCTCTTCTCTCTGCGCATTTGAAATTGCTTCTTCATGAAATTTATCCTGCACCAATTAGAAATGAAGTGTCTTTTTTACCGCTCAGAAATAGTTCAACAGATTCCTCTGTTCCTATGCACTCCAATTGGAATGATCAACTAAATCTTTTTATAAAGACTTTGAATAGTCTCTACCATTTTACTCCAACTGTACTTTTTCTTTTCATCTTGAACGCCACTAATAAACTCATCAGCTCTATGGTTTTGATAAA
>JAWUVT010000209.1:0-8538 GCA_034112225.1 Flavobacteriales bacterium | reverse complement strand
TGCCAACCATTGTTGGTTGATGTTATGCTTTGAGTTAGAGCATCAGCTGTCACTGCTACTAATGCTTCCCACATGGTATAATAAGCGACGGTAAATTGCTTGGTGTAGATCGTATTGGCAGCATCGGTAACATTCACCTGATAATCTCCTACTCCTAGGTTACTCAACCTTGATGTGGTGGCTCCATTACTCCATTGGTAGGTGTAAGGCGGGACACCTCCTGTAGTTTTGAGAAGAATATCTCCTGCTGTAAGTGTCTCGGGGTTTACATGGGTAATTTCTGCATCCACTTTAATCGGGATGCCAAAACTAGTGGTCACATTAGAGTATGAAGCGCCAAGGTTATAAAGACTCACATCTACAAACAATTCCTGATTCACATCGATGTTACTCGTAGTATGAAAGGTTAAACCATTTTTTTTGTAGTGAATATTCGTCCCTAAGCGTTCTACAGTAAATTGATCAGTGGCTAGATGCCTCCCATAATAGCCCTTGTAGCTCCCTTTTTCGTAAATGTATGTACCTCCAGCTCCTGTATATATCGCATAAGAAATAGAGCTGTAGCTTCCACCACTGTTCTCTGTAGAAAGTCCAAACATCTTATGAGTGCTTGTCTCCTCTACGCTATAACTTACAGCGCCTGATTCTCCGCTGGACAGTTTGTTTTTACTCAATCCCCCTGATCTCCATCCAGTGTTGGTTGAACTTATGCTTTGAGGTCGTCCCTCAGCGGTAGCTGCTACTAATGCTTCCCAAATGGTATAATAAGCTACGGTAAATTGCTTGGTGTAGATCGTATTGGCAGCATCGGTAACGGTAACCGCATACGCTCCTACTGCTAGGTTCGTCAAGGTTGATGTGGTGGTTCCATTACTCCATTGGTAGGTATAGGGTGCTTTTCCTCCTGTTGTACTCAAGGTAATACTTCCTAAGGTTGTTTTTCCTAGGTCAATATGGCTAATTTCTGCTTCGACTTTTATTGGGATGCCAAAGCTCGTGGTCACTTTACTAAAGCTTCCTCCTAAGCTATAAATGCTTACATCTACAAACAATTCCTGATTCACATCGATGTTCCTCGTAGTATGAAAGGTTAAGCCATTTTTTTTGTAGTGAATATTCGTCCCTAAGCGTTCTACAGTAAATTGATCGCCAGCGAGATACCTTCCATAAGAACCTTTGTAGACGCCTTTTTCATAAATGTATGCTCTTCCAGCTCCTGTATATATCGAATAAGCAATAGAACTGTAGCTTCCTGCGCTGTTCTCTGAAGAGAGCCCAAGCATCTTATACGTACTTGTCTCCTCTACGCTATAACTTACTGCGCCTGATTCTCCGCTGGACAGTTTGTTTTTACTCAATCCCCCTGATCTCCAACCATTACTGGTTGATGTTATGCTTTGGTTTTGGGCATCAACTGTCGCTGCTACAAGTTGATGCCATACGACTGCATTTTTTTGCCCTTGCAGCAAAATGGAAGTGATGATCATCAGGAGGAACAGGAGGCTCTTTTTTAACATGTGTTTGGATTTTTTCAAGAGTTATGGATTTTTCTTGTCTTCTTATCGCTCAATTTTATTGATCGGATTGACTTTTAACTGGTATTGAGAAATGGCCTGCATTGTCTTCGAGTTTAATTTCACAATAAAATATTCCTGAATTTAAATGATTGCCCATTCCTAGGGTCATCAGCTCTCTGTCTCTAAAATAACTTAGGCTTCCTGCTGAAGTTAAATCATAGGTGTAAGTGTTTTCTAACAATTCATTGCCTCCTAAAGTGGTCCCTAACTTTACATGAATTTTAGACAAATTGTTGGTATCTACTAACAACACCGATACGGATAATCTTAAGGTATCACTAGGATTTAGAAGACCCATAGGCCCTTTTAAAGGATCAAGAACTTGTATACTTTTTAAAGGTTCTACATTAATTGTTAGTTTTCTTGGTGAGGATATTGTCTGCCCTTGCAAACCCATTGTCATTATTAATCCTAATACTGTCGTGCTTATTGTTTTTCTCATCTTTAATCATTTTATAATGAATAAACATATCACAACATCATCCAATTGTCCAAAAAAACACTCATTTTTTTGGTTAACGGTATGTTTTTTCCTCTGAACGGTCAATTCAAAAAAAAATAAAGTACTTTTTTGTTAATGTTGAGCAATCCTAAAATGACATTTTTAGGAAATTGTTTGGACTGATACCCTACAAAAAGAGGATCCTCTTTTTTAGGAGAACTCTCCTTTTTTGAAATGGAAATACAACTAAACGGGTTTTGTAAAAAAGCGACTGAAGAAAAATAGTCACTTTTTATTGGGGAGTACGACCAGTACTGGAGTAGTAAATTAAAAAAAAAACTCAAAGTAGTTCCAGTTAATTTTATCACTCAACAAAACGAACTCATCTCCCCTATGCATGAAATCATTAAGTAGGAGTTGAAATAAATCTCGCTGGTTTTAATCTCTTTTTCCCCTATCATTTATGTGAATTTTTTCTACACAAAACACTCCTTATCTTGCATTTTAAAACCGCTAAGCTTAATTTATAGGACTAAAAAACAGCCAATTAAATCATTCCTAAGGTTCGCCTAAGTAGGGTTTGCTTATCAAGTCTCTTTTAGAAAGAGACCACTCGCCTAGTTGTCTATAAAACATTCTTAAAAGCGATTTTAACGCATTTTGATTCTATTTGAAAAATTATCGAAACCAATTCAACGTGTTTTTGTTCGGTATAAATGCAAGGTTATTTTAATACCCCTCTAAACAGCCATGTCTTTTAAAACCATTTTAGTTTTACTGAGTAAAGTCAACATATTGAAAAAAAATAGCTTACGTGTGATTCGTCACTTTCTCAGCAAATCCTAAGTACTAACTTCAAATCAGTTGAACCAAAATGGCTCAAAAAAAAGGCACTCCCCGAAAACGGGATTGCTTTTCACTGAGTTTTTCCAAAAGAAAACACATGAATAGTTACGGATCTCCGCTTGGCTTCTAGGGAAAGGAGTAAGAGAATCATAAACACTTTTTAAAATCGTTAACTTTACAAGTCTATGGCAAAAGTTGGTAAAAATAAAAACGCAAAAAATAAGGCGAAGCACAACAGGTTGTTGGCTCAAAAATCCAACAAAAAGAAAACCGAAAAAGAAGCCAACAAAAAACGATTAAAAGAGATTCTGAGTAAGGCGAAGAAAGAAGAGGATTCTACTTCGGATACTCAATCCTAACGTGATAGATATTCATTAGCTTCTTAATAAACATCTTTTTAATAACGGTCACATCATTAAAGGTAATGTTGGTATTGATAAATTGATTTTCTGCTACTTGAGAATTAATAATTCCTTCTACTAATTTAGTGATAGAATCATTATCGTACACCTTTAAACTTCGTGAAGCTGCCTCTACAGAATCGGCCATCATTAACACTGCCGTTTCTTTAGAGTAAGGGATTGGCCCTGGATATTGGAACAGTTCTGTAGGCACTTCTTCATCAGGGTTCTCACTTTGATACATTCTCAAAAAATACTGCGTTTTGGTCGTCCCATGATGGGTCCTGATAAAATCAATAATTTGTTCGGGTAATTTGTGCTCTTTGGCTAATTCTATTCCTCTGATTACGTGATCTATAATAATTCCTGCACTTTCTTCATAACCTAACTCATCATGAGGATTTACTCCTGATTGGTTTTCGATAAAATAAGCTGGTGCTAACATTTTACCAATATCGTGATACAAGGCTCCTGCCCTTACCAATAAAGGATTACCTCCTATTTCTCGTATTCCTTCTTCTGCTAAATTAGAAACTTGTAAGGAGTGTTGAAATGTTCCTGGAGCTTTTAGGTTTAAGGCTCTTAACAACCCATTATTGGTGTCTGAAAGTTCCAACAACGTAACATCTGAAATGTAACCAAATAACTTTTCAAACAAATAGATTAATGGGTAAGTTAATAAGGTAAGCCCTGCAGCCATTCCAAATGATCCGAAAACATCCCAAGAAATGGCATCAAAACTACCTCCTTGCAATAAAAAGAAGCCTAAATAAGTAATTGAAAAGAGTATAAAAATGATCGCCGAGGTATAAAATAACTCTGCACGTTTATTGACATCTAATACGGTTAAAATTGTTATTATTCCAGTAATAGATTCTAACAAAATAAACTCAAAAGGACTCGGAACAATAAAGCTAATAATATAAATAGAAATAATGTAAATGAACAAAGCCAACCTATTTCCAAAGAATGTTCTTATTAATAATGGAATAATACAATAAGGAATGGCATAAACACTAAGCCCTTCAAATTTCAATATTAAAGTAGTAATTGCTACGAATCCAACCACCACCATTGCAATAAATCCGATATCTATATTGTTGTTAAAAACCTTTCCATTAATATTTTTCAGGAAAACAAAAATGGAATAAAACAACAATAAGGCCAACACCACTTGTCCAACAACGACCCAAATGGATTGACTTGAGTCACCCAATTTAGACTCATATTCCTCTTTTAAGGATTCTAAGATGGCAAACTTATCTTCGGTGACTAATTCACCTTTTGAAATTATTTTTTCCTTTTCATAAACTCCTCCCTTAACTAGTGAAATATTATTAATTTCATTTTCTAAATCTTTTTCTGATAAGGCTCTATTGTATTTTATGTTTTGTTGAAGGGTATTTTCTATTGCCAAAAGCAAAAAATCTGGATGAGATACTGTTGAATTTTTCAAACTTTCTTGAACAAAATTGTACGCAGATTTAATGGTGTAAAGACTTCCTAAAGAGACATCTTCCCCTACATTATTCTGATCCATAATTAAGACAGAATACTCCTGATCTTTTCCGTCTAACTCATCAATTACCTCAATTACTCCTTTGGCATAAATTGATTCAAGATATTCAACTCCTTTTTCGGCTAGTATTTCTTTTAAAGGAATTTTCAAAGAATCTTTCCAGTTTTCATTGACCCAATTTTTTAAAAGAAGAGTTGCTTCGTCTAAAACTTGAGCATTCGAGTTAAAATAATACAAGTTTTGACTGGAAACTTGATGCCTTTCAAGGCTTAATTCCTCTTCAGTTTTGTTGATTGCAAAATCAAATGGAGCTAATAAATCTTGATGAACCCATGGTTTATTCTTTTGAAATTCATATTTAAACTTGGCTTCCTTCGGAAAAAGTAAGACCACCAAAGTTGTGGCTACAAAAAAAATAAGCACTTTAAAAATTAACTCGTGCTTATTTCTAATATTATCTACAAAATTGTTACCCATAATGTTCTTAATCATAAAATACTGTTGGCGAATTTACAGATTTGTTTATTGCCTTCCTGAGCTTGTTGAGGGATAAATAAACAATTGATTGAAACACATCCATTAACTTAAGGTTAAAATAATTAACTTCGTGGTCATAAAAATATAATATCAAACATATGAAACGAGTATCATCAGAAATCTCTTGGCAGAGGTTTTAATTGTTGCGAGTTCCATCTTCACATTAATAAAAAAATAAAAGCTAAAATATGAAAGAAGTATATATCGTATCAGCAGTAAGAACTCCAATAGGTAGTTTTTTAGGTAGTTTATCAAGTGTAACGGCTCCAAAATTAGGAGCAGCAGCTATTAAAGGAGCTATTGAAAAAGCGAAGATCTCTGTGGATGCTGTTGATGAAGTATTTATGGGAAATGTGTTACAAGCCAATGTTGGTCAAGCACCTGCAAGACAAGCAGCACTATTTGCAGGTTTAAACACAAATGTTCCTTGTACTACGATTAATAAAGTTTGTGCTTCTGGGATGAAATCTATTGCTTTAGGTGCAGCATCTATTATCGCTGGTGATAACGAATGTGTTGTGGTTGGAGGAATGGAAAACATGAGCATGGTTCCTCATTACATGAACGCTAGAACAGCAACTAAATTAGGTGATGTAAAGATGGTGGACGGAATGGTTAAAGATGGTTTAACTGATGTTTACAACAAGGTTCACATGGGAGTTTGTGCTGAAAAATGTGCTACTGAAAAGAATATATCTAGAGAAGAACAAGATGCTTTTGCGATTGAATCTTACACGAGATCTGCTGCAGCTTGGGATGCTGGAAAATTTGACGAAGAGATTATTCCTGTTGAAGTTCCTCAACGAAGAGGTGATGCAATTCTTGTTTCTAAAGATGAAGAATATAGTGCTGTAAAATTGGAAAAGATTCCAACTTTACGTCCTGCATTTGATAAAGCAGGTACTGTTACTGCGGCGAATGCTTCTTCTTTAAATGATGGTGCTTCTGCACTTGTTTTAATGAGTAAAGAAAAATTAGACGAATTAGGGCTTAAAGCCATTGCAAAAATTGTGAGTTATGCTGATGCTGCTCATGATGCTGAATGGTTTACTACTGCTCCATCTTTAGCGGTACCAAAGGCTTTAAAGAAAGCGAATTTAACTACTGCTGATGTTGATTACTGGGAATTAAACCAAGCATTTTCGGTTGTTGGGATTGTTAATTCTGCAATCTTAGGATTAGACCATACAAAGGTTGATGTAAATGGTGGTGCTGTTTCATTAGGTCATCCGCTTGGAAACTCTGGATCAAGAATTATTGTTACCTTAATTAACGTTTTAAAACAAAACGGTGGTAAAGTTGGTGCGGCTGGTATTTGTAACGGTGGTGGTGGTGCTTCGGCAATGGTGATTGAGAATGTAGAATGATGAATTCAGCATTCAGAATATAACCTGCTGAATATAAAATTATGGCGAAGAAAAACATATTAGTTGAAAAATCATTTCAATTTTCACTAACTGTGTTTGATTTATATGAATCTCTTCTCAAAGCCAACCATTTTGATTGAGCACGACAAGTATTTAAAAATGGAACCAGTATTGGAACAAACGTTAGAGAAGCACCGCGAGGAGTTCGTAAAAAAGACTTGATTAACAAATTAGGCATTTCTTTAAAAGAAGCGAATGAAATACAATACTGGTTCGATTTAATTAATTTAAAAGTTTTAAAAAATAGATGATAGTTTAATGAAAGAATTAGATGAGATTATTCGCTTATTGGTTTCGATAATCAAATCAGCAAAAAGCAATTCTTAATTCTTCATTCTAAACTCTTAATTTGAAATATGAAATACGGAATTTGTCATTTAAGTAATGTTCCTTGTAGATTGGAACCCGCTGATTCCAGTGAAATGGTTTCGCAACTACTTTATGGTGAAACTGTAAAAATTTACGAAGAGAAAAAGAAGGATTGGAGAAGAGCCAAAACGGTTTATGACAATTATGATTGTTGGATAGACATTAAACAAGTAACCATTCTTACTGAAGAAGAATTTAATGCGGTTAACTCTAATTTTGTTTCTACTGAACTTGTTGATGTTGTAGAGAAAGAAGGTTCAAAAATTGTTACTCCTATTACTCTAGGAAGCACATTGCCCAACTTAAAAAATGCGATACTCAATTTTGCTGAAGAAGATTTTTCTTTTGATGGAGGAGCTATCGACACTTCTCTTGAGCAAGCGAAAGAAAACATTGTTGGCAATGCCATGATGTATTTAAATGCTCCCTATTTATGGGGTGGTCGGTCTCCTTTTGGTATTGATTGTTCTGGATTTACTCAGGTTATTTATAAATTGAATGGAATTAAATTACCAAGAGACGCTTCTCAGCAAGCAACAATTGGTGATACCTTAAGTTTTATTGAAGAATCTGAAAGTGGTGATTTGGCATTTTTCGATAATGAAGAAGGAAACATTATTCATGTTGGTATCATGTTAGAGAATAACCAGATCATTCATGCTTCTGGTAAAGTTCGTGTCGATAAGATTGATCATCAAGGAATCTTCAACACAGATACCAACACCTATTCTCACCGATTAAGATTGATTAAGAAAATCATCTAGTCCTGCTCAATAGCTTATTTAAATGAAATTGAATTATTGAATCTTCATTCTAATTTCACACTCATTCTTATTTTCGATAGTCAGGTAATTGAAAAAATCAATCTCACTGACTTGATTTTTCCGAACAAAAAAAAGCGCCTTTTCTTAACGAAAAGGCGCTTTAATGAACGAACTAAAAGAGGAGTTACTTTACTATTTTAGTGGTATAATTATCCGTTGAATTATAAACCTTAACATAATACAACCCTTTAGAAAGAGGATCTATTGAAAAGGTTTCATTTTGTTTCGCAGAATTAATAGTAATGTTTTTCATGAATACTACTTGCCCTAAAGCATTTAAAATAGATACTGAATAATTTCCTTTAAGATTATGAAGCTTAACTTCTAAGTTTCCTGAAGTTGTTAAGAATGTTGAAACTGCTGGCGTTCCATCCACCTCATCAAGACCGGTAGAACAATCTTCTACTATGGCAACAACAGGGGTTCTTAAACTTACGCAATTGCTTTCCTTCACGTTCCAATCGTAAAAGAAATAGTAATGATCTAACCCATTATTTTGAGTAGCACTACTGCGTGTGATCTCTCCCACTCCATCTAAAGTATAAGGATAGTTAACAGCTCCATTATTTCTAAACAATTCTATGGTTGGTGAATTT
>JAWUVT010000208.1:0-14811 GCA_034112225.1 Flavobacteriales bacterium | reverse complement strand
TATGATATTTTCATTTTTTACTCCAAGTGAAATAGCGCTCATAATCCATTCATTACGAACCTTAACTAGATAATGAGTTATACTCTCTTTTACAATCCCTTTTTCTTTAGTAAAATAAACTTTCTGAATTTCAGGTTTATCATCAACTTGAGAACTATACTCATAAAAATAAAACACAAACCATTTATTAATTAAATCTATAGTGACCAAAACATTGTATTCTTCATTATCAATTTTAAACATCATCATCTTTTTTTAGCTGAGTACTTTCTATCAGTGCAAACACTTATCTATACTAATGTATTTACGTAGGTAATTAACGCAAACCTAAAACAAAAAATAAAACATACCCTCCTATTTTAAGAATTGCCTATTAAACCTTAAAAAGTTAATTTTTTGATACTTATTTTATGAATATCTTATTTTAATTGAAAACATCTTATTTTCTAAATAAAAAAGCAGAACTAGTTGATTTTATCCTGAAATACTGAAGGAGACTTATAGAAACAAAGCGAAAAGAAGAGCGAAAATAAAGTTACAGCAGCAGGTCAAAAGAAAACAGATCTCTAACAAGGTTTTACGCCTAAGAATAGGTTGTTCTAGACTGATTATTAAGTTGGTACAGGACGAAAGTAAACTCGACAGGAGATGTTAATTGCTAAATCTGTGGGAAAACTAGGAACTCCTAAACCAAAAGAATGGGACGACAAATACACCAAGGAAGTTTAAGCCCTTTAAAACGCTATGATAAATGGGTTAAGGTTTCTATCGGAAACCTTAACCCATTTTTTGAGCCCCTTAACAAAGGTTTTTGTTATTAGAAGCAACAACGATTGCCTCTCTAACATCCTTAATGACCCCTAAAAATTATAGAAACAGCAAAATACAGGACCTATTTTAGTCGTTAAACATTGAGAATAAAGTCTTCTCGTTACCGTTTTTATTTCTCAAATCGCGAACATCGTTCTTAAACAAATATATATTCTTTATTCACTAACTCATTCTTTATCCAGTTGCCCAAAACAGAACCTCCATTAGGGTCAATAAACGTCCCTTTTCCATGTTTCATATTATTTTCCCATTCGCCAATATATTTACTGCCATCAGTATAGACCACAGTAACCTCCCCAACGATAACATCACCTATCCATATGGTAGAAAGGGAATATTTATTCATGTAAGTAAAGGTCCCCCCTCCATGTTTCATCCCATCAATCCACATCCCATCGTAAATACTACCATCCTTATAGACCATTAAGCCATTGTCTTCTCTCTTACCATCCTTCCATTTGCCACTATATTTACTACCATCGCCATAGGCAACAGTAACCTCTCCAGTTCTCTCATTATTTATCCAGAGGGAAGTAAGAACATCTCCATTAGGGTAAGTAATCGTCCCATCTCCATGTCGCACGTCAGCAAACCACATCCCATTGTAAGAGATCTTATCCTTATACACCATTAAACCAACCCCTTCTCTTTTATCGTTTTCCCACATGCCAATATATTTACTATCATCAGCATAGACCACTGTGACCTCTCCAACTCTATTATCATTTTTCCAGTTCGAAGAAAGAGAAACTCCATCAGAGTAAGTAAGCATCCCTTCTCCATTTTTCTGATCTTTTTTCCATTTGCCATCGTAAATACGGCCATCAACATTCCACAAAATTCCTTTACCCGTTTTTTTTCCTTTATTCATTTCTCCTTGATAAATACTAGAAGCAGTAAAAAAAGTGTGAGTTTCATCACCAATATTGAATAAGAGGATATCATTCGCAATACTCTTGACAATACTAGTTTTTAATTGTTGGAAAACTCTTTCGTCTTTATGGTCATCACCTTCCAATTCCGATTTCATAACCCAATAATTATTACTAAACAACAGCTTTCTAGTCGATACTTTTCGATGGTATCCAGACCCTTTTTCAAAATATACTTTGATAACCGTCTCTTTTTCATGAAAATAAAACACATTTCTCTCCCCACCATCCTTAGTGATTAAAATAATGTATTCCTCTTCATTAATTGTAAAATTCATATTCTATTTTTTAAATTCCTTATAAACATAAATCAAAAATATAAACGGGTTCTCCAAGTTTAAGAATTGGCTATTAAACTCTTAAAAAATTAAATTTTTGATTCTTATTTTATAGCTATTTTAGTTTAAAACATATCATCTCCTAAATAAAATAGTACAATTGGTTGGTTTTATTCTAAAAAACAGAAGAAGCTCTATCTAAACCATTCTAAAAAAAAGGAATAAAATCAAGTTCGCAGCAGCTCAAAGAAACAGATCCATTACAATACCTAATAACATCATTTCTGCAGCAAGCGACAATGGAAAAATGTTGCAAATCATTGTCTTTGCTATTTTCTTTGGGATTGGATTAATCTTAATTCCAGCAGTTAAAGCAAAGCCTGTTAAAGGATTCTTTGATGGATTTAATGAAGTCATTCTAAAACTGATTGACTTAATTATGTTAGCTGCTCCATATGGTGTATTCGCATTGTTAGCTTCTTTAGTTGCCGAATCGCCCAGTCTAGATTTATTTCAGGCATTGCTTTGGTATGCGTTTTCTGTAGTGCTTGGATTAGCGATAAGGATTGGTTTCTATGTAATTGTTGTTAAAGTGTTTACTAAAAAATCACCTTCTTTCTTTTTTAAAGGGATATCCCCTGCTCAACTTTTAGCATTATCTACAAGTTCAAGTGCTGCAACTTTACCTGTTACTATGGAACGTGTTGAAGAGCATTTAGGTGTTGAAGAAGAAGTGGCAAGTTTTGTACTGCCAATTGGAGCAACAATTAACATGGATGGAACAAGTTAAGACCGTTGTGGTAACAAACTATTGCAATATCAATGCTTAGCCTAGTATCCCTGTATTGAGAAACATAGCAGAAATTCTCGATGTAGATGTAAGAGAACTTCTTGTTTCGACTAAAAAATAAAAAACGACTCCAGACAAGCTGTTATATAGTATTTTGGTTGCGAAAAGCTTTATCTGTTTGACATTTTTTTGAGTCAGTGTCCTAATTTTTATAGCAGTTTCTAGCGATTATTTAACAAGCTGAATTCTTGCGTTGGGCTTGTTAAGGCTTTACGTTTTATTTACAGTGCTTAGCTTGGGAAGCCTCACAAAAACGATTACTTTTAACCGGTAATAAACGATGCAAACTCAACATCCATTGGCGTTGCACCTAATTAAAACCCACTACTTCTTTTTAAATTTCTTGTTAACCATTTTTTGTTTCCATTCTTCCCCAAAGAAATCAAAAATATTAAGAGAATAAATTCCAAGTAAAACTCCCCAAGAAAGTAATATCCATAAAAAAAAACTCCAAAGAGATGAATCGTTAACGGCAAGAATAAGCGGAACGAATAAGCTCAATAAAGCAATCGCTAAAAGCTTATAAAACCCTTTCAGATTTTGAACGTACTCTTCTTCTTTTCTAATCTGTTCTATTTCTTCTTTCTTATCTGAATCTGCAATATTTATTTCGAAAACTGCCGCCAAAGATTTCAAAGATTCTAACCCTGCATTTTCTCCATTTTCAATTCTTTGAATTGTCCTTATACTTAATCCACTCATTTCTGATAATTGATCTTGGGACCAATGTCGTTCTAATCTTAATTTTTTAATATCTCTTAAATTAATTGTATTTGTATTCATTATAGAATATTATTATTTATTAGGCAAAGATAAGTATTCCCCTTTATTTATCTTTCAATCAATAAGACATGAGTATGACAGCAATGTGACAGTAATCTGACACTGATTATTAAGACGAATAACTAGGCACAACAACGGCGGTCGTTGCACAACTCTCTAATTTAAAAAAAGGCTTTTTTAACTTGATGTTCAAGGATGTTTGTTTTTTTTAGCGCTAAATCAACACGACAAACTAAACTAAACTAAACTAAACTAAACAAGCCCTCACTCCTGCCCCTAATAGCGTTTCGTTATTACGACTAAAATCTTGTAGCGTTAAGCAAGCAGTGCAGATACGTCACCTCAACGCCTCTAAAAAAGCAGTAAAAGTTGCTCGGCACGTTTCAACTTTTTGGACCAACATTAAAACACCTTTCCTCAATTAATTGAAAAGAGAACGACCAAAGTTCTACAACGGAACAACCAAAAAATTTGAGGAAATAAAAAACACAATGTGATAAATCGCTTTACTACATTGGGTTACTGTTGCAGAGAAGAAGGGATTACTCCGTTGCAATTCGTGATCCCAAGAGGAGAACGTGTACAACAAAAAGCACGCTACGCTATGCTACTTTTTTATTTTCGCAAATCCTTACAAGTAAACTTGACGAATTTACTCCAATAAAAAAAAGCCTCTCTTACGAGAAGCTTTTTGTTGCAGAGAAGAAGGGATTCGAACCCCCGATACATTGCTGTATACACGCTTTCCAGGCGTGCGCCTTAAACCACTCGGCCACTTCTCTGTATTTTAATACTTGTAAAATTAAGGATTCTAGCTCCTATTCTTCTCCAAATTCTGCAAGAAAATAAAATTGCGTTTCAATTTTATTTTTTGTTTTCAAACCAATAGGGATAAACGCTATGGGTTTGAAAACAAAAAATCTAATGAGTAAAACTCATTAGATTTTCTTTCTTAGTGAGCCCGAAAGGATTCGAACCTTTGACCGCCTCCTTAGAAGGGAGGTGCTCTATCCAGCTGAGCTACGAGCCCTCACTAAACTCTTATCAGGCGAGTTAGTCCTTTTCTTAAAAAACATCAAACTTTTCAGTTTGATGTTTTTCTGTCGGGGTGGCAGGATTCGAACCTGCGACCTCCTCGTCCCAAACGAGGCGCGATAACCGGGCTACGCTACACCCCGAGTGTGTATTGTCTTAGCGGCTGCAAACATACTCATTCTTTTTACTTTAAAACAACTTTTTAGATAAAAAAATTATTTTTTTTCTAAAGTGCCAAAAACTACATCCCAAAAAGTAGTCACCATGCCAATATTTTTATCGGGTCTAGCATGATGGATGTAATGATTTTTTTTTAATTTTTTAAATAACTTATTGTCAAACTTCCAATGGTGGATGGCATGGTGGGTTACACAGTACCCAATATAACCCAACCAAATAGAAGCCATATACAAAGAAAGATAGGCTGGATTTAAAAAATTTGCCAATCCAAAATAGATCCCTACCACACTTACCAATGTAATGTACCAAGGCACCCCCATCAAATCATAAGGTCTTTCATGGTGCAATTTATGTGCTTTTTCAAAAGTAGAAACCCAAATATGATAGGGATACTTATGCATGAGGTATTCCACCAACGTCCACAAAAACAAACCTAGAACAGAAATATAAATCCATTCATACCAAACTAATAAAGATTGACCTCCCTCAAAAACATGAGAACACAACCAGGTGACCAACAAAATATTGGAAACATATCCAAAGTAATAATTAAAGTGAGAGGTCGTCATTTTCTTTAAAAAAGTTATTTCTACTAACTCTTCTTTATGGACTTGGTTTTTAAGCTTATTCATAGCTTATGTTTTTAAAATAAATTTAAAAAAAAATAAATCTATTTAAAAATTTAATTTAGAACTGATTGAGGTTATACTTGTAAAGCAATTTACTACATTTGCTTTCATGAGTAATAATATTCCATCGGCTAGAACCATGGGTACCTTGCCTGTTTTTATGACAGCGGTATCTACCATTTTAGGGGCAATATTATTTTTAAGGTTTGGTTACGCTTTAGGTCATGTCGGATTAATTGGTGCCCTAGGAATCATTGTGATTGGACACTTAGTAACGATTCCTACAGCTTTAGCGGTTGCCGAAATAGCAACAAATCAAAAGGTGGAAGGCGGAGGTGCATACTACATGATTTCCAGATCTTTCGGACTCAACATTGGTGCAACAATCGGCATCACACTGTTCTTATCTCAAGCCATTAGTGTTGCCTTTTATGTGATTGCATTTGTAGAATCTTTGGTTCCATTAATTGAATGGATTGAAACGATGACATCCATTCATCCATTTGTAAAAGAATGGATCTTAAACACCAGGTCTTTAGGGGTTATTATGATGTCGCTACTAACGCTCTTAATGCTGTCTAAAGGAGCCAACATTGGCATCAAAGCACTGTATGGTGTTGTCTTTGTATTGGCCATTTCTTTAGGCATGTTTTTTATGGGAGAATCGAATGCGCCTAATGGACATAATTTTTACAGAACCATTAGAGTTCATGATGATTTCTTTCAAGTATTTACAATTATTTTCCCTGCCTTTACGGGTATTGCTGCTGGATTAGGATTGTCAGGCGATTTAAAAGATCCTAAAAAATCGATTCCTAGAGGAACTTTATGGGCCACAGTTGTTGGAGTGATTATCTATGTTTGTGTCGCTTTTAAATTGTTTTACTCTGCTCCTATCTGGGACTTAGCCAACAACCAAATGGTAATGGCAGACATTGCCATCTGGGGTCCAATTATCCCTATTGGTTTGGGTTGTGCAGCAATTTCTTCTGCTTTAGGATCGATAATGATTGCTCCTAGAACGCTACAAGCGCTTGGTGCTGATAAAATTTTTCCAGGGAAATTGAGTGGGTTATTTTCTAAAACAAGAAAGAAAGATGGAGAGCCTTTTAATGCATTAGTGATTACCTGTGTGATCAGTTTTGCTTTTATTTTATTAGGGGATATCAATACCGTTGCGGGGATCATCTCCATGTTCTTTATGGTTACTTATGGTATTATTTGTTTAATTTCTTTCTTAGAACAATTTGCTGCAGATCCTTCTTACAGGCCTACGTTTAAATCACGCTGGTACTTATCCTTGCCAGGGTCTTTACTTTGTTTTTGGTTAATGTTTAAAATGGATTTCACCTATGCCATAGGTTCTTCTGTTATTATGGTTTTGATTTACATCTGGGTAAACAACATCAACAAAGACAAAAGAGGGCTTCAGAAGTTATTTAAGGGCGTTTTATTTCAATTGAGTAGACAGTTTCAAATCTTCCTTCAAAAGAGAGATACAGAAAATACCGAACAGGAATGGAGACCTTTTATCATTTCCGTTTCTAAAGATTCTTTTAAAAGACAATCGGCTTTTAATTTATTAAGGTGGCTTTCCCACAAATATGGTTTTGGAACTTACATCCATTTTATAGATGGTTTTTTATCTAAAGAAACTTACGAGGAGTCTCAACAGGTGATGGATCGACTGCTTAAGCAGAATGAGGGGCTTAAAAGCAAGGTTTATATGGATACGATTATCAGTCCATCCTACACTTCTGCTATCGCTCAAGTCATTCAGCTTTCTGGTGTGAGTGGCAAAGGAAACAATATGATTTTGTTTGAGTTTACTCAAGATGAAAAGGCGAGTTTAAATGATGCCATTCAGAATTATCAATTATTAAGAGCTACAGAATTTGATGTGTGTATTTTAAGATCTACCATCAAAGGGTTTGGGTATAAAAAAGACATTCACATTTGGATTCGCCCGAATGATTTTGAAAATGCGAATTTGATGATCTTATTGAGTTACATTATGCTCGGCCATCCAGAATGGAAACAAGGGGAAATTAAAATATTCTCTACCTACCCTCCTACTGAAAAAGCAACTACAGAAGCGAGATTAACAGAATTGATTGAGGAGGGTAGACTGCCTATTTCGCCTTCTAATATTCAATTAATCCCTCAATTAAAAGAAGAAAATATTGACCTCATTATCAATAAAAAATCAGCAGATGCAGACCTTACTATTGTTGGTTATGAGAGTGATAAGATTGAGGAGGAGTGCGACACCACATTCAGTAAGTATCCTGATTTAGGGAACATCCTTTTTGTAAGCGCTTTTAAAAAGCATAAAATACAGTAATCTTCATCTCTTTTACAAACAACTCACATCACTTTCTTAACTTTATGGGGATGAAAAATCTACTTTTTTATAGCTTCTTGATTTTAATCTCCTTTATGTTTTTGGGCTGTCAACTGCTTAAAGAACCTGCGGCAAAGGTAATGAGTACAACTCTGCCTACTCCAGAAATAGATACAAACCAAACGCTGAACCAATATGCTTTAGCGGACTTCAATCTTAGAGTTAAAGATTTAGAGGGCAATACGGTCTCCTTATCCAAATATAGAGGTCGCGTTATTTTCCTCAATTTCTGGGCAACTTGGTGCATGCCTTGCGTTGCAGAATTGCCAAGTATTAATAAGCTTTACAATGAATTAAAAGAGGAGAATATAGCCTTTCTTCTCATCTCTAATGAAAGTGTAGAAAAAGTATCCGCTTATCATACCAAGAAAGAATATGAAGTTCCCTTTCACATTATTGATGAATCAGGAAATATTCCGAACAGCTATTTCTCGCCAAGCATTCCAACCACATTCATCATCAACAAAGAAGGGTATATGATTAGAAAAAGCTTTGGAGCAGAAAACTGGAACAACAAAGCGTTTATAGAAGAACTTAGAAAGTTATTATGATGGATGATGGAGCAGTTCAAAAAGTTTGGGAATAGAACACTCCCCATATTGAATGTTGCTGTAGTAAAAAAAACAGGGGTTAACAATCGGACGTTCCGTGCTTGCTGTTTGAATAAATTTAATACTTTTTTTTATTCAGACAGAGTTGAGTTTACAGTCCCGTTACTTAAAGCTATTTAACTCTTTTCCTTCTTTGCCTTTGCCTCGTCCCTCTTCCACCTACCTAAAGTAACCGTTCCACTTGAGGAATAATAAAAACCCTAGCCCTTCAGCTAACTCTATTTTACTCCCTAACTTACGTGTTAGCCTTGATGATCCGTGCCTCGTAACACTTGAAAAACGTGTAATACTGCGGGAAATATAGCGTCCATACTTTCTTTAGCTCCATTCGTAGAACCTGGCAAAGCTAAAATCAACGTTCCATTTTTAACTCCGGCAATACTTCTACTCATCATCGAGTATGGAGTCCGTTGCTGTCCGTAAGCTCTTATTGCTTCTTCAATTCCTGGAATTTCTCTATCAATTATAGATTTTAACGCTTCGGGAGTTACATCTCTTGATGACAAACCGGTTCCTCCAGTAAATATAACCAGACTAATCCCTTGCTCAATATAACTGTTTGCCTTAGCCTGAATAACATCAACTTCATCAGGAATAACAACATAGTCCTTTACGCCGACATTACATTCTTCTAATTTCTTAATGATAGCCTTTCCTGCTTTATCTTCTTTCTGACCAGCAGATATCGTATCTGAACAAACAATCACAGCCGCTGTTAAATCTTTCCTAAAACGATCCGTAAAATCAGATTTACCCCCTTTTTTACTCAATAATTTTATATGATGAATTTCAACTCCTTTATCAATTGGCTTTAACATGTCATACATGTTTAACGCCACAACGCTTGCTCCGTGCATTGCCTCTACCTCAACACCCGTTTTATAAATGGTTTTAACGGTCATTTTAATGGTGATTTCTAAGCCATCAATTTCATAATCAATACCTGTATATTCAATTGGCATTGGATGACAATCAGCCAAAATTAAAGGCGTTTGCTTAACTCCCAACAACCCTACTGCTCTGCACATTGCAAAAACATCTCCTTTAGGAACTGTTCTATTGTTTATGGCATCAATAGTTGCTTGTTGACTTACTTTAACAATAGCTTGAGCTGTTGCAATCCTAAGTGATGTCGATTTATGTGTGATGTCAATCATTTTTTTTAATGAATAATGTTTAATGAATAATGATTAATGTTTAATGAATAATCATTCATTAACCTTCCAAACGTACTCCCCATCCTCGAATAGCTCCTTACCAAATACAGGAGCTTTTGCTTTAATCTCTTCCGTAATATATCGAGTGGCATCAAAAGTCATTTGTCTATGTTTGGATGATGTAAATACAAACAAGCATATCTCTCCAGTTTTTACGATTCCTTTACTGTGATAAATGTGTCCACAAGTTAAATCAAACTTCTCAAAGGCTGCTTCTCGAATTTCATCAAAAATTTTATTTGCCATTTCATCATAAGCAGAGTAATCAATTGCAACAACTGTTTTACCATCAATCTCATCGGCTCTAACTTGCCCTAAAAAAATATCGTGTGCGCCAATGTTCGTTTTTACTTGATGATGCGCAATTGAATTCCCAATCCGCTCTGGCGTAATTGGCCCTTCTACTAATGAATTCTTAATTTTCTTTTCTCCCATAACTTTTAATTTCCTATTCCGTTTTCCAAATTAATTAAATTCTCAAAATCATAGTTCTTTTCTAAATGTTCAATTGCTGCAACACTTCTTATTCCATGCTGACAAACAACAATAACCTTTTTATTTGTTGAAATTTGATCAATATAATTTTCAAGCTCATTTAATGGAGCTACTAAAAGTTGTCCGTTGAGCGAAGTCGAAACGTCAATTCTTGGTTGCTCATATTCCTGTCGGACATCTACAATCTGAAAATATTCATCACTATCCAACATCAATTTTAATCCTTCTACAGCTATTTCTTTTAAATCATTGTCCATGTTTATTCCACAAAAAAAATCATAATCTATATTTTCAAAATGAGCTGAAGTACTCAACACTTTCTGAACTTCGTCTTCTGAGCGATTGATGTTCAGCGTTAAAAATGAATTATTTAAAGAATCAGATGTCAAGAGTTTACCTGACAAAGGTGCTCCGATTCCTAAAATCAGTTTAATTACCTCATTGGCTTGCTGTGTCCCTATTAAACCAGGCAACACCCCTATTACTCCAACATCCGAACAATTGGGTACGCTTCCAGCCTTTGGTGGCTCAGGAAACAAACATCTATAAGTTGGTCCTTCCTTATAATTAAATACACTTACTTGTCCTTCAAACTTATAAATAGCACCATAGACCAGTGGTTTGTTTGTAATTACACAAGCATCATTGACTAAGTAACGGGTAGAGAAATTATCTGTTCCATCAACAACTACATCATACTTTTCAAACAATTCTAAAGCATTTTTAGTTGTTAGTTTTTCTGGATAAACATCAAATTTAACGTGAGGGTTTAATTGAGTTAATCTGTTTTTTGCGGTAAGTGCCTTATTCTTTCCGATATCAGCAACCGTAAATAAAATCTGACGTTGTAAATTCGTAGCATCAACTCTATCAAAATCAATAATCCCAATCGTTCCAACTCCTGCTGCAGTTAGGTATTGCAACACAGGACAACCTAGCCCTCCTGCACCAATGACCAAAACCTTAGCAGCTTTTAACTTCTCTTGTCCTTCTACTCCTACTTTTTCGAGTAAGAGATGACGACTATACCTGTTTTTTTCTTGGTCGGTTAATTTCATTTTAGTTTATTTAATCAAAAGATTCCTCTGTTCCGCTACTCTCTAATCGGAATGACAAAGCGATGAATTGCTATCTCTTCAGATTCATCCATCTTTACATTAAATTATCCTCCTGCAAATGGTGGCAATAGAGCCACTTCTTCATTCCCTATTAAGTCAAAATCACCAGCAATCATTGTTTGATTAACAGCCATTTTAAAATTCATACTTCCCAATTTAGGATGTCTTTCCTGTAGCGCTTCTTTCAATTCTTGAGTAGTTCCATAACTCTCCAACAACTCCTCTTCTGATTTTCCAGAAGCTTCTGCTGTCATTCCAAAATATTTAACGGTCAAGGTCATTGGGTGTGTTTAAATTCTTAAAAAGTTGAGCTTCAAAATGATTGGCATCAACAAGATTCAAATTTAAGTTTTTGAAAGCATCCCATAATTTTAATTCTTCTTTTTCTAATGCTATTTGAAAAATAGGTTCACAAGATTTTGAGAAAACACCAATCAACTGATGCGTTCTACCCTCTTTTATAGGAATGGTAATTTGATGATTTTGGTGTTCTGAAAGTAAGCATGAAATTAACGAGGCGTTGACAAAAGGAACATCACAACTTAACACGATATTGGTTTCTGATTGAGAATAAAACAACCCGGTACACAAACCTGCCAAAGGTCCTTTATCTTTAATGATATCGGGATAAACTGCACAGCCAAACTGCTCATAATCGGGGTTGTTGGAGATGATAATGATTTCCTCAACCAAAGGTTTTAAAACCTCAATTACATATTGAATCATTGGTTTTCCTTTCAATACCATCAGTCCTTTATCCTCGTTCATCCGAGAGCTTTTACCTCCTGCCAATATGATGCCTGTTTTGTTCATTGTGTAAAAAACAATTTAACACATGCTGCAACCAACACTACAGCTAAAATATACCTCAACCCTTTGTTATTCAATCTTTTGCTCCCAAAATAACCGCCTAAAAAACCTCCAACAACAGCTATTCCTACCAAAACAAACGCTTGAGGATCAATTTTAACTCCACTGACCAGCTGACCTCCCATACCTGCTGCAGAATTCACCCAAATAAATAACGCAGAAACTGCTGCGGCTTCTTTCATTCTACCCCATTTCATTATTAAAATAACAGGGCTTAAAATTATTCCACCACCAATTCCAATTAAACCTGAAAAGAACCCTATTGAACCTCCAACAGTTAAACCTTGCCAAATCTTAATTTCTTGAAGCGCTTCCGATTCTTTTCCAAAACCATTTAATAGCTTTAGAATCGCAAAAACCAATAAGACGGCTAAAACTTTTTTATAAATACCCGCATCTACTTCAAGCATTCCTCCTAAAAAAGCTAGAGGAATGGAGGCGATTGCAAAAACGATAAATAACTTTAGCTTAAAATTTCCAGTTTTAGCGTAATGATAAAAGGAGATGGCTGCAACGAATAAATTCAAGAGTAAGGCTGTAGGTTTCATCGTTTCGGGTACAAAACCGAACAACGTCATCATTGCTAAATAACCACTTGCTCCACCATGTCCAACAGCAGCATACAGAAATGAAATGATTGGTAAAATTACCAAGAAAATCCAACTGTTTTCTATTTCAAAAATGTTCATCAATTATGGAATCAAATGGACTTCAACGGTGTCATTTTGATTGATGGAAGTAACTTCTGGCTTTACATAGACAAAACAGTTCGCTAAGGCAAAAGACTTTAGGATATCAGAACCTTGTCCCTCTAGAATGGTGACCGTTTTAAAATCAGTGCTTGCTTTATAAAAGACAGCTCTACCCTCTTTCTTCATTAGTTTCCCATCTATTGGCAAATTCAATTGCGCTAAGTTTGAATGCTGAGAGCCTTTCATGGTCTGAATTGCAACACTTACGTATTGATAAAAACAGGTTAAAGCTGCTGCAGGGTTTCCTGGTAAAGCGAACACATAGCAACTACCGGTTTTTCCAAAATACAGAGGCTTTCCGGGTTTTTGTTTTACTTTATAAAACACCTCTTCCACTCCATTAAATGCTAGTGCTTCTTTCACAAAATCATAATCTCCAACTGATATTCCTCCAGATAGCAACAACAATTGACTTTTAACAATAGCATTTGAAACTGCTTTCCGAGTTGCCTCTTTACTATCTTCAACCAAAATGATTTCAGGTTCAATGTTCATTTTATTTAAAGCCGACTTCAACATAAAAGTGTTGGACTCATATATCTGCCCAACGGCTAATTTATTTCCAGGCTTTACCAATTCATCTCCTGTAGC
Organism: Flavobacteriales bacterium; assembly: GCA_034112225.1. Classification (GTDB taxonomy): domain Bacteria; phylum Bacteroidota; class Bacteroidia; order Flavobacteriales_E; family Vicingaceae. Next base: position 1,235 of record JAWUVT010000208.1, on the reverse strand, counting down.
AATTACCGTGACGCTTGGCGCTTCATAAACTTTGACCTCTGTAATGCCTAAAGTCGATAAAAACCCAACTGCAGCTGCATTAATTGGAGTTCCTTTTTCCAAGGCAATACTTCCTGCTGTAATTTGCGAAGCTTTATAACGAATATTCCCTCCAAGCTTTAATCCCGCATCTTTTACGATTAGTTTTCCATCAACAACTTCGGTCAACTCTTGCATCACAACCGTATTACAAGAATTGGGGACATTTGATCCTGTAAATATTCTTACTGCTTCAGTAGGTTTAATCTCAATTTCACGAACATCTCCTGCAGCTACCTCATCAACTATTGGTAAATTTTTGTCAATGTTTTCGAATGAAAAAGCATAGCCATCCATTGCAGACTGATTGAATGAAGGGACAGAAATTGGCGCAATAATATCCTCTGCCAAATAAAAATCTAAAGCGTCAACAACTCTTACTGCCTTTATTCTTAAAGGAAATACATTCTGCCTAACGAATTCTTTTGCTTCTTCTACTGATATCATACTCTTACTCCAATTACACAAACATCATCCACTTGCTCTTCTTGACCTTTCCAAGTCGTAAATTTTTCGTTTAAAATCTCCTTTTGATCGCGCATTGGTAAGTGAGCAATCGAAATTAACAAATTTTTAAAAGGTCTCACTTTAAACTTCTTTCCTTTTTCTCCACCAAACTGGTCTTGAAAACCATCTGTTAAGGTATACACCACATCTCCTTTTTGAGTTTCAAACTCTCCACCAACAAAAGGATTAGCATCATTATCATGTTTACCTATTGGCATTTTCTCTCCTTTTATTTCTATGAGTTCCTCATCTCTAATAATCCAAATAGGGTTTTGTGCTGCAGTGTAGCTAAACTTGTTATTTTTAAAATCAAAAGAAATAATACTGGCATCCATTCCATCTTTACCACCACCTTCAGAACCATCTTTTGATAAGCGTTCAATAATGGTTTCTCTGGTATGGTTAGCTATTCCTGAAGGTTTTAAATGGCCATTTTCAATTGCTTTTTCTATAGAAGAGATGTTTAAAATACTCATAATTGCTCCAGGAACTCCATGACCTGTACTATCTGCATTAACAACTGCAAAATTATTGTCAGCTAATTTACCTGCCCAATAAAAATCACCACTAACCACATCTTTGGGTTGAAAGAAAACAAAGTAATCTTTTAGGTTGTTATCCAAAAGTTCATCTGTTGCCAAGAAACTACG
>JAWUVT010000207.1:0-19168 GCA_034112225.1 Flavobacteriales bacterium | reverse complement strand
TATAATAGGACGGGATGTCAAACTTTTTCATCGGTTATAAATTTTGATCATAAGACCATACGGGGCCTTACAAAATTTAATTATTTACTTAAGTGGCTCAATAATTACATCAAGTATTGCCTGTTTCATAATTAAGCAACAAATTTATGGTTTGATTTTACAATAAACGGTATCTATAAACTTTTATTGATAAGAATCGTTTTAAAGGCTTTAACTATTTTGGTTTTAAAAAGAATAATCCTACTTTTGCCAACCCTAATAAAAGGGAACTGTAAAATCAGCTACAGTAAACTAACAAGCTCTCGTTATTGCTGAATTTAGAACGAGATACAAAGAAGATATAATGGAAGAAAAGAAAGAAGAAACTGTAGCTCCTAAAGCTCCAGTAACAACAGCCCCTAAAGCTGAAACTCCAAATGTAGAAAACGTTGAAGTAGCTTATCAATCAGATACTCCAGCACCTAAAGCTTCTACGAAGAACAAAAGTGAAATTAAGCCATTGGCTGATTTCGATTGGGAAAAAATTGGAAAAAGAGAAGAAGCTTATTCAGCGGATGATCAAAAACAAATGGAAGATGTTTACAATGAAACATTAGTTTCCATTCATGACCAACAAGTATTAGACGGAACTGTTGTAAGAAAAACAAACCGAGATGTTGTCATTAACATTGGCTACAAATCAGAAGCAGTAATTACTATTTCTGAATTTAGATACAATCCTGAATTAAAAGAAGGAGATGCTGTAGAAGTATTTGTAGTATCTCAAGAAGATAGAAACGGACAATTAATTTTATCTCACAGTAAAGCAAGAGCGTTAAGAGCTTGGGATAAAGTAAATGAAGTTTTAGAAACTCAAGAAATTATTAAAGGTTACGTTAAGTGTAGAACTAAAGGTGGTTTAATTGTAGATGTATTCGGAATTGAAGCATTTTTACCAGGTTCTCAAATTGATGTTAAACCAATTAGAGATTACGATGTGTACGTTGATAAAACAATGGAATTCAAAGTTGTTAAAATCAACAAAGAATTCAAAAACATTGTAGTTTCTCATAAAGCATTAATTGAAGCTGAATTAGAGCAACAAAAAGCAAAAATCATTTCTAAATTAGAAATTGGACAAGTATTAGAAGGTACTGTGAAAAACATTACTTCTTATGGTGTGTTTATTGATTTAGGTGGTGTTGATGGATTGGTTCACATTACAGATCTTTCTTGGGGTAGAATTAATCACCCAGAGGAATTCTTAGAATTAGATCAGAAATTAAATGTTGTAATTCTTGATTTTGATGATGATAAGAAAAGAATTGCATTAGGTGTGAAACAATTACAAGAACACCCATGGGATAAATTAGACACTAAATTAGCGATCGGAGATAACATCAAAGGAAAAGTTGTTGTAGTTGCTGATTATGGAGCATTTATCGAAGTGATTCCTGGAGTAGAAGGATTAGTTCACGTTTCTGAAATTACTTGGTCTAACCACTTAAAACCAGCACAAGAATTCTTTACTGTAGGTGAAGAAATTGAAGCGCAAGTTTTAACCTTAGATAGAGAAGAAAGAAAAATGAGCTTAGGTGTTAAGCAATTAACAAAAGATCCTTGGGAAGATATTGATACAAAATATGCTATCGAATCTAAACACAAAGGAAAAGTAACGAACATCTCTGATTTTGGAGTATTTGTTGCATTAGAAATGGGAGTTGATGGATTAATTCACATCTCTGATTTATCTTGGTCTAAGAAAATTAGTCACCCATCAGAAGTTACCAAAGTAGGTGATGAAATGGAAGTGGTTATCTTAGAAATTGATAGAGACAATAGAAGATTAAGTTTAGGTCACAAACAATTAGAAGACAACCCTTGGGATGTTTACGAAACTGTATTTTTTGAAGGATCTACTCAATCTGGAACGGTAACTGAAATTACTGCAAAAGGATTGACTATCGCTACTTTAGATCATGGTGTTGAAGGAATCATCACCAAAAGAAATGCTGAAAAAGAAGATGGTTCTTTCTTAGCGGTTGATGATAAAGTTGACTTTAAAGTAATTGAATTTAACAAGCACTCTAAGAAAATCGTTTTATCTCACACCAACATGTTTAAAGCTACTGAAGCTGAAGCAAGAGAAGAGAAGAAAACTAAAGCTAAAACAGCTTCTAAAGCTGTAGACAAAATCAACAAAAATGTAGAAAAAACTACATTAGGTGATTTAGATGCTTTATCTGCTCTTAAAGCAAACTTAGAAAAAGGAGAAAAGAAATAAGCTTCTTCATCTTTTAAAAGATACAAAGCCTCGACAGAAATGTCGGGGCTTTTTTTTGCATTAACATTTTCAATTCTATTTTTTTTTTAATTCTTCATTCTTCATTCTCAATTCTTAATTTATACTATCTTTGGCATTTGATGAAACAAAACGATCGAATCATATTAGACTCTACTCAATTTGATCTAACCATTAAAAGGCTGGCTCACCAGTTGATTGAAAACCACAACGAATTTTCGAATACGATTATCATAGGTTTACAGCCGAGAGGTACTTTTTTAGCCAAAAGAATTGTTGCAGAATTAAAAGCAATTGATTCGGCTTACGAGATACAATCTGGAGCATTAGATGTTACTTTTCACAGAGATGATTACCGAAGACAAGATCACCCATTAGTTCCAAGTAAGACCGAGATGGATTTTGATATCGAAGAAAAGAATGTGATTTTGGTGGATGACGTTTTATTTACAGGAAGAACCATTAGAGCAGGGTTAGATGCCATGTTAACTTTTGGAAGACCGGCTACAGTAGAACTTTTAGTATTAATTAACAGACGATACGAAAGGCATCTTCCGATACAAGCAGATTATATCGGTAAAAACATTCATTCAATCGTTTCTGAACGTGCTAAAGTTAGCTGGGCAGATACAGATGGAGAAGATAAAGTAATTTTATATACACCAGATAATGAGTAAATTAAGTGTGAAACATCTCTTAGGAATCAGGTATCTTACGCCAGAAGATATTCATTTGATTTTTGAAACTGCGGATCATTTTAAAGAGGTTATTAACCGTCCGATTAAAAAAGTTCCTTCCTTACGAGACATTACCATTGCCAACCTATTTTTTGAAAACTCCACAAGAACCAAGCTTTCATTTGAAATTGCAGAGAAAAGACTTTCTGCCGATGTCTTGAATTTTTCATCCTCCAATTCCTCGGTTACCAAAGGAGAAACCTTGATCGATACCGTAAATAACATTCTATCGATGAAAGTAGATATGGTGGTGATGCGTCATCCTAACCCTGGAGCTGCAGACTTTTTAGCAAAACATGTTGATGCAAAAATTATTAATGCTGGAGATGGTGCACACGAACACCCAACTCAAGCTTTATTAGATGCTTTTTCTATGCGAGAGCAACATGGAGACTTAACCGGTAAAAATGTAGTCATTGTAGGAGATATTTTACACTCAAGAGTTGCTCTTTCCAACATCTTTTGCTTAAAAAAATTAGGAGCCAATGTGAAAGTTTGCGGACCGTTAACGTTAATGCCAAAGTACATTACTTCTTTAGGTGTTGAAGTGGTTACTAACTTAAAGGAAGCTTTAAATTGGTGTGATGTTGCCATGATGCTAAGAATACAATTGGAAAGACAAGATGCCAAAAACTTTCCATCACTCAGAGAATATTCAATGTTGTATGGATTAGATAAAGAATTGTTAGACTCCTTAGATAAGAAAATAACAGTAATGCACCCTGGACCAATAAATAGAGGGGTAGAGATTACCTCTGATGTAGCAGACAGTAAACAATCCATTATCTTAGAACAAGTTCAAAATGGAGTTGCCATAAGAATGGCAGTACTCTATTTACTAGCAGGAAAAAATTAAAAATAAAAATTGGTGTTTTGTGTATAGTTGATGGTGTTTTGATTAAAAACACCAAAAACCAAAAACTAAATACTATAAACTAAATAAAGATGAAAGCAATTATTAAAACAGAAAAAGGAGACATGACTTTAGAGTTGTATGAAAAAGACGCTCCAAAAACAGTAGAAAACTTTATTACTTTAATTAATAAAGGATATTACAACGGATTAACTTTTCATAGAGTTTTAAATGATTTTGTAATTCAAGGGGGTTGTCCAGATGGAACAGGAGCTGGTGGACCAGGTTATTCTATAGATTGTGAGTTAGACGGTGAAAACCAATACCACGATAGAGGAGTATTGTCTATGGCACATGCAGGTCGTAATACAGGAGGATCTCAATTCTTTGTTTGTCACAGTAGAAACAATACGGCACATTTAGACGGTAACCATACTTGTTTTGGTAAGGTGGTAGAAGGGTTAGATGTAATTGATGAAATTAGAGAAGGAGATAAAATGATCAGCGTAGAAGTTATCGCTTAATATTACTTCACATAACTAAATGGAAAAACTTCAACAGAAATGTTGGAGTTTTTTTTGTTCCCAACTATTTTATCACTTCTTGGATAACTTTGTTGATTTGATCTACGTTGGTATAGCCATTAGAGAGTTGCGTGAATGCTCCATTGTGTTTTAAGAGCAGTGATGGAAAACCTTTAATTCCAAATTGTCCAGACAACTGAAAATCAGCTTTCGTTCTTGTTTTAATTTCTTCAGCATTAAAGAATCGTTCAAAAGCATTTAACTCTAAACCAAAATGAGCAGCTATGGGCAAGTAGGTGTCTAAGAGGTTCGTGTTTTTATTGTCTCGATAAAAAGCCATTTGAACGGCTTTGAAAAAGTCATATTCAATTGTGGGCTCCATTGTTCTGGCAACTACTATTGCTCGAGATGCAGGTTCCGTATCGTAAACAAAATGTTCATCTTTTAAAATGTCAAAAGAAAACGGTTGTCCAGTTCTTTCGTTAATTTCTACCCAATGGGTTTTTAAGAAATCGGACATTTCAATCGCTTTCTCCGTATGATAAGGCCTTAAGCCTCCCATTACCAATTTAAGGTTGAGGGTAGGGTGGCCTTTTAGGAGTTGATCTAATTCTGGAGAAAAACCATGGCACCAAGAGCACATGGCATCCCCCACATAAATGAGATAATCGTTATTGTCGTTGACCCAGTTAAAACTCAAAATGAAACTTTAAATTCACTTGACGTGAAGTAAGGTAATTGGGTACAGCGTAAGTCTTATTGTTGACATCTTTAATCCATAAGTAAGAAATGACATTGTTAATCTGCAATAGATTAAATACTTCAGCACTTATCCAAATGTTTTTAAACCCTCCAATTATTTTTTTATCGTTGTGTTTCTCTGCATCTTTAATTAAGTAGGAGAATCCTAAATCTACTCTTCGATAAGGAGGTAGTCTTAATGTGGCTTTGTACCTGTCGTGAGTGTTGGTAGCTCCAAAAGGTAATCCCGAAGCGTAATATAACGCAATGTGCATTTTAAAAGACTCTAAACCAGGAATGTAATCTTGAAAAAATAAAGAGAAATTAACCCGTTGGTCAGTTGGTCGAGGAATCCATTCCGGAGTAATTGTATCACTTCTTACAACAGTAGTATTGGCGGTGTATCCAGAAATTATTTTTTCACCATCACTATTAAAATCTTCCACATAAGAATCATCCACTAAGTTTTCTGCAGATTTCATTACCGACATACTGAACCAAGATTCTATCCCTTTCACAAATTCTCCGTTAATTTTAAAGTCTATTCCAGTAGCATAAGCATTGGCATTATTGGTGGCAAAATAACGGATCCTTACATTGTCTACTTCATAAGGAATTACATTCTTCATGTGTTTGTAGTACAGTTCAGTTGTAAATTTAAACGGTCGTCCCCAAGCTTTAAAATTGTAGTCAGAACCTAGAACAACTTGATAGGACCTTTGTGATTTGATGTCTTTATTGATGTTGCCCTCAAAATCGCGCATTTCTCTGTAAAATGGCGGTTGATAATACACTCCAGCTGCCACTCTAAAAAGGTAATCTTTTTTCCAATTGGGTTCAAAAGAAAAGGACGCTCTTGGGCTAACAATGAGTTCCTTATTTAAATCCCAATACGCTCCACGAACTCCAGCAGTTAAGGTGTAGTGAACGCTATCGTTTTCCCAATTCCATGCGCGTTGGAAATAACTACTGTATCGGTTGCTGTTTAATTCCACTTCAGATTTTAACACTTCATTTAACTCTAAGGTATTGTTAGATTGAACCAAAGGATTACTATATCCAATAGAGTCAGCACTTTGAGGAATAAAATAACCCGTAGAATCAATAAATCCCCATTCACTAATTCTATCTTTAATGTATTCGTGTTGATACTTCACGCCCCAAAAAGTAGTATGGTTTCCTTTTATTTTTTTTCCTTTATGTTCCGTATTGATTACTTGTGCATCTAATTTATTTCTCGCATGTTCCATAAAAGAACCCACCCCTTTATTAAACTTAATATCTCCAAAGTTATCACTGGATAAATCTCGCTCCAGCTCATCAATTCGATAAGCCCCTTCAATATCATACTCCTCATCCTCTAAAGAACTAAAAGCAGAAGTAATGAACTTTAATTCAAGTCCTTTTTTAGGCGTAAAGGTATTGCTCACTGCCCCAAAGTAGGTTTGAAATTGATTAACCTCTTGACCGTCAAAGAAAACCGTTAATTGTAAAGATTCGTTAATGGTACCAAATTCTGTTTCTCTGGTTTGGGGAATAAAATTGTATTTGTTTTTTGCAATGTTCCCTAAAAAACCGATTTCCCATTTTTCATTAATATCATAGGTGATGAATGCTTGAACATCTAAAAAAGAGGGACGATATTCTCCGTCAGTATCTAAACTCTGTAAAACATATTGATTGGACTTGTATCGAATACCCGTTAAGTATGTTAGCCGGTGGTTTTTACTAGCGCCTTCAATGTGGAGCGACCCTCCTTGTAAACTGGCAATAAATGAGCCTGCAAACTCTTCAGGTTCTTTGTAGGTCACATCTAAAACAGATGACATTTTATCGCCATATTTTGCACCAAACCCCCCAGCAGAAAATTTAATGTCACTCACCAAACTAGAGTTAATAAAACTTAACCCTTCTTGCTTACCAGCACGCGTTAAAAATGGGCGGTAAATCTCAATATCATTAACATACACCAAGTTTTCGTCAAAATTACCTCCTCTTACGGAGTACTGAGAACTTAATTCATTATTAGAAGAAACACCGGGAAGGGTTTTTAAGATGGCTTCAAAACTTCCGGAAGCGCTGGTAAATTTTGTCGCTAATTTAGGTTGAATCTTCACCATTGGATCTCCACGATTTCCTTCCTCAGCAAATTCATATTCAGGAATGTTGGTCGCATTATTTTTTAAAATAGGAGAGAACTCTTTTCTTTCATTTGGTTTTAAATGAAAAGTTTCGATCACTGTCGTATATCCTATGTAAGTAATCCCCACTTTAAGGTCTTGATTGGCAGGAATAATGTAGCTGAATTTACCATCTTTGGTCGTTTTTGTACCTCCCGAAACGCCTACAATGGTAATGTTAGCACCTTCTAATGCAAGACCTTTAGCATTTTTTAATGTTCCGTAAAGTGTTGCAGATTCTTGAGCATTAACTGTTCCTGCAATGATAACGAATAGAAGGGTATGGTATATCTTTTTAAAGTTCACTAAGTCCATCATTTTTATTGGTTTTCAAAAGTAACTAAAAATGTGTCAATATATTGTACCTATTTTAACACCAAAATACCATTGGTATCACTATTTCACCTTTTGTGTAAATCTTGTTAAAGGTCAATAATTATTATATTTATATTCGCAAGATCAAATCATATCAAATTAAAAATAATAAATAGTTAACTATGAAAAAAGTTTTATTGTCGGCTGCCTTATGTGTTGGAGTTTTAAGCGCACATGCACAGTCTAAAATTGAGTTTGAAGAATATCAACTTAAAAATGGTATGCATGTAATTTTACATGAGGACCATTCCACACCTATTGTAGCCGTAACGGTACTTTACCACGTAGGCTCTAAAAATGAAGATCCTAAACGTACTGGTTTTGCTCATTTTTTCGAACATTTACTGTTTGAAGGATCTGAGAATATTGAGAGGGGGGAGTACATGAAAATTGTACAGAGTAATGGAGGAATCTTAAATGCAAACACTTCTTTTGATAGAACGTTTTATTATGAAATTCTTCCTTCCAATCAATTGGAATTAGGGTTGTGGTTAGAGTCTGAAAGATTATTACACGCTAAAATTGATGAAAAAGGGGTGGAAACACAAAGAGAAGTTGTAAAAGAAGAGTACAGACAGCGTTATGAAAATACACCTTACGGTTCATTTTTACCCAATATGTTTAGTAGAGCTTTTGAAGTTCATCCTTATAACTGGGTGCCAATAGGTTCTTTAGCACATTTAAATGAAGCAAAAATAGAAGAGTTTAGAGATTTCTATAAAACCTACTACGTACCTAATAATGCAACACTTTCTATTGCTGGAGATTTTGATAAAAAGCAATTGAAAAAATGGATAGACAAGTATTTTTCTACCATTCCTAAAGGAACAAAGAAAATGCACAGACCAACAATTAAAGAACCCATTAAACATAAAGAAGTGAGAGATGTGGTAGAAGATAACATTCAATTGCCAGCCGTTATGATGGGCTACCATACACCAGCACAAGGTACACCAGATGCTTATGCGGTAGATATGTTAGCACAAATCTTATCTCAAGGTAAAAGTTCTAGGTTACAAAAAAGTATAATGGACGAGCAAGAAAAGGCTGTTTATGTAGGTGCTTTTCCTTTCCCTTCTGAAGATCCAGGAATGGCTTTAATGTTTGGAATTACAAATATGGGCGTTTCTTTAGAAGATTTAGAAATAGCAATTGATGCTGAAGTAGAAAAGATTCAAAATGAATTGATATCGGAAAAAGAATTTCAAAAGTTAAAAAATCAGATTGAAAACGACATGATTTCTAAAAATTCTAAAATTGAAGGAATTGCAGAAAGCTTAGCCAATTATGCCGTGTATTATGGCGATGCCAACTTGATTAATACTGAAATTGAAAGGTATATGAAAGTAACACGAGAAGATATACAACGCGTAAGTAAAGAGTATTTTAGAAAAGACAATAGAGTTGTTTTACACTATGTACCCAAGAAGGCAGAAAAGCCAGTTCAACCAGAAAAGATAGAAGAGACCAAATAAATTCATTCAACACGTCATTGCGAAAGATACGCAGTGGAGTAAAGCCATCTCCTAATTAAACAGAAGAGTGCTTCACTTCGACTTCGCTCAGCAGAAACTCACCTCGCCATGACGAAAAAAATAAAAATATGAAAAAGATAGTATCACTTATACTAGTATTCGCAGTAACTTCGGTTGCTTTCGCACAAAAACTAGACAGAAGTAAAAGACCTGTAGCAGGAATTGCTCCAGAGATTAAATTAGGAAAAATTGAAAAGTTTACGCTAGAAAATGGATTAAAAGTTTTTGTGGTAGAAAACCATAAACTGCCTAAAGTGGCTTATTCATTATCGTTAAATATTGATCCTGTTTTAGAAGGAGATATGGCAGGTTATTTAGATTTAACAGGTCAATTAATGGAAAGAGGGACGAAGAACAGAACCAAGGAACAATTTGATGAAGAAATTGATTTTATTGGGGCAAGGTTAAGTGCTTCTGCTAACGGTATTTATGGCGGTGCTTTAAAAAAGCATCAAGAAAAACTATTAGACATGATGTCTGATGTGTTGATCAATGCAGATTTTAAACAAGAAGAGTTGGCTAAACTAAAAAAGCAAATGCTTTCCGGCATTGCTTCGGCTAAAGATGATCCAGATGCAATTTCCGCAAATGCCAAAGCGGTGTTAACTTATGGTAAAAAACATCCATACGGAGAGGTTGCTACAGAAGCTTCCGTAGAACAGGTTACTTTAGAAAAGTGTAAGGAGTATTATGCTACTTATTTTAAACCAAATGTAGCTTATTTAGCTGTTGTTGGGGATGTTACGGTAGAAGAAGTAAAAGCGTTAACAGAAAAGTATTTTGGAAAATGGGAGAGAGGGGTTGTGCCGAAGCATAAATACAGAACACCAGTTGCTCCAGCAGCAAATGAAGTTGCTTTTGTACATAAAGAAGGAGCCGTTCAGTCAGTGATAAACATTGGACATCCAATTCACTTAAAACAAAACAATCCTGATGCCATTAAAGCAAAAGTGATGAACACTATTTTAGGTGGGGGAATGACTGGAAGGTTGTTTATGAACTTAAGAGAATCTCATGGGTATACTTATGGAGCTTACTCTTCTATTAGACCTGATAAGTTAGTGGGAACATTTGGCGCAAATGCTAAAGTAAGAAACGAGGTAACCGATAGTTCTATTATTGAGTTTAAGGTAGAACTCAATAGGATGAGAGATGAAAAAGTTACTGAAGAAGATTTACAAAGTGTAAAAAACTACATGACAGGTACTTTTGCTTATACTTTGCAAGACCCTCAAACGATTGCTCGTTTTGCAATTAACAAAGAACGTTACAACTTGCCTGACGATTATTATGCAAATTACCTAAAAAACTTAGCCGCAGTTACTGTTGATGATGTTCAGGAAATGGCAAAAAAATACATTCAACCCGAAAACCTGATTATTTTAGTTGTTGGTAATAAAGGAGAAGTAGCTGATCAATTGTCTTCTTTTGCGGCAAGTGGTGAAGTAGATTTTTATGATGTTTCGGGTAACGAATGGGTGGAGCCTCTAAAACCTGCTCCAGCGGGAATGACGGCAGAAAATGTGTTGGATAAATACATTGTTGCCAAATATGGAATGGCTCCAGGTAAAAAGTTATCTAAAAAATTAAAAAAGATTAAAGATGTAACGGTTAAGATGGAGGCATCAATGCAGGGGCAAACCATTAATTTTACGCGTTATCAAAAAAAACCTAATAAATTTGCCATCGCTGTAACTATGGGGGCAATGGTTATCCAAAAACAAACTTTTGATGGCGTTAAAGGAAAGAATTCTGGAATGCAAGGAGCTAGTGATGTTGAAGGGGATGAATTAGCGGACTTAAAAAAGAGCTCGATTCTATTTGGAGATATTGACTATAAAACCTCAGGAAATACCTATACTTTATTAGGCGTTGAACCAATAGAAGGGAAAGATGCTTATAAAATTGAGGTGTCTAAGAAAACTGGTGCTAAAGAAACTATATGGTATGATGTGGCTACAAGTATGCAAGTAAAAGCAATGCAAGTTTCTGAAATTCCAGAAGAAAAAGGTGGTGGCTCTATGACTTCTGTTAAGATGTTTTATGACTACAAAGTAGTAGGAGGGATAAACTATGCATATAAAATTAACCAAGCAGTAGGACCTCAAGTCTTTGATATGAATGTGACATCTGTTGAACTGAATACGAAGTTAGGGGATGAAGTTTTTAAATAGAAATTAGGTGCTAACAAATCATGAAAGCCCGTTCAACTGAACGGGCTTTTTTTGGATCAAGTTCAAAAGTTAGGGAGTAGCACAAGAGCATTAGAAATGTTGCCCTAAAAAAATCACAAGGTGAACAATCGGAAGTCTCGTTCTTGCTGTTTTTCATCAAAATGGTATCAAAGGGTTCTCGTAAAGGCTTCTTTTAACCAACCTTACAAGAGGGTTGATTTTATAGTTGTGAATCGAATACACACTAAAAATTTCGAAGAACCAAGGCACGAGATCCTGAGTGTCGAATAAGTGAAATGGGAAAAAAAATGAACGAGAAAATGCAAGTACCTTGAGCGGTAAAAAAAATGGGGGCTACTCGGTTTAGGTGGTGTTTTTGTTAAACGATCTCGAAAATCGATTCAATTGACTTTCTTACTTTCTTTCCATGTTGAGAAGCATCTTCATCACTTCGATAACCAATAGCCAATACTACAGAGGCTTTTAATCCTTTTTCTTTTAGACTCAATATTTTGGTATAATCCTCCGGTTCAAAACCTTCAATTGGAGTGCTATCAATTTTTAACTCTGCACAAACAGCTAATGCACTTGATAAAGCGATGTAGGTTTGCTTAGCGGTCCATACTTGTTTTTCTTCAATTGACTTCTCGCTTATTTTGCCTTTTACAAAGTTGCCATAGCCTTGAATAGAATCCAATTCCAATCCTTGAGTGTTGGCTTTAAGCTGCAGATACTCATCAATATGCCCATCCCTTACAGCTGCGTAATTACAAAATACAAAAAGGTTGGAGGCCTCTGTTATTTGAGACTGACCCCAAGAGGCAGGTTTAAGTTGCGCTCGAATTTCAGAAGATTTTATGTCTAACACTTTAAATAATTGAAGACCATAAGAACTCGCTGATAACTGAATAGCTTCCTTGATTTTAGAAAGATCACTATCGCTTACTTTCTTAGAACTGTCGTATTTTTTTGTGGCATAACGCCATTTTAAATTTTCTATGAATTGCATGGTATGCTTTTTTGTAGTTAAGAATTAAATACTCATTGGTACTTCCATTAAAAGGACACGTGCATTTTCTGAAGCTTTTACCACTATAGAATCGGTGTCCCAAACACCCATACCATCTCTTTTGGCTAGTTTTTCGTTGTTTATTTCTACCTCACCGTCCAATACAAATACATAAATGCCATTGCCTTCTTTTTTGATTGTATATGCATCAGAATTTCCTTTGTTGAATCGGCCTAAATGGAACCAAGCATCTTGATTGATACAAACACCTTGGTCGTCTTTGCTAGGAGATAGTACTTGATAAAATTCATTCTCTTTTTCAATAGCTCTTACCGAAATTTGGTCATAACGTGGAGTTACATTTTTCTCTTTAGGAAATATCCAAATTTGAAGAAATTTCACTTCTTTATCTTTGTTCTTATTGTATTCCGAATGTGTAATGCCTGTACCAGCACTCAAAACTTGCACATCACCTTCTTTGATGACGGCTACATTTCCCATACTGTCTTTGTGTTCTAAATCTCCTTCTAAGGGAATGGAAATGATTTCCATATTGTCGTGTGGGTGGGTCCCAAACCCCATACCTGCTTGTACTCTGTCGTCATTTAAGACTCGAAGTACGCCAAAGTTCATTCTTTCGGGGTGGTGATAATTAGCAAAACTAAAAGTATGATGGGAGTTTAACCAACCATGATTTGCATTTCCTCTGGTGTCTGCTTTGTGAATTACGGTATTCATAGTTCTATTTTCTTGATTAGGTAAGTGATTAAAGCCTACTTTTTGCATTAAATTATCGAATGTTGATTTTACAGGTTTGCTGCCTTTGGCATTCAACAATTGTGGAGCAATAGCTCCAATAGCTCCTGTAAGTAATGCTGATTTTATAAATTTTTTACGTTCCATATGCTGTGCTTTAAAAGTAGACCACAAAGATTAGAATAATTAGAGAACTGTGGAATATGAAAAATGGGAGGAAACGTATGAAAATCCGATATTTAGGACACCGTCTCTTTTTTCTTGAAACTTGAAGGAGAAATTTGGGTGGATTTCTTAAAAAATGCACTAAAGTTAGCCGGTTCATTAAAACCCAATTCGTAGCCAATTTCTTTATTAGATAAGCCGGTAAAATAGAGGAGTCTTTTAGCCTCTGTTATTATTCTTGATTGAATATATTCTTTGGCAGTTTTTCCTATTTTCGATTTAATAGTACGATTTAAGTGATCGGCGCTAATGTTAAGCTGTCGGGCATAAAAGTGGGTAAAATGTTCTTGTTGATAGTGCTTATCTACCTCAGTTCTAAAAGTTCTAACTAAATTATCGCCAGAAGTGTCAATATCCGATTCTATAGGGTTGATAGCACAAATGTTATTGCATTCAATGAGTAAAAGTTTCAAATATGCACCTACAGATAAATTTTTCATTTGGGTAGCACTATGGAAGAGCGAAAATATTTGCTTTGAGAAGTTTTCTATCCGTTTAAAATGCTCTTCATTGGGCAATAATGGTGGACTTTGTCCATAATTATGAAACAGATTCAAACTCGCAATAAATGATAATGGGATAGAATTTTGAATCAAAAAGTCAGTTGAAAAAGTCATTCCATAACCTTGTGATTTTTCATTTTCAAGCACTTGGTGTACTTGTCCTGGTGAAACAAAATAGAGTTGTCTTTCCCCTAATTCATAACTGTTAAAATCAATTTTATGTAAGCCCTGGGCTTTTTTTATAATCAGTACAGTATAGTAATTATGTCTATGTGGTTCGTCAGCCTTTCCATTTCGTTTGGTATAAATGTCTTCCATTTTGGATATTCCAAAACTAATGTCTTGCTTTTCAGCGTTTATTTTTTGATAGGTTTTTACGGGGTTCATTTTATTAGCTACGTTATTGTATGTTGCGTTTTACAGGTTGTTAAAGCTTAAAATTAGTAATTTTTGTGCGGCATCCATGTTAAATAGTGTCCAACAAGTAAAACCTTACCATGCACAAAGTAAGAATTCCGCTTGCTAAATAGTGATCAGAAACAGCTAGCAAAAATTATGGAATGAACTCACCAACTTGTCAAATCGTTAAAACTGGTTGCAATAAAAGTCAGTATAACAGTGTGTTCGTGTATTTTTATCGAGTAGCGAATCTAACAATACCAGCTAAAATAAAGAAAGTCAATACTGTCACTGTTGTGATGCCTAACACAAATAAATACTTTTTTATTCCATCCCCAAATCTCAAATAATTCATATTGGCTGACCATCCTAAAAATCCAAATACGCCCCCCAAGATTCCACCATTGATCATTAAAGCAAACGGTAAACCACCAATGATATAATTGTACCATTCTGTCTTTGGCGTTCAATCAAATTTTTCTTCATTTATAATTATTTTAGAAGCATAAGGTGTACTTGTAATTTGTATATTATATGAGGTTCCATTTTTTGAGAGAATGTACTTGTGTTTTTTTTGGTTAGATGGACTTATCATTTCATTATCGATACTTAACCGAGTATTCAGTCCGAATATTTTTGGTTGGATTAAAACATCTATTTCTAAGTCGGGGTGTTTTGCAGTGTTAAATTTTATAATCATCTTAAAATTAGAGTTGTAAAGTTAATTGCTGTTAAGGCATGTCTATTAAATGTGATTTACTGTTTCAAGTACTGATAAAAGTAATGATTTTTGCCAAATTTCCAGTTTAGTAAAAAACAAATCAACACGAACAGTATTTGTTCAATAGCCTAGTAACGGATAAGGGAAATCCCAGTGGCCTCAGTAGGAGTAAGCTACAATGGGTAATAAAACAACCGAAGTAAAGTTGCTCTCCATAAAAAGATTACGGACCATACTTTACAACATAGCTCTCCACTCATTTATTAGAAGATGGCTTAAACCTCTTTAGGTTACCAAAGAGAGGTGTTCCGATAAGGTTTGTGATTTAGTGATTGATACCAAAGAGAATGAAGAGCTAAGCTTCTTTATGATTCAGCTCAAGCATTACCCTAAATGATTCAAAATTAATTTATATTTTAAGTCAACAGAAAAGAGTCTTCAATTGGAAGACTCTTTTTTATTCTTTTTATTTAATGCTTAATTACTTTATATGCTGTTAACTTCTTTTCCGTTCGAACTTGTAAAAAATACATTCCGTTACTAATGGTTGTTAAATCAATAGTCATTGATTTTTCAGAAATACTGAAGGTGTGGAATACGACTTTACCTGTTAGGTCTATTAATGAGATTTCTTTTGCCTGCTCTAAACCACTAACCGTTAAACTCTTCTTAGCAGGATTTGGATAGATGAAGAGTTTTTCGAATTCTAAAGGATCTTCAATTCCAATTGTTAAAATTAGAGAACAAGCTGAAGTGTCCACACATCCATTTTTAGTTATTTCAACAGCATAATTACCAGATGATGTCGCGGTATAATTTTGAGAATTTTCTCCTGGAATAACATTATAATCTGAGTCACAAGCTAGCCATCTATAGGCGGAACCCGTTTGGTTTGACGTTATTATTGATCCAGAAATTGAGACAGTGGTATCAATAACTGTAGGATTAGCGATTGCAGAACCTGGTAAAGAAGTACACCCATCAAAGGATTGGGTTACGGTATAGGTTGCACCAGTAGCTACGGTTATACTTGCAGTAGTTTCACCTGTAGACCACAGTAATCCTGTTCCTGAAGTGGTTAGTTCGGAGTTCCCACAATTGTTAGTCACCACAACTAAAGGAATGCTTGGTGTACCAAGGGTTAAAATAATGGCTACCGTTTTTGTACCTGAAGTGCTTACACCTTGAACGGCTAACGTAGCTACTCCTGCTGTTGCTGAACCTGTATTAATGGTCAATATTGACGTTCCTGTTGGAGTGATGGAACTCGAACTAAAATTTGAAGAAGCACCTACTGGTAGACCCGTAACTGTAAGGTTCACCACATCATTGTATCCTCCTATTGAACCCACCTCAATTCTTGTTGTTCCAGTTGTTGATGTGCAATTATTAATGAACGTTGGATTGGCAGTGAGTGTAAAATCTGTTGTTAGCCCAGCAATTGTAAAGTTGTTGTCTGAAATGTCAAAGAATGTACCGTTAGAACAGGTGACCATGATTTTAGCGGTGGTACTTGCAGAGTTGGGAACAGTAACGGATTGAATCCCATCATTTGGAACATTCGATGCTAAAACCGTGGGGTAAGTTAAACCTCCGTCGGTAGATAAAAGAAGATTAACAGTAGCACAACTAACCGGAGCATTAGCCGTTCCAGCTTCATTCCAGGTTACATTTTGAGTGCTTAATATAGGCCATGTAATTCCTGTAGCACTTGGTGCATTGAGTACAAAAGGCCCAGAGTTGGCATCAACTGTTACAGTTACATCGGTGTGATCTGTACAGCCTCCACCTGAGGAATTGTCTCTAACAACACCTCTAAAATGCATCGTTCTACTCACTGTAGGAAGCACCTCCCATGTAAAGGGTCCATTATTGTTTAAAGCCGTTAAGTTGGGAAAGTATCTTGTTGGACTCGTTGATGGCAGAAACGATCTAAAGTTTGGTCCTCCAGTAGAGGTTGCCTGTGGGGGTTGAGGGGAGTTTTCGATGTCCATTTGTTCCCAAGTATAAGTAAGTGTATTTCCAACATCAGGATCCGTTGCAGAAAGTGTTAATGCAAAAGGAGTACCTTTAGGAATCGTTACATTTCCATTCGTTCCTGAGAGACTAGGAGAAACATTTATTAAAGCTGTCTTAACAGGGCATACATCAGCACTTCCTGTAAGGGTCGCTCCAATTTCAGCCAAACTTCCACTGTGAAAGAAAGCATCACTATTGTTTTCAACGTTATTGATACAAATCCCAGCGTAAGACATAATAGAAGATCCGCTTCCGGGCTCATAAGCTGTAGATAGGTTCCTATTACCAGCACAAGCTCCTCCAGTACCATGAAAAGTATGATTACCACCAAATTGATGTCCGATTTCATGAGCTACATAATCAATATCATAAGCATCACCTTGAGGGTTTGAATTCCCTGTAATTCCTCTACCTTTTGATCCCTCAATGCAAACTATTCCTAGACCAGCGAGTCCACCACCTCCAGTACTAAAAGTATGTCCAATGTCATAGTTGGCATTTCCTATTACGTTATCAATGTTCAATTGACTTTCATTAATAAGACTTCCTGCATTACCATTCGCGTAAGGATCTGTCATTGAATTGGTGTAAATAATTAAGTTGTTATTTGCGACAATCGTCATGGTTACAGCAAGGGCTCTTTCATAAATACCATTGACACGATTCATTGTCGTAACCTGCGCTGCTAAAGCTCCTATAACAGTGCCTCCACCAACAGCGGCAGCATATTCTCCTGTGCATGACAACGCTAGGCGATAAGTTCTTAATTCACAAGTGCCAAATTTTTTGAAAACATTCTCAGTACCGAGTTCTCCGATTAAAGAAGTTGTCTCCTCTACTTGACAAGAGAAACGATGTGGGTTTCTATTTGCATAGTCTCTTTTGTAATAGACTTGATAGTTTTCGGTATTTCCTTTGGTGTAAGGATCTATAAAAATGGTTCCCTTATTTGCTGTTAAAATCATCGCATGAAAGCCATGCGGGGTCAAATCAAACTTTACAACATCTCCAGGATGATCAATACCAACACCATCGAATGTTCTAATTTCAGAAAAATTAGCCTCAAGAACAGGGTGCATCGTTGTGTTTTTGTAAACCCTATACCTTGAGGAGCTTCCATCTGGATTGGGTAAAACAATGATGAGAGGAGGACTCGTGGAAAACTCGCTTTTCTTTTTTGCGACAGACAGTTTCTTTTTTAATCGGAGGGTATTCAGAGAAACTGTGCTATAGCTTGAAGGAATAATGGTTCTATGCTTGCTTGAAGCAACAATGGAGTTTTCGTTAATGGGGTTGAAAGAAGACGAATTTACAGTGTATTTATTTTTTTGTTGACCAAGAAGATTGCTTGATATTATCAACCCTAATAAGGCAACAGCTGTTGTTTTATTAAATTTTGAGAAACAATTTTTCATAAAGAATAGTTTTATTATTGAAGATTTAAAAATAAATCTTCTTCTTCTCAAAACAGATTCAATTTTCTATGTATTATTGGAATCCTATGTCTAGATTAATTGCCGATGTCGCTGAATAAATAATGAAATTCCAATCCATTATGGGAGTATTTTTTGGTAACTGTTCCATTCTTATTGAAGGAGATCTTCTTTTTAAAAATGGGGCCTTCAAAACAAAAGCTATGGAATTCTCCATTCTCTCCGCAAGGGTCAACAGTTTTAGGCAGTTGGTCTAAGAAAGAAATGGAATAGTTAACGCCTATTAGTTTTTTAGGGATTTTTGCTGTATCAATGCAACAAATATGGGTTTTAAAACCATCCTTCAAAAATGCTAAAGACAAGGCGGTGGTGTCTTTTTTCCATAAAGGAAAGAGTGCTTTCATGCCAACTTCAGCCAATTTATTTTCCCGATATGCTTTTAAATCTTCTAAAAATAGATCTCCAAAAGCTACCTTATGAATGCCTTCTGCTTTCATTTTTAGCAAAAAACCTTTCATCTTGACCTCGTATTCCTCCGGCGTTTTTTCTTAGATGTAAAGCTTTATTAATGGAATGCCAATGCTTTCAGCTTGTTGTTCTATTAAGCCTTCAGGGGTTCCGTGCATAGAGACACGACCGTTGGGTTGGTAGATGTTGGTGAGCAAATATTTCACTTCGTATTGGCCTTCATTTAAAAGTTGAT
>JAWUVT010000206.1:0-9030 GCA_034112225.1 Flavobacteriales bacterium | reverse complement strand
CTGAGATCTCTTATGAAGAAAAGGAAGGGTATCCGCCATAAAAAATTAGCGGAAAGAATCTGTTTGGCAAAAAAGTAACAATTGATGGTGGAATTAGTAGTCAATATGTTTCCGCATTGTTAATGATTGCGCCAAATTTGGCTAAGGGATTAACAATAGCGTTTAAAGGTGAAATTATTTCTAAACCTTATATCAATATGACCATTGAAATGATGCGCTATTTTGGAATCGAGGTGCAATGGGAAGCGCATTCAATAGTTGTCGCACCTGGGCAATACAAAGGCAAACGTTTTAAAGTAGAAGCTGATTGGAGTGCCGCATCTTATTGGTATAGTATGGGGGCTTTAGCCGAAGAAGCGGAGATTACCCTATATGGTTTAAAACAAGAAAGTTTACAAGGAGATGCTATCGTTCAAGAAATTTATAAAAGTCTGGGAGTAGCAACTGAATTTTTTGAAGGTGGAATTCGAATCACTAAAAACCGTGAACCTGAGCCTGTCGATGGTGCCTTTTTGGAAATTGATTTTGTAAACTGTCCTGATATCGCACAAACTGTTGCCGTAACTTGTGCAGCCTTAAATGTAAAAGCAAAGTTGACCGGCTTAAAAACATTAAGAATAAAAGAAACAGATAGGATTGCTGCCTTGCACACCGAATTGACCAAACTTGGTTTTTTAGTAGCTGTTGAGGGGGATGATATTTTGATCTCACCTGCATTGGATACAAATCAGGATGGAGTGCTGAAAGCACCAATTCAGGAGGATAAGCTTGCTTCGTGCCTCTCGATGATGCGCGTAGCAACCTATGATGACCATAGGATGGCGATGGCATTTGCACCCTTAGCATTGCAAAATCAAATAACTATTGAGGATGAAAATGTAGTAGGGAAGTCTTACCCTAGTTTTTGGAAGGATTTACAGCATGTAGGGATGAAGTTAAGTAACACCGAATAAAGCACTTTCCTCAAAAAATCTCCAAATTGAAGAAGCATTGGGGCCTAAAATCGATCCTGATTGAAAATTAGCAACAGCTTTTGCACCCTTTAAGTGTTGTGCCCCATCAATTTTATAAGTTTTCAAGCGATCTTAACGGGGAGTAGCATTTTAACTCAATTTTAAAACCAACTCAGCCAACCTATTCGCGTACCCCATTTCGTTATCGTACCAACCAACCAACTTTACCATATGACCAGTAATAGAGGTTAATTCAGCATCAAAAATACAAGAGTGTGGGTTACCAATGGTGTCAATAGAAACGATTTGGTCTTCAGTGTATTCTAAAATACTTTTTAAGTAGGTTTCGGAGGCGTCCTTAAAAGCTTCGTTTATCGCGGCTACTGTAGTTTCTTCTTTAAGAATTACGCTAATGTCAATTAAAGAACCATTAGGTACTGGAACTCTAATGCCGCATCCTCCAATATTTCCGTCTAAATCGGGGAATATTTTGGTAATCGCTTTTGCTGCTCCAGTTGATGTTGGTATTATTGATTGCGCACCAGCTCTTGCTCTTCGTAAATCTCGATGAGGAGAATCGTGTAAGCTTTGATCGCTGGTGTAAGAGTGAACAGTGGTAATATATGCGCTTTCAATCTGGTATAAGTCGTGTAAAACTTTAATTAAAGGTGCCGCAGCATTCGTGGTGCAAGATGCGTTAGAAATAATGGATTCTGTTCCATCAATCGTTTGATCGTTAATCCCTAAAACAATAGTTTTAACATCCTCACTTTTCGGAGGTGCTGAAAGGATTACTTTTTTTGCTCCTGCCGTTAAATGCTGTGTTGCTAATTCTTTGGTTAAAAATAATCCAGTACACTCAATTACTATATCGATGTATAAAGATTTCCAAGGAAGATTTTTAGGGACGCTTTCGTTTAAAATTTGAATCGGTTTGCCATTGATGGAGATTGAAGTTTCATTGGCTGAAATTTCACCATTAAAATGGCCATGAACAGAATCATATTTTAGTAAATGGGCTAAAGTTTTAGCGTTTGCTAAATCGTTAATGGCAACAATTTCAATACTTTGATACTGTTGAAGTACTCTTGTTAATGAACGCCCTATTCTCCCAAAACCATTTATAGCAATTCTAATCATATCTTTAATTTCTATTATTAACGCTGTCAGTTGGCCTGATTCTGATTGCTAGGTATTGTCTCGGTAAAAAAACCTTTTTTGCGCGATACAATTTTAAAAGTTTTATCCTAATCAAAAAAACTAAGTATAAAATTACTCAAATTGTCAATGTCTTACAAATGTAAATATAAAGCATAAAAAAAGACTTTCTTTTCAGAAAGCCTTTAAAATATCTATAATTAGGTGTCTTATAAAGAAGCGATGTACTTCGTTAATTTAGATTTAATGTTAGCCGCTTTATTGTTATGAATAATATTTCTTTTTGCTAACTTATCTAACATTCCAGAAACTTTAGGTAACATTTCTGATGCTTCTTTCTTTTCAGTAGCTGCTCTAAGTGCTTTTATAGCATTACGAGTCGTTTTATGTTGGTACTTATTTCTAAGTGTTCTTGTTGCTGTTTGTCTAATTCTCTTTAACGCAGACTTGTGATTAGCCATATCTTTACTTTTTTTACTTAATTTTTAAGGACTGCAAATGTAGGGTTTTTTTCTAAACTCTAAACATTTTCTTTTTTCTTTTACATTTTATTCTTCAAATAAAAAAAATAACAGTTTTTAGGTGAAGCATAAAATGGATTAGGCTTGCATTCGAGAGATTAAACTGGATCACATTCATTGCTTAGGGACTAAATAAATAATTTACATCACTTGAATAAGATAAATTTGATAGCTGAATCGCTTCTTAGATTCGTACTAAAGCGTTTAATTTTAGAATTAGGAATTGCCTATATTACTTATTTTACCTATTCGGGACGTTATCTATATTTTTGAAAAAATAAACAATCTATTTGGTTGATTTAGCGCCTGCTAAGCTAAAGGAGTATTTACTTTTAAGTGTTAATTTAGAAGCGTCTTTCTTGTGCCAGCTTCCCTACGTTTTAGGCTGCGATTAAACGCCTTTCCGCTTACCCAAAATCTTGGACGGGTTAGGAGGAATGAAATCCTTTTGATTCATATGCTGATCAATGTCAATTATAAGGTAACTCATTGGTTTCTTCTAAATGAAACGCTAAAATAGGAGCTGTTGAGGAAGTGTCACACTACGTTTAAACAACTATTGTTTAAAATACTTCTGTAAGTATTTTGGTAAAATGAGCGCACTTATATCCATCATTTTAGTTGAATTTAATATCCCAATTTAAACTAGTTATCTTTTTACGCGCTAACTTTTTTTTCGTGTGAGCCGAATTTAATAGTAGAATAAACTCTTGAATCCATGTTGAGATCGGATGGGGTTATTCTGCGTGGATTTTTTTTTAGACTTTAATAACCTTACTTTTGTCAATAATAACATATTGTAAATGATAAATACTATTGTACTTATTCCACACTATAATAATTTAGCGTCTCTAAATAGAACACTAAAGTCTATTTATCATACACAAGGTATTGATCTTTTGATAATTGATGACGGGAGTGTTAATACTATGTTGCCTGATCTTGCGGTACTTCAAAAAGGACTGAATGCTAATGTTAATCTTGAATTGCTTAAGTTGGATAAGAATGGAGGAATAGCGAATGCGCTAAATACTGGTTTAGAATATATCTTAAAGAATAAAAAACATAAATTTATTGCAAGAATTGATTGTGGTGATGTCTGTGTAAGTAAACGATTTGAAATCCAAGAGAATTACTTAATCAAACACCAAGACATCGCATTAGTTGGTTCTTGGGTAAAGTGGATAGATTATAATGGGAAAGTAGTGTTTTGCAAGAAGCCATCTTTAAGCCATAAAAATATTAAACGAAGAATGGCCGTAAGGTGTTCTTTGATTCATCCTTCAGTGATGTTTCGTTATTCTATAGTTGAGGAGTTGGGGATGTATCCTGAAGAGTATGAAGCTGCTGAAGATTACGCTTTTTTTTATAAAATAGTAAAACGGTACAAGGTTGCTAACATTTCAGAATTTCTTACCAGCGTAGAACATGCCGATACTGGTATTTCGAATGTTAATAGGAAAATACAGAGCTGGAGTAAATTAAAGGTTATCTATGCGTTTAGTCCGCTTAATTTTAATTTTATATATGGGACGCTATTTAACTTAACTTTAATGGCAATTGGTTCAAATACTAGTCTAAAAATAAAAAGAAAACTATTTAATGACAATAATACACGTAGTTGAGCCTTTTGCAACGGGTATAAATACTTTTTTACAAGAGTTAGTATTTAGCATGCCTAGTCACGAACATATTATTGTTCATGGTGAAAGAAAGGACTGCAGGTAAATAGAAAAAATTAAATTAGAATATAGAGGGAAGGCTACTTTTGTGAAGTGGAATAGTGTCCAACGAGAGATTAATCTGATGAAAGATATTGAGGCTTTTTTTGAGTTGAAAAATATTCTTAAACGCTTTAAATATGATGTTTTACACCTCCATTCTTCAAAGGCGGGAGTTTTAGGACAGTTTATTCGTAAAAAAAGCAAACACAATAAGGTGATATATACCCCTAATGCGCCCTCTTTTTTAAGGACAGACATCTCTAAAAGCAAGAAAGTAATATATCAATGGATTGAAAAAATAATCCATACCAAAAATACGGTAATTGTAAGTTCTTGCAATTCAGAACTTGAGGCGTATTTGAAGCTTGGAATTAAAACAAGAAAGATAAGGAATGGGGTAACTATTAATGTCAATAAGGATCGTCTTGAAATAAAAAAAACTGTTTTTAATGTTGTCTTTTGTGGTAAAATTACAACACAAAAAAATCCACATTTATTTAATGCTATAGCCAGTTATTATCAGAATGATCCTTCTATTTCATTTACATGGATTGGGGATGGTGAATTGAAAAATGTATTAACCAGTAAAAATATTAGGGTAACCGGATGGTGCTCAACAGTTAAGGTTTATGAGTTGTTGGCAAAATCGGATCTGTATTTGTCTACTTCCTCTTGGGAAGGTTTGTCTTTAGCAACCATAGAAGCTTTATCTTTTGGATTGCCCTTGGTGTTGAATAAATGTTCTGGGAATAAAGATATTGTAACTACAGGACTGAATGGCTATTTATATGAAACTAAAGAAAAAGCAATTCATTATATCGAATTTCTTAGGACACACACAGAAAAGTTGAAACAACTTTCAGAGAACTCAGTTAATATCTATCAGATTGATTTCAATAGCTTTAGATGTGGGTTAGAATACGAACAGCTTTATATCGCGCTAAAACGGATGAGCGAAAAAGCTAAGAAAGTGAAGCAATGAATAGGTCTGAAAAAGTTATGGGCCTAACGATAGCTTTATTATTTTTTCATTTAACATCGAGTTTATTGATTGCCAATGCCATTATTGGGTTGTTGCTAATGACGGTATTCATAGATAGAAATATCGGCAGTAAATTGAAGCACTTAGCTTCTTCAAGGCATTGGTTAATGCTCATTTCTTTAGGCTTTATTTTTATTGTTGCTGCTTTTTATTCATTAGATACGAAGCAAGCGTGGAAATTGATAGAATTGAGACTTTCTTTGTTATTGTTTCCGCTTATTTATGGCCTTGCACCTATGTCTGTTAGGCAAAAACAGCTCATTTTTAAATTTTTCATCAGCCTGGTTAGTCTAATTCCTTTAATAGGGATATTCACACAATGGAACACCTATATTGAAACGGGTGATAGTAGTTGGTTTTATAACGATAATATTGTTGAGTATGTAGATAAACAAGCGGTATATTTTTCGATGTATGTTAATTTTGCAGTGGTAGGGTTATTTTACTTTTGGTATACTGAAAAGCTTACCTATCAAATAGAGAAGATAGCTGCTGTGGTTTTTTTGATTTGCTTAATTGCCAATCAATATTTATTAGCATCAAGAACATCTATCTTTACCATGGCAATGTTAATCGGAGGATTCGTTATCCTTCTAATCGTTAATAAAATAAATAAAAAACAGGCCTTAGCATTGTCAACGGCATTACTATTTTTTGTGTTAGGCTTGGTTGTTTTATTTCCTAAAGTATTAAAAAGGTTTGAGAGTATCACCCAAGTAGAATTTCAATTTGAGAATACCAATCCTATCAATCATTTTAATGGAGAAATAAAAAAAGAAAATTGGAATGGATTGAATACCAGAATAGCACTTTGGACTTGTGCCGTTGATGAAATAAAAAAGCGACCACTATTTGGAACTGGCTTAGGAGATGTGCAGAACGATCTCTTTAAAAATTATTCTAGCAAGAACTTTTATTTTGCAATGGAACGAAATTATAACTGTCACAATCAGTATTTAGATGTATTACTTTCCAATGGCTTTGTTGGGTTGTTTGTCTTTCTTTTCCTGTTGGGGTATTTGCTTTTAAAATCAATAAAAGATAAAAATGGAATATTATTTGGGATGGTTCTTGTTTTTTCGCTAGCTTGCTTAACTGAAAACGTTCTAGGAAGAAATCAAGGAGTGGTTTTGGTGAGCTTATTTTTTAGCCTTATGACGCTAAATAAGGAGACCGTTAAAAGTGATTTTTTTTAAAAGTCTATTAAAATGGCTTTAGTGAACAATAGATTTGATAAATTTGGTCAACTCAACAATTAAAAACAGAAAAAATGAAAGGCATAATATTAGCAGGAGGTTCAGGA
This sequence comes from Flavobacteriales bacterium, assembly GCA_034112225.1. Classification (GTDB taxonomy): domain Bacteria; phylum Bacteroidota; class Bacteroidia; order Flavobacteriales_E; family Vicingaceae. The sequence goes on along the minus strand of JAWUVT010000206.1, from coordinate 2,329 downwards.
ACACGATTACACCCATTAACGTTGGCTATAAGTAAACAGCTGATGCCAGTTTATGATAAACCGATCATATATTATCCTTTATCTACATTGATGTTAGCTGGGATTAATGAAATTTTAATCATCTCTACCCCACATGATTTGCCTCACTTTAAGAAGTTATTAGGAGATGGGCGTCAAATTGGATGTGACATTGAGTACGCAGAACAACCCAGTCCAGACGGATTAGCTCAAGCATTTATCATTGGAGAAGAATTTATTGGCGGCGATAAAGTTGCCTTAATATTAGGGGATAATATTTTTTATGGTTCTGGTAGGGGAACGCTTTTACAAAGCAATAATAACCTTGAAGGAGGAGTCGTTTACGCTTATTATGTCAATGATCCTGAACGGTATGGAGGTGTTGAATTTGATAAGGATGGGAAAGCTGTTTCTATAGAAGAGAAACCTGAAAACCCAAAATCTAATTATGCAGTTCCAGGATTGTATTTTTACGACAATGACGTTGTCGAAATTGCGAAAAATATTCAACCTTCAGCTCGGGGAGAATTAGAGATTACGACCATAAATGAAGTCTATTTAAAAAGAAATAAGTTGAAAGTCTCCATCTTAGATCGCGGAACAGCTTGGTTGGATACCGGAACATTTAATTCTTTAATGCAAGCAGGTGAATTTGTTCGGGTAATAGAAGAAAGACAAGGCTTGAAGATTGGATCTATCGAAGAAGTTGCCTTTAGAATGGGTTATATTGACGTAAATGAATTAAAAAAGATAGCAGCACCTTTAGTGAAGAGTGGTTATGGAAAGTACTTAATGGATATTGTGAAAAGAGAAGAATAAATGCAAATCGAAGAAACTAAATTAAAAGGATGTTATATCATCAACCCTAAAGTGTTTGGAGATCAAAGAGGTAATTTTTTTGAGAGCTACAAACAAGACCTTTTTGAAAAATCAATAGGCTATAAAGTTAATTTTATACAAGATAATCAATCCCTTTCCAACTATGGCGTATTAAGAGGACTTCATTTTCAACATGGGGAATATGCCCAAGCAAAATTGGTTAGGGTTTTAAAAGGAGCGGTATTGGATATTGCTGTTGATATTCGACCTGATTCACCGACATTTGGTCAGCATGTTGCTATTGAACTCAGTGAGGAAAATAAAAAGCAAATTTTTATACCTAGGGGCTTTGCTCATGGATTTATTGTGCTTTCCGAATCAGCCGAATTCTTTTATAAAATAGATAATGTCTATGAACCTTCGCAAGAAGGAGGAATTCTTTTTTGTGATAAATCTTTAGGAATAGATTGGAAAGTCCCATTGGCTTCAATTCAACTCTCAGCTAAAGATAAAGTACTTCCAACAATTAACGAACTCAAGTTTTGAAAATACTCGTAACGGGTTCAAATGGACAGTTGGCTTGCGAAATTAAATTGTTGGCAACTCAATTTCCGTTGATGGAATTTATTTTTTGTAATGCTAAGGAATTAGACATCACCAAAGAAAAAGAAGTTGAAGGCATATTTGAAGAACATCATTTTGATTACTGCATTAATTGTGCAGCTTACACCGCTGTAGATAAAGCGGAAGAAGATATGGAAAGCGCAATCAAAGTAAATGCCAATGGTCCAGCTAATTTAGCAAAATCATGTGCGGCAAAGGGAACTGTTTTAATACAGGTGTCAACAGATTTTGTATTTGATGGAGCTAAGAATACACCCTATCATGAGAATTCTCCAACTCAACCACTTGGTGTTTATGGTCAAACGAAACGAGCTGGGGAAATCGCAGTTCAGAAAGCGCTGAAACAACATTTTATCATTAGAACATCATGGTTGTACTCCCAATTTGGAAATAATTTTGTGAAGACCATGCTTCGCTTAGCTGAAGATAGAAAGGAATTAAATGTAATCGTTGATCAGGTTGGTACACCAACTAATGCTGCTGACTTAGCCAATGCTATCCTTCATATTGTATCAGCTCAATCAAAAGCTTATGGAATTTATCATTATAGCAATGAAGGTGTTGCCAGTTGGTATGATTTTGCCATTGCTATTTTTGAATTCGGAGGCAAGAGGATAAAGGTGAATGCCATTCCAACTTCAGCTTACCCGACACCTGCTAAACGACCTCATTACAGTGTTTTAGATAAAACTAAAATTAAACAATTAGGTGTTGTTGTTCCCTATTGGAAAGCCGCTTTGAAACTATATTTTGAATAGTATTCCAAGATTTATTTTTTTGAAATGAGCTTAAGCTTTAGAAATATCAGATCTTACCTCCAATTTAATTCGGAGAACACATTGTTTAGCAGGCAGTCTGATTTGCAATG
>JAWUVT010000205.1:0-7957 GCA_034112225.1 Flavobacteriales bacterium | reverse complement strand
GGAGTGAGTGTTTGCATGATCTTTAGGGTGCGACCACATTGTGCAAAATTGCCTTAAAATATGACTTATTGAATATCGTTTATGGGGAATAATTCCTAAATTGCTTGACTTAAAGCTTTAAGCCACTAATGATTTTAAATAAATGCTTGAGAGCAGAATAGTATTGTGGATACCGACATAAGATGAACGAAGCAAAAACAAGAAAACATTTAATAGATAAGCAGCTAAAAGAAGCTGGATGGAATATTGATGACCAAACTCAAGTTGGTATTGAATATGACATTAATGTTGGATTACCAGACGGTGTTAGCGAACCACAAACACCATATCAAGGGCATCAATATTCAGATTATGTGCTGTATGGAAAGAATGGAAAAATACTTGCCGTAGTTGAAGCAAAAAAAACTTCTGCCAACGCTGAGTTAGGAAGAGAACAAGCAAAACAATATTGCCAAAACATTCAAAATGAATCTGGAGGCGAATTACCTTTTTGCTTTTACACTAACGGACATGAAATATTTTATTGGGATTTAGGAAACTATCCACCGAAAAAAGTAATTGGCTTTCCTACAAGAGATGATTTAGAAAGATACGCTTACATTCGAAGAAACAGAAAATCATTAGCTCAAGAATTAATCAATACTGACATTGCTGGCCGTGATTATCAAATACAAGCTATTCGTTCTGTAATGGAAGGAATGGAAAAGAAGAGACAAAAGTTTCTTTTAGTTATGGCAACAGGTACTGGAAAAACAAGAACCACTATTGCTATGGTAGATGCTCTCATGAGAGCTGGATGGGCAGAAAGAGTTCTTTTTTTAGTTGATAGAATAGCTTTAAGAAACCAAGCTTTGGATGCTTTTAAAGAATATTTACCAAATGAACCAAGATGGCCAAAGATTGGTGAAAAAACTATTGCAAAGGATCGAAGGATTTACACTTCTACTTATCCTACAATGCTTAATATAATTAGATATGAAGAGGACTCATTATCACCCCATTTCTTTGATTTAATAGTTATTGATGAAAGTCATAGGTCGATCTATAATACTTATGGTGAAGTTTTAGATTATTTTAATACGACAACATTAGGTTTAACAGCAACACCTACAGATGTAATTGATCACAATACTTTTAACCTTTTTGAGTGTGAAGATGGCTTACCCAGCTTTGCTTATTCATATGAAGAAGCTGTAAATAATATCCCTCCGTATTTATGTGATTTTCAGGTAATGAAAATTCAAACTAAATTTCAAGAGGATGGAATTAGTAAAAGAACTATAAGCCTTGAAGATCAGAAAAACATGATACTTGAAGGAAAGGAAGTTGCTGAAATCAATTTTGAAGGAACTGACCTTGAAAAATCGGTTATCAACAAAGGAACAAATGTTACCATTGTTAAAGAGTTCATGGAAGAGTGTATTAAAGACTCTGATGGAGTTCTGCCGGGTAAAACGATATTCTTCTGTTCTACAAAAGCACATGCAAGAAGAATTGAAAAGATTTTCGATTCTCTTTATCCTGAGTATACTGGTGAATTAGCAAAAGTGATTGTTTCTGACGACCCACGTGTTTATGGTAAAGGTGGATTACTTAATCAATTCACACATAATGATATGCCAAGAGTTGCTGTGAGTGTAGATATGTTAGATACAGGAATTGATGTACGAGAATTGGTTAACCTAGTTTTTGCAAAACCAGTATATTCTTATACAAAATTCTGGCAAATGATTGGCAGGGGAACCCGCTTGCTTGAACCTGCAAAAATGAAACCTTGGTGTACTGAAAAAGATTCATTTTTAATTATGGATACTTGGGATAACTTTGAATACTTTAAGTTGAACCCAAAAGGCAAAGAATTAAAAGGTCAAATTCCATTACCCGTTCGATTTGTGGGGATAAGAATTGATAAAATTGAATTAGCTATTGAAACAGGCAAAGAGAGTATAGCTAAAAAAGAGATAGAAAAATTACGGCTTCAAATCGAGGGACTACCTAGTAAATCTGTAGTCATAAAAGATGCTAAGCCCGATTTGGCGAAAATTGAAGAAGATACTTTTTGGAATCATTTAACTTCTGAAAAAATTGAATTTTTAAAACATACAATAAAACCATTATTCAGAACAGTTTCTCAGTCTGATTTTAAGGCTATGCGTTTTAGAAAAGATGCTTTAGAAATTTCTTTGGCTCACTTATCTACTGAGCCAGAAGAAAAAGAGAAATTTGAAACCTTAAAAGAAAACATTATTACAGTGGTAAGTGAATTGCCTTTATCTATAAATATCGTGGCTAAACAAACAAGCTACATCAAAGTGGTACTTACTAATAAATTTTGGACTACGATTGAAGATGACGGATTTGATAAACTGGCTGATATTATAGCTCCACTCATTAAGTTTAGGGAGCAAAATTATACAGATGATCCAGAGAAATTAAACTTAAGCGATGTAATTCAAACCAAAGAGATGGTTGAATTTGGACCAAAAAATGAAGCTGTTAGCATATCTAAATATCGTGAAATGGTAGAGGAAAGAATAATAGAACTTACCACACGAAACCCAATTCTACAAAAGATACAAGCTGGAGATGTAATTTCAGATGGAGATAAAGAGCTATTGGCTGAACAACTTTACGAGGAAGATCCACACATTACTGAACAATTACTACGTAAAGTGTATAAGCATCAAAAAGCAAAGTTTATTCAATTCATAAAACATATTTTTGGGATTGAAATTTTAGAAAGCTTTGATGAACAAGTGAGCAATACTGTATCTCAATTTATTCAAGAGCACACACATTTAAGTGTAAGCCAAATGGAATTTTTAAACCTATTAAAAAATTACATCATTGAAAGAGGAAATATTGCTAAAAGAGATTTAATACAAGCTCCTTTTACGATTATACACCCGAAAGGAGTTAGGGGAATATTCTCTCCTTCTGAGATAAAAGAAATATTAACATTAACAGAAAAGTTCGCAGCTTAAAATGGAAAGGGAAATTAGAGAGAAACTTATTGAAATAGCTAGATTTAAATCTACATGGACTTACTCTAAGCTAAATGGACAGTTGGATTTAAGATTGGACTTTAGCACAGGTCAAGATAGAAGCCTGATTGGCGAATGGCTTGGTGATATTTCAATAAATGAACATCAAAAAGGGAGACCTTTGCTAAGCGTTTTAGTTACTCACAAAGGTGGGAATAGAGGGCAAGGTGATGGGTTTTATAAGCTTTGTGAAGATCTGTATGGCAAAGATTGGAAAGCTTTAAAGGCGAATAAAGGTTGGGAAAATCAAATGATAGCAGAATGTTATACTTTTTGGTCGGATAATGAAAATTATAAATTATACAAGAACGATTACTAGAATAATATGAGTTTAATTAATAGCAATCCAAAAATTGCATCTATCATCAATGACCTTTGGCAAAAATTTTGGAGTGGCGGCATCTCCAACCCCTTAACGGCTATAGAGCAAATCACCTATTTGCTTTTTATGAAAAAACTAGATGAAAATGATTTGTTGAGTTTGTCTGATGCTGAATTTTCAGGAGATCCATTTACATCTAAATTTAAAGGTACATTTTATGTGCGGAAAGAAGATGAACAAGAAAAGAAAAACGGAATAGACAAACAAAAACTCAGATGGAGCGAATTTAAAAGAATGCCTTCTGAAGAAATGTTGCAGTTAATTCAACAATATGTCTTCCCGTTTATTAAACAATTAGACACTGAAGAATCTCCTTTTGCCAAACATATGGCAAATGCGGTTTTTATTATACCTAAACCATCTTTACTATTAGAGGCTGTCAAATCTATTGATGAAATTTTTGAGGAAATGGAAAAGGATGCCAATGAAAAAGGGCAAAATTTCCAAGATATACAAGGTGATGTATATGAAATGTTATTGAACGAAATTGCTTCTGCGGGGAAAAATGGACAATTTAGAACACCAAGACATATTATAAAATTAGTCGCAGAATTAGTTGCTCCCAAATTAGGGCAGCGTGTTGCTGATCCTGCTTGTGGTACAGGTGGTTTTCTTTTGGGGGCATACCAATACATGGTGACACATTTGAATAAAGATTTAAAGGGGGTAGAACCAGATGAAGATGGATTTATACGTCAAAGCAAAAGTGCATCATTAACAGAAAAAGTTAAAGATATTTTAGGACAAAGTTTACTAGGATATGATATTGATCAAACTATGGTGCGTTTGGGTTTGATGAACCTAATGATGCATGGCATTGATAGCCCGAATATAGACTATAAAGACACTCTTAGTAAAACCTACAGTGAAACTTCTGAATATGATATTGTATTAGCCAACCCTCCATTTACGGGAAATATTGACAAAGGTGATATTAACGAAGAATTAAATCTAAAAACTACCAAAACAGAGTTGTTGTTTATTGAACGTATTTATAATATGTTGAAGATGGGTGGCACAGCTGGTATTGTAATACCCCAAGGTGTATTATTTAGTTCTAGTAATGCATTTGTTGAAGCTCGTAAGTTAATGATAGAAAAGTCTGAGTTAAAAGCGGTAATAACAATGCCAAGTGGTGTTTTTAAGCCCTACGCAGGGGTTAGTACAGCCATTCTAATATTTACTAAAGGTGGTGAAACGAATAATGTTTGGTTTTATGATATGGTTTCTGACGGTTATAGCTTAGACGACAAGCGAAAACCATTAAAAAACAAAAATAGCACAGACGATTATGGTGATTTACAAACGATTGTAAAAAGTTACACAACACGAAACTCAAAAGAAAAAGCAAACGATCGTAAAGCAAGACACTTTTTTGTTCCTAAAAATGAATTGATTAAAGAGAATTATGATCTAAGTTATTCTCGTTACAAAGAAGAAGTATATGAAGAGATTGTATACGAAAAGCCAAGTCTTATATTAGAAAAACTAATAGGAAAAGATGGTGAAGGTGGATTGGAAAAAGAGATCGTGGATCAGTTGAAGGAATTAAAAGAATTAGTTTAGGATGGATATAACATTTTTACATTTGTCAGATGTAGCCGAAGTGATTTCAGGACAATCTCCACTATCTTCATCTTACAATAAATTAGGTGATGGCTATCCATTTTATCAAGGAAAGACTGATTTTGGATTAACAAATCCTATTCCAAAAAAGTGGTGTTCTCAGCCTAAGAAACTTGCGGAGAATAAAGACATTCTTATGTCTGTAAGAGCTCCTGTTGGTCCAGTAAATATTGCAATTGAAAAATCGGCAATAGGTAGAGGTCTAGCTGCTATCCGGATGAAAGATGGAAATGATTATAAATACTTATATTATTTTTTAAAGAATAATCAAATATTAATAAACAAGTACTCAACGGGATCAACATTTAAGGCTATTTCAAAAAAAGATATAGAGCAATTAAATATACCTATCCCAAAATCTCTAACAAACCAGAGACGTATAGGCAAAGTTCTGACAGATTGTGAAAATTTGATTGTTAAACGTAAAGAAAGTATTTATTTTTTAGATGATTTTTTAAAATTTACTTTTTTGGAGATGTTTGGTGATCCGAGAACAAATAGTAAAAAGTGGGAAATAAACCCAGTAAAACTATATACCGATTGTATTGTCCCTGGAAGAGATAAACCAAAGAGTTTTACAGGAGATATCCCTTGGGTTAAAACTAATGATTTAAACCATCTAAACTTTACTTCTAAATCAAAAGGAGATATCGGCTTAACTATGCTTGAAATAGATACTGTAAGAGCTAAAATAATTCCAAAGGATAGTGTTTTGATGACTTGCGTTGGTGACTTAGGAGTTGTCTCAATTGCTAGTAATGAAATGATAGTTAATCAACAGTTACATACTTTTCAATGTAAAAATGAGCTAAATAATATATTTTTAATGTATTCATTATCTTTTCAAAAGTCAATGATGTACAAGTTTGCTTCAAAAACAACTGTACCATATTTAAATAAAACAAATTGTAATAACATACCTACAATTAAACCTCCCATTAAGCTTCAGTTAAAATTCTCAGAAATAGTAGAAAAAACTCAAAAAATAAAGTCGAATTATCAATCTAGTTTACAAGAGTTGGAAAACTTGTATGATAGCATAAGTCAAAGGGCATTTAAAGGAGAGTTAGATTTAACTAACTTAGAGAAGATTGAAATAGAACAATATCATGTCGGTGTAAATGATAATACAAAACCATCTGATTTTGTTAATAAGGAGAAGCTAATTTTAAAAAAAGAAAGCTCGAAAAAGAAGAAGTTTAAAACAAAGGAAGAAGTCATAGGAAATAAGGTTCATAAAACAATATCTGTTACAAAAAAGATAAAAGAGATTGAATATGATAGCAAACTTCCATTAACAGATATTGATCCGGCAACAACTAAAATAAAAACGAAGAGTAAACTTATTTGGAAAGATGTAAGTGTTGAAAAAATGGCTAATCTAATTATTGAAAAGTATAAAGATTTTCATTTTAACATAGAGATGCTTAGGCGTTTCTTTGTAGAGGAAAAAGTTATTTTTCCCAACTACTTTTCATCTAAAGAATTAAAAGAAAAGCCACATCTACATAATCAAGAAGATTTAAAGAAATTCATCTTTTCCTCTATTGTGGATGAGAAAGGAAAGTGCGAAAATCCTTATCTTAAATTAAGACAAGAATTTTATAACGCAGACAAAGAAAATCTTGATCTAAAGATAACACCTGAAGATTATGATACACTTCTGAAAGGCAAAGCAAAAGAAAGTAGAACCGGAATTTATTTTAGCATCATCAATGAGAATTAAAAGTGTTAAAATATTAGGCGAAAATTTCAGGAGTTTAGAGGCGAATCACCTATTCGATTTCAATATAACAGAGCGAAAGAATAAGATATCTACTAAAGTTTTTGCAGGATTAAATGGTAGTGGTAAATCTAACTTGTTAGAGCTTTTTGCTGAAATATTTTACTATTTAGAGTTATATCATTTACCAGAAACTACTGATAAAGATAAAGACGGTCAAAATGTAGGTTTTGTAATAGAATACTTCTTGCCTATTTCTTCTAAAGATTTTGAAGACTTAAAGATAAAACCATCAAAAGATGGGCAAGTTTTGGTTCGTATATTAAAAGAACTGAACGAATTGCCTGAATTTACTGCTACAACCAAGGGCGAAAAAGACTTTAAACGCTTTGATGAACTTAAATTTTCTGCAAAATTATTACCAAAAAAAGTTATTGCTTATTCCTCTGGTCACAATGAATTACTAAGTAATTCATTTGATAAAATCAAATACCATTACTTTTCTTGCACCGAAAATTTAAAGAAACAAAACTCTAGCAATGTCGATATTTCAAGATTATTGTATTTAGGCTATTCTTCAAATTTTTCCATTTTTGTTTCAAACATGTTGCTTGCAAAAGGTGAAAACTTAACCTACTTTAAAAAAATATTAGGGATAAAAGATTTGAAATCATTTCGAATTACAATTAACTATTATGATTATCAAAATAGACAAATCTCTTTAAATGAAAGACTAGTTAAAAACATTGAATCATTAAAAAAATGTGCTACAACATTTATAGAACCCAGAGTTAAGGACAAGCAACAGCTCATTCTTGATTTCAAAGTAAATCAAGCTACTAAAGAAGCATTTAAACATTTCTTCGGAGACACTTCTGAGCTTTTTAAAGTTTTATATGAATTAGACTATTTGAATTTATACACAGTAAAATCAACTACAAGAAAAACAATGCTGAATCAGCATAAGTCTTTTAATCATTCTGATGAGATGCCTAAAGCAGATCCATCAGATTTAGTTTTTAGAGTAGAACAAATTTTTATTGAGAAAATCATTGACAAGAAAAGGAATGTAACCAAAGGCATCTATTATAAAGCTCTTTCTGATGGGGAGCATCAATTTAACGAAGTAGTTGGTAGTGTTTTGATGATAAATGAGCCAGGCAGCCTGTTTTTGTTAGATGA
>JAWUVT010000204.1:0-8602 GCA_034112225.1 Flavobacteriales bacterium | reverse complement strand
TGTTCATAATTATGATTTATTTCAGTAGAATAATAAATAGTAAGGATGAGGCTTTAATTAAAGCAAATTTTGTTCTGTAGAAAAAGAATAATGAGATTGTTGGGCAGCATAAGGAATTAGAAATTTTATTAAAAGAAGTCCATCATAGAGTTAAAAATAATATGCAAATTATATCTTCCCTTATCTCTTTAGAATATGGGAATATTGAAAATGAAGAAGCAATAAAAGCACTTAGTGAAACAAGAAGACGGATTGAAGTAATTATTTTAATACATCAAAAACTATATCAAAATCGTGACTTTAGTAGGGTTTATATCCTTTCATATATAGAAGATATCTTAGCTATTCAAAGGATGATTTATCCAACAGTTAATTGTATTGTTAAATCTCCAGATTTAATCCTAGATTTAGATACTGCAGTACCCTTAGGATTGATCATTTCAGAGATGATAACAAATTCTTTAAAACATGCTTTTATAAATATAGAGGCTCCAAAACTCGAAGTACCACTTTCAATGAATAATGATGTGGTTGAATTGTTAATAAAGGACAATGGTGTTGGTTTGTCAGAAAGTTTTGACCTGAATCAACCTGAATCATTAGGGATTGAGATTGTAACAGCCTTAATAGATCAGATAGGTGGCCGTATTGAATGTTTCAATAATGAAGCTTATTTTAAAATTAATTTTCAATATCAACCTTTGGTTAGTTAGCTCAACATGAGGTAAGCTAACGTTTTGTCATTAATTTAGAATTATCTTTTTTGAAAAGTTATATTCTGAAGAATGAATAAAAAGGTTATAAATACCTTTAGGTAAATTGTTGATTGCCAATCTTTCCATTGAATTCTATGATTTTTTTTCGAAAACGACTTTTCCTAAGAAGTTAATGAGTTGTATGTTTTTGTTGCTGGTGATCCAATTCTTAAAATCAATATTTAAATAGCCTGTTGTTGGGTTAGGGTAAATGAGTGTGCTTAACTTTAGTTCTAATGAATTCTCAATACCAATAGGGAACTGGTGGGCAACAGCAAAAAATAAAGAGGCACCAATTGTTCCTTGAGTAATTTCGTACACATAATTGATGTCCATATTCGCTAAACTATCTGCAGGAGTATGAGGATATGGCGATACGTTTTTTTCATATAAGCCTGTAATCACTTTTTCTTGAGCCTGAAAAGGCATATAGTCAGAAGCATAGGCATTTGAGATTTCAGTCTGTAGGTTAGAATACAATTGAATGCAAGTCGCTAAAGTATCAGTGTAAGCATATGATTTAGCGTTTGCTGTTGTAGGATTACTTTCATCTCTTTCACAAACAATGGTGTTGTTAGTCAACCCGTTTATCCCTCCAACTTCATCAATATTAAACACAATTTTAATGTCCATGTTTGTTGGAACAACACTATTATTTACATAGTGTGTACTTCCAATTAAACCATCTTCTTCACCGCTAAAATGAATAAATTTAATAGAATATTCTGTCGTAATATTTTCAAGAAGGCGAGCTACTTCCAAAATAATTGCAGTTCCAGATCCGTTATCATTAGTTCCTTTACCAGACTTCGTGTCATAATGGCCATCAATAATAACATAAGTATTAGGGTAAAGACTTCCCTGTTTAGTCACAATTAAATTATAATCGTCTAGAGCAGCATAATTAAAAGTATCAATTTCAATATCAGTATAACCATAGTTGGTGTATTTGTCTATTATCCAATTCAATGTATTTTGAAGTGCAGGAGTACCATGTTCTTTAACCCCTAAATTTTCGAACTCAACCAAATATTTATGAATGCTATCTGAAGAATAACGGGCAACAACATCTCCATAAAAAGGATTGTGAGATTGCGCTTTAATCGTTTGGTTAATAAAAACCCCAAAAAGAATTAAGAATAAACTATATTTTTTCACAGAAGAAACAATTTTGTTTAGTAAAGTTACAAATTATCTGAACAGGAGAAAGTTTTATTATTTTAACAGGTTTAGGTAATTGAGTTAAGAAATTAAAGAGGGCTCTTCTCGAAGAGCTTTTTTCTTATCTTTACATCAGCTCATAATAAAAATTAAAAAATGACAGAATTAGTTGAAGCGAAAGATAAGGTGTTGAAAGAGGTTTCTTTAGAAGCATTTCGGTTAATGAGTACAGCAAAAGCGTTAACAGAATTGTATGAAGAAAACAAAGCTGTATGTTCTAAATATGTTCACGCTACATCTAGAGGGCATGAGGCGATTCAATTGGCTTGTGGATTACAATTAAAACCTCAAGATTTTGTTTTTCCATATTACAGAGATGATAGTATTTTATTGGGAATTGGAATCACTCCATTTCAATTAATGTTGCAAGTTTTGGCCAAAAGAAGTGACCCTTTTTCTGGAGGGAGAACCTATTATTCTCATCCAAGTTTAAATGATGCCGATAAACCTAAAATTCCTCATCAAAGTTCAGCTACAGGTATGCAGGCTATCCCTGCAACGGGTGTTGCAATGGGAATTCAACACAAGGAGAAGCTGGGGATGGCTGAAGACTTTAAAGGTGAAAATCCTGTTGTAGTGTGTAGTTTAGGAGATGCATCTTGTACAGAAGGGGAAGTGTCAGAAGCTTTTCAGATGGCAGTTTTAAAACAAATGCCAATTATTTATTTAGTTCAAGATAACGACTGGGATATTTCAGCAACTGCTGAAGAAACTCGAGCTCAAGATATAAGCCATTATGCGAAAGGGTTTAAAGGAATGGATGTTAGAACCATTGATGGAACTAACTTTCAAGAATCTTACGAAACTTTTAATGAAGTATTAGCCATCGTTCGTAAAGAGCGTAGACCCTTTATTATTCATGCAAAAGTTCCGTTGTTAAATCACCATACCTCTGGTGTAAGAATGGACTTTTATAGACATGATAAAGAAGAGTTAGCTGAAGCTTGGGCAAAAGACCCTTTTCCGAAACTGATTAATGCGCTAGTAAAGCAAGGTATAGACAAAAAAGAATTAGAAAAGATAGAGAATGAAACGAAAGTACGAGTTGCAAAAGATTACGAGTTAGCTTTAAAGGAAGAAGACCCAAAACCAGAAGATTTACTCACGCATGCTTTTGCACCAACTCCAATTACTGAAGAAAAAGGCGAAAGAACGCCTGTAGGAAAAGAGAAGACCGTTATGGTTGATTCTGCTTTGTTTGCCATTAGAGAAATAATGAGTAAGCATCCTGAAAGTTTATTGTACGGTCAAGATGTTGGTGCACGAATTGGGGGCGTTTTTAGAGAGGCTGCAACCTTGGCTCAAACTTTTGGAGACGATCGAGTATTTAATACAGCAATACAAGAAGCATTTATTGTAGGAAGTACAGTTGGAATGGCAGCAGTTGGTTTAAAACCAATAGTTGAGGTTCAGTTTGCCGATTACATTTGGCCTGGTTTAAATCAGTTGTTTACTGAGGTAGGTAGATCTTACTATTTATCTAATGGAAAATGGCCGGTAAGTATGATTTTAAGAGTTCCTATTGGAGCTTATGGTTCTGGTGGGCCCTATCATTCTTCAAGCATAGAATCTATTGTTACCAACATTAGAGGAGTGAAAGTGGCTTACCCAAGTACGGGGGCTGATTTAAAAGGATTAATGAAAGCTGCTTATTATGATCCAAATCCAGTAGTAATGTTGGAACATAAAGGATTGTATTGGAGTAAAATTAAAGGGACAGAAGGCGCTATGACTGTTGAACCAGATGCCGACTATGTTATCCCTTTTGGTAAAGCAAGAACTGTTTTAGCTGCTCCAGAACAAGAAAGCTCCGTAGCTATAATTACTTATGGTATGGGGGTTTATTGGAGTACTGCTGCAGAAAAAAACTTTAAAGGACAAGTAGAGATTATCGATTTACGAACATTAAACCCTCTAGATGAAGAGGCAATGTATGCTGCTACTAGAAAACACAATAAAGTATTAGTGGTAACTGAAGAATCTGTAGAATGTTCTTTTGCTTTAGGTTTAGTTGCTCGTATTCAGAAAAACTGTTTTAAGGAGTTAGATGCACCAGTAGAAATTATTGGTTCGGTAGATACTCCTGCAATACCGTTGAACTCTATTTTAGAAGAAACCTTATTACCAAATGGTGATAAAGTTTCTGAAGCAATTAGAGCTTTACTGGCTTATTAATCGGTAACTAAATATTAGCAGAATGTTTTCCTTTAAAATATTTAAATTTGATAGTATGATAAAACAACTTCTTCTTTCTTTTTGTATTCTAATGACTAGTATTGGTTTTTCACAAGAAGAAGATTCTTATGTTTATGGAGATACAGCTCCTACAACTGTTAATACAGAAGAAAATACCGGAGGTTTTAATTTAAAAAGAGCAACTATTGGAGGTGGTTTAGGGTTGACTTTTGGAGATATTACAGCAATTGAAATTGCACCAAATTTTGGATACTACCTTACCGACCAAATATTAGCCGGTATAGGTTTAAATTATACTTATTACAGTGACAAGGTAAGAAACTTCAGTACAAGTATTTATGGAGGAAGAGTTTATGGCGAATATTTGTTTGAAGAAATGCCGCTATTAATTCATGCCGAAGTAGAATTAATTAATCGAGAATGGACAACAGTTGAGCGTAAAAACATCATTAATCTTTATATTGGTGGAGGTTTAAAACAAAGTTTAGGAGGATATTCATATGCTTATGTATTAGGACTTTGGAATTTGAATGAAACAAAAGAGTCAATTGTGATTCGTCAACCCAACCCAGTTATCCGAATCGGTATTGCTATCGGTTTTTAGTTCCTTAATAATTACAACATCTCCACTGAATATTGATTTATAAGCAAAAGGTTTTTTTTAGAAAGTACATCTAAAAAAAAGGGAGAATAGGCTTGCTAACGGATCTTTAAAAATGAAATTGATAGGCCTAGAAAAAATGATAAATGTGCTCATCAAACAGAAATAGATAATCTTATTGGTGGTTATTTTAATCTCAGGTTTAAGGCTATTTAATTTAAATGTAGATTCTATTGCTTTTACATTTTTTCAGGTTACTTAGCTCAAGGAGCTTGGTTAAATGCAGCAAAAAATAAGATGTTGTAAGGCTCTTAGTTTTAGGTGGAGATCTTCCAGTATTAACAATAGCCCCTTTACATTCGTTACTGAACTATTTAAGTTTTGAAACATTCGGGATATCTTTTATCAATTCTAGAATTTTATCGGTAACAGCTAGTTTTTTATCGGTAGTATTATGTTCTGTTTTATGCAGGAGAGAAAAAGGTATCGTCTTGTTCACTTGTCTACTTTTTGGGATCAACGTGTATTTCTATTCTTACTCAAGAATTGGTCTAATAGAACCAATTTTAAATTTTGTTCTTTTACTGCTCTTTATTTTAAATCAGAATTCATCATACAATATTAGAATGATAGTGGTAGTATTAATTTTAACAAGTTCTTTATTGTTGAAGTGGATCGCTATTTATTTCTACCCAACAATAGGATTGTATCTAATTTGTCTTTTGGTTAGAAAGGAAATTAAATTTTAAAAAAAATAGACCTTTTAGGAAGTGTTGCACTACTATCGTTATTCTTGGTTTGTTACTTCTATTAGAGTAATTATTGAGAGTTGTTTTCTAAAACGATATTAACTCTATGGAGAGATACAACAATTGATGAGCCTGGAATCGTAGAGAAAATGGTTTACTTTTTTTCTACTCAAATGTTTGCTCACCCTTCTGGTTTTCCGCTATTGTGCACCGTATTTTTTGTAATTCAAATTTTTGGCAATTGTTTGAGAGGCCGATTCATTATATTAAAATATTATCCAAAATTGAGTTAGTGGTAATCTGTTGGATTTTAGGGTGTAGTTTTGCGCTTTTATTTACAGATTTTAACGAAAGAAGATTTATAATTTTAACCATTCCTATGTCAATTTTGGATGCTTACACATTGCCTGAGAATAATAAAGTTTACTACCCCTAGCAAAATTAAATGGTCGGTAGTTATGCTTCTTTTTTTATACTGAATGGAGTTGTTGTCATCCTTCAGTATGTCTCTAATACAACTGGTGGCTCTTTAACATTTATAGGAAGCTGTGTATTTTTTTTAGGTTTTTTTTTGGTTCAATTTATTTCATTAGAACGATATGTTAAGGCATTTTACAATGTTGGAATATTCAGCCTTATTTTTTGTTGTTTTTCAGGTTTTATTTTTTTTAGTTTTGATTCTATATCGTTCGCATATGATCTTGAGGTATTTAAAATTAGTAGATATATTATTGCTATATTCGGCTCAGGTGTCATTCTCTTTTCTAGTCTTTATGAAACTAAAAGAATAAAAGAAATTATTGTGTTGTTGTATATAATTTGTGGGGTATGGGCCATTACAGATCAACAGGCTAAATTAACTTAGAACTATTCCTCATAATTCAGTGTTTTAATTTTAAATATCGTCAAAATCTTCAAACTCTTCAGCTTCAGGTTCAGCTATTTTATCAATAAACTTACCTAATCCTTTTTTCTTTTTGGGAGGAATAACGTCCTTTATTTTAGTTGTTTTTTTTTCTACTTGTTTTTTAGCCTCATCCCATTCAATTGCGATTCCGTCATCCTTAGGAGGTATTTTTTTTTTAGCTGTGGTATCTTTTTTAAACCATCCAAACTCTTTGTTTAAGATGCCTTTTAAGTTCGACTTTTCCTTAGAAAGATCTTCTTTAAAACTTTCTTTTAATCCTTTCGTATCATATGCTATACTGTAATCATCCATCGTTCCTTTTAGATGGATGAAAAGACTCGTTCTCCCCAGTCCATCATCCTCTATTTGACCAAACTCAGTATTCTCTTTCTTCTTTTGCTTGGCTTTACCCCAAAGTAAATCGCTCATTAAAACTTTAAAACGATAATCAATCTCATTATTAAAACGATGTGTTCCAGAAAAGGTTAAGTCTAAAGCATTTGATTTAATAACTGTTTTAGGAATGTGAATCGTTTCATTTTTTATTTCGATTTTGGTTTTTAAACTGCTAAATTTTATGTGTTCAAGCTCCTCTAATTCTATGAAGTTACTCATCGCTAAAACAGGATCGTAATTAATTAGTTCCCCATTCTTAATGTCAATATTAGCGAGGAGATAAAATTCATCCTTTTTCACTGTCAAGTGTTTATCAAAAAGGGAAGCAAATTCTATCGTTGTTGAAGTTTTTCCTTTGATTTTATCAGCTCCAATTACACGTTGTCCGAAGTTTTCAAATTGCCCGAAAATTTCACTAATATCTACGTTGTTGGTTTCGATTTTACTTGTGATTAAGATTTCTTTACCGTTAGAATCATTAAGGGTTATATTTCCGTTCACTTCTCCTTGCATCGCATTAAAAGAAATAGCTTTTGCCCTTAATACTTGATCTCTTAATTCTATTTTTCCTTTAAAATTAGTAGCTGTAAATTTTCTGAATTGGAAAGTGTCAATTTCTGCTGTAAATTTTAAACGTATTTTTTTCGGTAGGTTTAATATGTATTCTGAGGGGTTTTCAGTTGAATTCGTTAAGAGCTCATCTAAAACTAATTTATTGGTGTGACAGTTCGTATTCACCACTAAATATTCATCATCTACAAATAAGAAAGCCAATAGATTTTTAAACTTACCATCTAACTTGAAGTCACTTTCATTGATGTTAAATTTTAAAGAATCTATAACAACATCATTATTGTTGAAATTAAATGTTCCATTTATCTTTTTTACGGTATTGGGATTGTTCTCAACTTTAAGATTCACATTCGTTAAACGTGCATTACCTTTTGCATTTAGGCTTCTTAATTCACTCGCTTTAATATTGCTTAGCTCGTTAATCTTACCCGTATACTGTATGTTTACCTCTAAATTACCTTCAGCAATTTCTAAGGTATCTAGTTTAAAAAATTCCTTAGCAGTTTTAAGGTTTATATCTGCTTTAGAATTAAATTTTATATGAGGATTGTTGAGGTTTGAAATTAGGCAGTTACCAGAAATTTTACCTCCACCAAACTTAGCATTTACAGAATCAATTTTTAATTGAGAAGTATTGGCAGAACTTTTAATTCCATTTGTAAAAGACCCTTTCATAAAAATATGAGTAAAGGATTGATTGGAAGATTTTTCTGTAAAAGCGCCTTCTCGTACTTGAAAATTGGCATTAAATTCAGGTGTTTTTTTTACTGAATATTCACCTGTAATAGTGGATTGGTAAGTGATTTTTCCTGCTGTGTTGTATGAAGAGAAAATTGTTTTTTGCTGAGAAGGTAATAGCGAAAAAAGATCTTTTAGCGCAATATCCTTCCCTTCTGATTGCAACTTTAGTTGAACTCCAATCTCTTTTTGGATAATATTACCTGTTAAATTAAATTTTAACTTTTCAATATCAATTTGCCCTTGATTAATCTGATATATTTTTGTGGTTTGATCCACAGCTAAAGAAGTATTGAGTATAACGTTTTTGTTTTTTACAATTGATTTACCTTTTGTATTGAGTTGATGAATTATTAAATTCGCCTGAGTTTCAAGTGTAAATTCTTCTTTAGAAAAGTTTCCAGATAACGAAAGACCAATAGCTACAATACTAATGTCTATTTTTTTATAGTCATTGAGTAAATAA
>JAWUVT010000203.1:0-12003 GCA_034112225.1 Flavobacteriales bacterium | reverse complement strand
TCGTAATCTTTTCCAATAGAATAAAGCCATAACATAATTCCAATTAAGACGAGTAATGTAACAATGCAAACAATAACTCCAGAGTCCATAATTAAGGTATATTAAATTAAATGATTCGATTTCAATTCATTCAAAACCGATACGCATACCAGTAAGACGTTATTATAGATTAAAAGGTTGTTTCTGTCGATTAACTTTTTAAAACTTTAATATTTATTTAATTACTTTTATTTTTTTTTTGACATGAAAAGGAGCATTAATAAAATAAAGATCCCTAAGAAAAAGCAGCTTACAGCTGAAGCTTATTTTAGAGCAATAAAAGCTGGAAATCGGGCTGTTCTGAGTCAAGCAATCACTTTAATTGAAAGTTCAAACCCTACCCATCAAAAAATTGCTGAAGCGTTAATTGAGCTTTGCCTTCCGTTTTCGGGGACAGCTATTCGGATTGGAATAACGGGTGTACCTGGTGTAGGTAAGAGTACCTTTATTGAAGCCTTAGGCACTTATCTCATACAAGAAAAGAAGAAACACATTGCTGTTTTAGCAGTTGATCCGAGTAGTAAAAAAACGGGGGGTAGTATTTTAGGGGATAAAACACGAATGAATAATTTAGCGGTGAATGCGGAAGCTTTTATTCGGCCTTCCCCTTCCTCTGGAACCCTCGGCGGTGTTGCCAAAGCAACAAGAGAAACGATTATCTTATGTGAAGTCGCAGGTTTTGACACGATACTTGTTGAAACTGTTGGTGTTGGTCAATCAGAAATTGAAGTAAAGTCTATGGTCGATTTCTTTTTATTACTGATGCTTGCTGGTGCTGGAGATGAATTACAAGGTATTAAAAGGGGAATCATGGAAATTGCGGATGGCATTTTCATTAACAAGGCAGATGGAGACAACATTATAAATGCGAAATTGGCGATTCGCGCCTATAAAAATGCCCTCCACCTTTTTCCTGCAAATGAGAACAATTGGATTCCGAAAGTCTCTTCTTGTTCTGCAATTAAAAATGAAGGGATTGATGAAGTCTGGGAAACCATAGAGCGTTTTAAAAACCTGACCACACTTAATGGTTCTTTTGCCAAGAACAGAAAACAACAATCAAAATTTTGGTTAGAACACACCATTAACACTTCTATTCAGACTCAATTTTATGGCAACGAAAATGTGCAACGTAAATTAGTTGAATTAGAAGGTCAAGTAATGAATGGTAAAATAAGTCCTTTTAAAGCTGCTGAAGAACTGCTGAAAATTTATAAAAGCTAATTTAAAACTTCTCCTATTAAATTAATTCGGACTAACTTTACCACCTTATATGATAATATGCGGTTAATCGGAATACTATTTTTTTTATTTTTAAGCACAACTATCCAAGCTCAAGAAGTTGAAACGGCAAAAACGAACAAAGGTGAAATTTACGGATTTTGGGGATGGAATAGAGGTTGGTTCACGAACTCAGACATTCATTTTACAGGTGATGCTTATGATTTTACCTTAACCGATGTTGTTGCTACAGATAGACAAACTGCTTTTGATGCAGGCGTTTATTTTGGCATCACCACCATCACCATTCCTCAAACTAACTTTAGAATTGGTTACTTTATCACCGAAAATATTGATGTTTCTTTTGGCGTAGACCACATGAAATATGTAATGGTGGAGCTACAAGAAACGCAAATAACAGGAACCATTAACAATGGAACTGACTTTGATGGGACCTACAACAATACGCCCTATTCTATTGATCAAAACTTTTTAAAGTTTGAGCACACCGATGGTTTAAACTATTTAAATGTTGAAGTGACCTATAACAAAAACGTGTTGGATCTTTTTCACATCAAGAACAATCCCTCTAAAATTGAAATCAACTATTTAGCTGGTGCTGGTTTAGGCGCTATGATGCCTAAATCCAATGTCACTTTAATGAACAAAATTAGACACGATGAATTTCATTTTTCAGGTTATGGTTTGGGAGCGAAGGTTGGTTTAAACATCACTTTTTACAATTACTTTTTTATCCGATCAGAATATAAAGGAGGCTTTATCAACATGCCCGATATCAGAACCACTCCAGACCCTAGTGATAGAGCTAGCCAACATTTTTGGTTTACACAGCTCAACATCAACTTTGGTTTTTCCTTTAATCCTTTTCACTAAAACAACTGCTTGATTTCTTTTTTTAGAATAAGAATGGCTATTTGAGATGGTGAATTCTCTAACTTAACCATGAGCTCGAATATTTTCTGACCTAATTCTACAGCATTAGCATCTGGCTTTACCTGTGAGGCTGAAACTCTTATGATCTTTAACGATTCATCTTTTGCTTGAACAATAGTATCCCAAGTAGAATTTGAGATATACAATTGTTGTGTTAAGTTGTGTTCAAACTCTTGCTGAATGGTTTGAATTAAATTATTTTTCAACATTTTTGCACTCATCCCAGGTTTAGAAATCCTGAGTACTATTTTATCCATAGAAATTCTTTCTAAAAACAACACCAACCGTTCGTAAGCATTTAATCTTAAAGGGGTGGTTACTGTATTGTTCTCTTTTCTTAAAAGCATTAACTGCTTTTTATGTTCCGATTCTAAAAACCTATTCATTACAATGTATAAAGCACCAAACATTAATAAGGAGGGTAAAATGTATTTTAAAATTTCTAAAAAGGTTTCCATTGTTATTTTTTAAGATTGGAGGTAAAATTATAAAAATAAAGGCACATTTTAAACGCTCATTTTTTTTAACGTAATAACCACAATTTTATTAGTTTTGTTCCCTATTATATTTAGTTATGAAGGAGCAAATTTCAAACACATTAATCAACTTAAGTGAATCGCAAACACTAGCGATGACACGCTTAAGTAGAGAGTTAAAAGCGGAAGGAAAAGATGTGATCAGTCTGAGTATAGGAGAGCCAGATTTTGATACTCCCGATTTTATTAAAGCTGCTGCAAAAAAAGCAATTGATGAAAACTATACCCATTACACTCCTGTTCCTGGTTATCCGGAATTAATCAATGCGATCGTTACCAAATTTAAAAGAGATAATAATTTAGATTACCATCCCCATCAGATTGTAACTTCTACTGGTGCGAAACATACCTTGGCAAACATTTCTATTAGCCTTTTAAATCCTGATGATGAAGTACTTCTTCCTGCACCTTATTGGGTAAGTTATCATGAAATCATAAAAATTGCTGGTGCAAAACCAGTTGGGATTCCAACAACAATCGATCAAGATTTTAAAGTAAGTGTTGCCCAAATAAAATCGGCAATTACCGATAAAACAAGAATGATTTGGTTTAGCACTCCCTGCAATCCTAGTGGTTCTGTTTATTCTAAGGAAGAATTATATGCAATTGCTCAACTCCTAAAAGACTACCCTAATTTAATTATCGTTTCAGACGAGATTTATGAGCACATTAGCTTTACTGGGAAACATGAAAGCATTGCTCAGTTTGATTTTATAAAAGACCAAGTGATTACTGTAAACGGTGTTTCTAAAGGTTTTGCAATGACGGGTTGGAGAATTGGTTACATGGGAGCTCCAAAATGGATAGCTGATGCTTGTATTAAAATGCAAGGACAATTTACTTCGGGGACTTGTAGTATTGCCCAAAAAGCTGCTCAAGCTGCATTAGAGGCAGATCCTTCTTGTACCTTAGCCATGAAAAAATCTTTTGAAGAGCGAAGAGAATTAGTGCTTTCCTTAATGAAAGAAATTCCTGGATTAAAATTAAACTTCCCCAAAGGTGCTTTTTATGTTTTTCCTGACGTCTCTAATTATTTTGGAAAAACAGATGGTGAAACCGTTATTCATAATGCTACGGACTTAACCATGTTCATATTAAATAAAGGCTTAGTTGCTTTGGTTACAGGAGAAGCTTTTGGAGATCCCAATTGTATCCGACTTTCTTATGCCGCTTCTGAAGCAGTTTTAAGAGAAGCGATTAAACGAATTAGAGAAACATTAGCATTGCTAAAATGAGTAGGATGAACAAAAACGAAATAGTCAACCTTTTTAAAAGTTTCAATCAGCTTAATGTGCTGATTATTGGAGATGTGATGATTGATTCTTACTATTATGGAGATGTCAATAGAATCTCTCCAGAAGCTCCAGTACCAATTGTTTCGGTAAACAAAAAAGATAATCGTTTAGGTGGTGCAGCAAACGTTGCTTTAAATTTAAAAGCCTTAGGTGCAAATCCAATATTATGTGCTGTTATCGGAAAAGATTTGGCCGCAGAAAATTTTAAAGCACTCTTAAAAACAGAGGCATTAACTGCAGAAGGTATTATTGGAAGTTCCGAAAGAATTACCACGGTAAAAACAAGAATTATTGGAAATAACCACCAAGTTCTCCGTGTTGATTCTGAAGATGATGCTCCCCTGTCTGAAAACGAAAATAAGCACCTAAACAAAGCAATTCTCACCTTAATTGATACTCAAAAAATTGATGTGGTTATTTTCCAAGATTATGATAAAGGGGTGATTACTCCTGATTTGATCAAAAACATCATTTCAATCTGTAACACCAAAGGCATTCCAACAGCAGTAGATCCTAAAAAGAGGAACTTTAGTCATTACAAAAAGGCGACTTTATTTAAACCGAATTTAAAAGAATTAAAAGAAGGGTTAAACATTGAGATTGATCCTTCAAACGCTTTAGCGGTTGAAAGTGCAATTGATCAGCTCAATGCAACTCAACAGCATCAAATAAATTTCATCACCTTATCTGAATACGGTGTTTTTATAAAAGAAACCACTAATAGTAAACAGATACCAGCACATAGGAGAAGTATTTCTGATGTTTCTGGTGCTGGAGATACTGTAATTAGTGTAGCATCTCTTTGCTTGGCACTGAACCAACCCATCAGTATGATTGCAGAAATAGCAAATCTTGCAGGTGGTTTAGTCTGCGAAAGTGTTGGAGTTGTTCCTATCGATAAAGATCAATTGCTATCTGAAGCAATAACTAACTTAATTTAAGTTCAAATGGCAGTAATTCCTTACAAAGAAAACAATGAAGGTAAAAAAGAACAAGTGGCAACTATGTTCAACAACATTTCTAAAAAATATGATTTTCTAAATCATTTTTTATCGTTAGGAATAGATATTCTATGGCGAAAAAAAGCCATCGGCTTGTTAAAAGAAAGTCAACCGAAACAAATCTTAGATATTGCTACGGGTACTGGTGATTTTGCGATTGAAGCGCTAGCGTTAAACCCTACAAAGGTCACAGGAATTGACATTTCTAAAGGAATGCTCAGTGTTGGTCAAGACAAAATTAAAAAGAAAGGTTTACACGATCGAATTGAATTAAAATTAGGAGATTCTGAAAACTTAGAATTTGATAGCAATACTTTTGATGCTTATACGGCTGGTTTTGGTGTGCGAAATTTTGAAAACTTAGAAAAAGGTTTAACTGAAATGTTAAGGGTATTAAAACCCAACGGAACGGCTATCATTTTAGAATTTTCTAAGCCCACCTCTTTTCCAATTAAACAGCTCTATAATTTTTATTTTAATTCCATGTTACCGGGAATAGGTAAAATCGTATCTAAAGATAGTAGTGCTTATACATATTTACCTGAGTCTGTAGAAGCTTTTCCTGATGGCGAACAATTTGTTCAAATCCTTAACAAAGTAGGTTATCAGCATATTGAAGAAATTAGATTAATGTTTGGAATCGCTTCTATTTACAAAGCGAGAAAATAAATTTTAGAATAACTCGTTAACGTTCTGAAAACAACTAAAATGCTCAAACCTAAAGTACTCACAATCTTCCTCCTTTTTTTTCTGTTGACTCAGCTTTACGGACAAAAAAGAACAACGCTGAATATTCCTAAATTCGATCATCGTTTTGTACATTTCGGGTTTTTATTGGGGTTTAATTCTGCAGATTTTAGAGTGCAACGGTTTGCTAAAAATGAAATTGGAACTGGAGCTGATTCCTTATTTGTTTTAGACCATAAAGCATCAACCGGTTTTAATCTTGGTATTATTTCAGCATTACACCTCAGTCCAGCATTTAGTCTTCGCTTCACTCCTAACCTTGCGTTTTCGTCAAGAAGCTTAATTTATAATTTTGAAACTTTTGAAGGTCCTAAACAATATACGAAGATCATTGAATCTACCTTAATCAACTTCCCCATTAGTATCAAATACAAATCAGTTCGAGTAAATAACTTTAGTGCATATCTACTTACTGGAGCTTCTTATAGTTTAGACTTGGCCTCAAATGCCGGTTTTGAGAATGTAAGTAACGACCCTAATGATCTTGTTGTGGCCATTAAAAAAGGGGACTATTTGGCTGAAATTGGTTTTGGAACAGACTTTTACCTTGAATTTTTTAAGTTTGGTTTGGAAATAAAAATGTCTTATGGTTTAAGAGATTTATTAGACCATGACCAATCTCAGTTTAGCGCACCAATAGACAATCTAAATTCAAAAATGTTTTTACTATCACTTACATTTGAAGGGTAATATCCCTTAGAAAATCATATCTAAACTTATTTTAATGGAAATCATCCAACTTTCAGTTTTACCAGAAACAGCAGCAAGTGAAGTCCTTCTAAGGGACCTTTTATCCGCAGAATTAGGCGCTTCTCACTTTACGTTTAAAATTTTAAAACGATCCATTGATGCGCGTAGAAAACCAGTTACCGTTAACTTAAAAATAGAAGTATACGCTGAAGGGGAAAGCCAACCTGACACAGTCGTTAAAGAAAAATACAGGGATGTAAAAAATGGGAAACCAGTTATTATTGTAGGTTTCGGACCTGCAGGAATGTTTGCTGCCCTAAAATTGATTGAGCTCGGATTAAAACCTATTGTGCTTGAAAGAGGAAAAGAGGTTAGAAGCAGAAGAAGAGATCTCGCTGCGATTAATAAACAACAAGTTGTTAATCCTGAGTCTAACTATTGTTTTGGTGAAGGCGGTGCAGGAACCTATTCTGATGGAAAGCTTTACACGCGTTCTAAAAAAAGAGGTGACGTGAATGCTGTTTTAGCGACTTTAGTTGAACACGGAGCTCCTGAAGATATTATGGTGGATGCCCATCCTCATATTGGAACTAATAAGTTGCCTAATGTAGTGACTGAAATGAGGGAAACCATTTTAAAGTATGGTGGAGAAATTAATTTTGACTCCAAACTGACAGACTTCATCATCAACGAAAATGAAATAGAGGGAGTGGTTCTTGAGAATGGAAACCCGATACTCGCTAATCATGTAATTTTAGCCACAGGACATTCTGCTAGAGATATTTTTTACTTGTTAAATGACAAAGGGATTGCGATAGAAAACAAACCTTTCGCTGTAGGTGTTAGGGTGGAACATCCTCAACATCTGATTGATACTATTCAATACCACTCTAAACAAAAAAGTGAATTTCTTCCTCCTGCATCTTATCAATTGGTACAGCAGGTGAAACAACGTGGTGTTTTTTCTTTCTGTATGTGTCCTGGAGGAATTATTGCTCCTTGTGCTACTGCACCAGGTGAAATTGTAACGAATGGTTGGTCTCCATCAAAACGAAATAATCCTTATGCCAACTCCGGGATTGTGGTTACTGTTGAGCCAGAGGATTTAGCGCCTTTTAAAGCGCATGGTCCTTTAGCAGGCTTAGAGTTTCAAAAATCAATTGAACGTAAAGCTTATGAAAGTGCTGGGAACCTAAAAAATGAAGGACAACTTGCTCCTGCTCAACGCTTGTCGGATTTTATCAAAGGCAAAACTTCTACAGATTTACCTGCATGTTCTTATACTCCTGGAGTTATTAGTGCTCCAGTACACGATATTTTACCGAAAGCAATTACCAAAAGATTACAAGAGGGCTTTACCCTATTTGGCCATAAAATGAGAGGTTATTTAGATCCAGATGCTATTGTTGTTGGTGTTGAGAGTAGAACTTCTTCTCCAGTAAAAATTCCAAGAGATAGAGAAAGTCTACAACATCCTGATGTTAAAGGGTTGTATCCTTGTGGAGAAGGTGCTGGCTATGCTGGAGGTATTGTTTCTGCGGCTATTGATGGTGAAAAATGTGCTGCTGCTATTGGGAATCTATAAGTGATCCGTTGATTCAGAATATCAATCTGTGTTCTTTAAAGTGAAAAATAATTTCACTTTTAACCTTATACTAAAAGAGGCTCAACAGCTAACGTTGAGCCTCTTTTATTAATTTGCTTTTTCAAAATACGTTTCCGCATTCGGAAGCCATTCTTTTATTCGATCTATTCGAATGTCATGACTTGGGTGAGTCCGCATGAATTCTGGTGTACCACCTCCCCCTCCAAGAGCTTGCATTCTTTCCCAAAAAGGAATTGCTTCTTCTGGGTGATAACCAGCCATTGCCATAAAAACCATTCCTAGCTTATCTGCTTCACTTTCTTGATTTCTTCCGAAGGCTAGCATACCTACGTTTGTTCCAATTCCTACCGCTCCTAAAAATAAAGATTGAGTAGCTGCAGGTTGTTCTTGCATGGCTACAGCTAAACCTGTAGTTAACCCTTGCGCAGCCATTCCTTGACTCATCCTTTCATTTCCATGCCTTGCAATGGCATGAGCGATTTCATGCCCCATAACAACTGCTAAACCCTCTTCTGTTTTGGTAATCGGTAAAATGCCAGTATAAACGACCACTTTTCCTCCTGGCATACACCACGCATTTACGGTATTTTCGTCTACTAAATTAAATTCCCACGTATAGCCTTTAATCCGTTTAGACATTTTATTGTCTTTTAAGTATTTCTCAACTGCAACTGCAATTCTTTCTCCAACTCGCTTCACCATTTTTGCCTGTTCTTCATGAGCTAAAACTGGAGGGTTCTCAGTTAAAAAGGATTGATATTGAGTTAAACTCATACTCATCATTTGACTTTCTGGAAGCATGTTCAATTGTTTTCTTCCAGAAATTGGAACTGTAGAACATGACCAGACCAATAGTGCAATCAAGAATATTGGTAATGCTATTTTAAAGTTGTTCATAAAACTGTCTGCTTAACCCTATTTGTATTTTTTAATTTAACTCAACGGTTAAGCCACTATCCCCCAAAAGCTCTGCCATTAACTGTAAATCTTTATAAGGTCCGTTCTTAACGATACACTTCCCTTTGTGATGAACTAAAATAGCACATTGTTCTGCTTGAACTGAATCATGTTTGCAAACTTTTACCAATAAATCAATTACATGATCAAAGGTATTTACATTATCATCAAACAAAACTAGGACGTGTCCTTTTACAACTTGCTCATCTAATACAACAACTTCTTCTGTTAACGTTTCTGTCATTTTTATTTATTTTTTTTAATTAATTCAAGTGCCTCTTCAATTTCAATTTCGTTTCCGTTTTGAAATACAATAGTTTGAGGATTCTTCATCCCCAGTTCTTTCATCTCCAGTTGTAAATCTAAGGCAGATTTATAATCTAAAAATGAACCTATTGAATAAATTGTTTTTTCCCCATCTTCATAAATTTCTAATCCTCTACTGCTCAATTGCAAGAAAATTCGAGCTTCTTCAACGGGAATAGCTTCTACATATTCTCCTAATTTAACTTTAAATACTATTTTCAATTTTTCTGCAATATCAGCAACTGGAGATTCTTCTTCATTGTTACTGTTTTTTTCTTCCACTGAACTATTCCCAATTTCTTCTTCGTTCGTATTTTTAGCTATTTCAACATTTTCACCCTTCTCTTCATCCGACTCATCGGTAGTTCTCTTTTCAATAGTTACACTAGGAGTTGTACTTGCTTCTAATTGAGAAGAGGCTAAAGAAACAGCTACTTTTTTTCCTTTAAAATAGGCGACCACAAATGCATCAATTATTCCTAACGCTCTAATTCTTTCTTTGGCAGCATTAGCAGCATCAAGCGTTTTATATACCCCTGAAGTATATCTAATTAAACCACTTGCTGTTCTTTCACTATTTATTGGACTTACGTTGCTTAACTCACCAGCAGTAACTTGCTTAGAGTAAACCCCTACTTGTATCGTATAAAATGCACCCTCAATGTTTCTAACATCAGTAGAAACACCGTCTTTAACTTCTTTAGTAAGCGTTTCCTCTGCAGCTACAGCAGCTTTAACAGGTTTTAATGGTGTTGAAGTTGTATTGTTGTCTGTAGTTGAATTTATAGCTAAAGAGTTTGTGTTTAATGTGACTTCATCGATCATTGCTCTGGCTTTAGCAATATTAATTCTTTTACCATTATAAAATGCAACAACAAAAGCATCTTTATATCCAATTTCTCTAATCGATCCTTTAGCTGTATTTGCCGTATTAAAGGACTTAAAAAGTCCTGCAGTATATCTTGTAATTCCATTCCCTGCATTCTCTGCTAGTATAGGTGCAAAGCCTCTAAAGTGATTTTGAGGTATTGGATTTCTAAAGGCTCCAATTTGAACTTTAAATACTAATCCTTCTGGCAATTTAGAAGAGATTGGTATTCTTTTATTGCTACTATAAGCAGCTTTATTCTTATTAATTACAAATATAGATTCTTTTAAAACGGATGGTATTGCATCAATATTTTTGGGTAAAGAGGTATTCACTTCATTTTCATTTGTTACTGGTTGTCTCTCGTCAATTGAGGCTACTGAATTTAACTCTTCATCAATTTCGTCATTTCCAACCTCTTTTTCAGTCTCAATGCTTGCTGTTTCAGCTGAACTATTTCCGATCTCTGTTTCATTGGTATTGTCAGCTACTTCATCAGTACTCTCTTTTTCATCCTCAATGCTTGCTGTTTCTGCTGAGCTATTTCCCATCTCTGTTTCATTCGTATTGTCAGCTACTTCATCAACATTCTCTTTTTCATCCGCAATGCTTGCTGTTTCTGCTGAGCTATTTCCCATCTCTGTTTCGTTCGTATTGTCAGCTACTTCATCAGTATTCTCTTTTTCATCCGCAATGCTTGCTGTTTGAGCTGAACTATTTAGAGCCTCTTCCTCATTTGTATTGTCAGCTATTTCATCTCTCGTTAATGAAACGTCTAAAGCATCAGTTGAAGGAGCTCTTTCCTTAACTTGAGCCATAAACTGGGTATCAAAAGTTTCTATTTTTTCTATCGCAGTAAAACGTTTCGCCTGCTTTTGATCTGCATTTATTAAAATAAAATCCGACTTTTCACTGGCTTCTTTGGCTTGTGCTTTTTTATTGGCAGCACTTAGTTTAAGATTAGTAGATTCCTCTTGATTATCGGCTATCATTTTTTCCAGCTTCTCTATCTGAGCTAATTTCTTTAGCTTATCCTCTTCAGTTCCTGATCCTGCTGCCATAGCTCTTAGACTAACCCCTAATTGCTCTTGATCTTTGACTTCTTCTTCAATTTTTTGAGCGCTAACGTATTCAACCTCTGCTTCTTTAACTAGTCTTCTTTTTTTGGCTTTTAATTCCGCAAATTCTTTATATTCTTCCGTGTTTTTAATTGCTGAAATTTCAATAGGATCAAGACTTAATAAGATTTGTTGCTCCTCTAAAGAAACTTTATTGTTTGTTGCAACAATTGACTCCAATTGGGTATTCTCTCTCGTTGATTCATTAGACACTAATGGAGTTTCACTCGCATTAACTTCTTTTGAAATCATTGATTCTGATTGTTCAGTATAAAGCGATACAAATTCTTTTTGCGCTATCAAATCACTTTCTAATCGCGCAATTTCACTCGTAAACATACCTGCGTCACTTGCACTAGCTTCAGCTTTTAAGATTTTTTTTTCTGCAAGTTTATTTGCAATTGCTGTTACCCATTCCTTATGAATATCCACCTTTTGAATCGAATTTTCATATGTATTTTCTTTTCCTACGAGACTCAGTTTAGAAATGAAATTCTCCTTGATATTTAATTCATTCGTTGAACTCGCATTCTCGTTTTCATTTGCTGAGTCATTTACTAAGTCATTTGTTGATTCACCTTCTAATTCATTTGATGAGTCATTTGATGATTCATTTGCTGATTCATTTGCTGATTCATTTGATGATTCATTTGATGATTCATTTG
>JAWUVT010000202.1:0-7244 GCA_034112225.1 Flavobacteriales bacterium | reverse complement strand
CATACTCCGTTCTTAATTTGTCTTGTTCAAGACCGGTTAATTGTCTTAACCTCATTTCAACAATAGCACGAGATTGAATGTCACTTAATTTAAAAGTTTCCATTAATTTCTCTCTTGCCTCATCAGGACTCTTAGAGGCTCTTATTAATTTAATAACTTCATCAATGTTATCTGAAGCAATAATTAAACCTTCTAAAATATGTGCTCTTTCTTCTGCTTTTCTTAATTCATATTTTGTTCTTCGAACAACAACTTCATGTCTAAATTCTATAAACTCAGAAATAATGTCTTTTAAATTTAATACGACTGGTCTTCCTTTAACTAACGCAATGTTGTTGACACTAAAAGAAGTTTGTAAAGCGGTTTGTTTGAATAAATTATTTAATACAACGTTAGGAATTGAATCTCTTTTTAATTCATAAACAATACGCATTCCTGTTCTATCAGACTCATCTCTAATATCAGAAATACCTTCTATTTTACTGTCATTAATAAGGTCAGCAGTTTTCTTAATCATGTCTGCCTTATTCACTTGATAAGGGATTTCAGAAACAATAATTCTAAAACGTCCAGAGTTGGTTTCTTCTAACTCCGTTTTAGCACGCATTACAATTCTTCCTTTCCCTGTTTCAAAAGCATCTTTTACGCCTTGGTAACCATAGATAATACCTCCGGTTGGAAAATCTGGTGCTTTGATATACTCCATTAATCCTGCAACATCAATGTCTCTATTCTCTACATAAGCAATGGTTCCATTAATAACTTCAGTTAAATTATGTGGGGCCATGTTGGTAGCCATACCTACAGCAATACCAGAAGCTCCATTTAATAATAAAGTAGGAACTTTTGTGGGAAGCACTGTTGGTTCTTGTAAAGAGTCATCAAAATTCAGGCTAAAATCTACCGTCTCTTTATCTAAATCACCTAACATTTCTTCCGCGATCTTTCTCAATCTTGCTTCAGTATAACGCATAGCTGCGGGGCTATCTCCATCAACAGAGCCAAAATTCCCCTGACCATCAACCAACATATATCTTAAGGACCATTCTTGAGCCATACGAACCATCGCATCATAAACAGAAGTATCTCCATGTGGATGATACTTTCCTAATACTTCTCCAACAATTCTTGCGGATTTTTTAAAAGGGCTATTGGCTCTAATCCCCAAATCCAACATTCCATATAATACTCTTCTATGAACTGGTTTTAATCCATCTCTTACATCAGGAAGTGCTCTAGAAACAATTACAGACATCGAATAATCGATATAAGCAGATTTCATTTCTTCTTCAATATTAATCTGTATTATTTTTTCTCCTTCAGCCATATTTTTATCTGATTTTGCTTCAAATTGTTTCATGAATAATACTTCTTTTTTCAGACCATCGAAAATACACATTATCAACTTCTAAATACGCTACCCCCCCCCTTACTTACTAACAAAATTCTGTTGAAAAAGCTATTTTTGTGTACAGCCCTTTAAACACATATTAATCTTATTTTTGATATGCTCAATTTTTATCTTAATTTTAGGTAAGGAAGAATTTTAAAAAAAAACTTATGGATGCCAATTTTTCAACAAAAGTAAAAGATGTGATCACTTTTAGCAAAGAAGAGGCTTTACGTCTTGGACATGACTATATTGGGGTTGAACATTTATTATTAGGAATAATTAGAGAAGGAAATGGTTTGGCCGTTAAAATCCTTATTAATTTAGAGGTTGATTTAAAAGAGTTAAGAAAGAAGATTGAATCCTCTACCAAGTTAGGAAGTGGTTCTAATACCCAATTATCTAACATTCCTTTAGTAAAACAAGCTGAAAAAGTTTTAAAAATCACTTATTTAGAAGCTAAAGTTTTAAAAAATAATATTATTGGAACAGAACATTTATTGTTGTCCATATTAAAAGGGGAAGACAACATTGCTACAAATGCGTTGAACGCATTAAATATAAATTATGAATCTGTTAAAGATGAAGTTATGATATTAAATATTGTCGAGGATGAAACGCCTAAAGCTGACTTCCCTAACACGCCTCCTGAGGATGACGGAAATGATGCTGGAGGAAAAGGATTTATGGGGAGTTCTAGTGAAACTCCTAAAGGAACAACGAAATCTAAAACACCTGTTTTAGATAATTTTGGTAGAGATTTAACGAAGTATGCAGAAGATGGAAAATTAGACCCTATCGTTGGACGGGAGAAAGAAATTGAAAGAGTTTCTCAAATCTTAAGTCGAAGAAAAAAGAATAATCCAATCTTATTAGGAGAACCTGGTGTTGGGAAATCTGCCATTGCTGAAGGATTAGCGTTAAGAATTATTCAGAAAAAAGTTTCTCGTGTCCTTTTCGGAAAAAGAATTGTCACCCTTGATTTGGCTTCTTTAGTTGCCGGAACAAAATATAGAGGTCAGTTCGAAGAAAGAATGAAAGCCGTAATGAATGAATTGGAAAAATCTCCAGATATCATTTTATTCATTGATGAAATTCATACCATAATTGGTGCTGGAGGAGCTTCAGGCTCTATGGATGCCTCCAACATGTTTAAACCTGCTTTAGCTAGAGGAGAGCTGCAATGTATTGGTGCAACTACTTTAGATGAATACAGACAGCACATTGAAAAAGATGGCGCCTTAGCTCGTCGATTTCAAAAAGTAATAGTTGATCCTACAACTGTAGACGAAACGATTGAAATTTTAAATAACATCAAAGAAAAATACGAAGATCATCACAACGTAACCTATACAGCAGAAGCAATTAAAGCTTGTGCAAAGTTAACCGATCGCTATATGACCGATCGATTTTTACCAGACAAAGCTATTGATGCATTGGATGAGGCGGGGTCTAGAGTTCACATCACTAACATTAAGGTGCCCAAGAACATTATTGAAATCGAAAAGAAAATCGAGGACATTAAAGATAAAAAGAACCACGTTGTTCGTAGTCAAAAATATGAAGAAGCAGCTCAATTAAGAGATGACGAAAGAAATCTTTTAAAAGACTTGAACATTGCCAAACAAGCTTGGGAAGACGAAACAAAGAACAATAGAGAAGAAGTCAGTGAAGACAACGTGGCTGAAGTTGTTGCCATGATGACTGGAATCCCTACTCAACGTGTAGCACAGGCCGAAGGAGATCGCTTAGCCCATATGGGAGATGAGATTAACGATAAAGTTATCGGTCAAGATGAAGCTGTTAAAAAAGTAGTGAAGGCAATTCAACGAAATAGAGCAGGTTTAAAAGATCCTAACAAACCAATTGGTTCGTTTATTTTCTTAGGCCCAACTGGAGTTGGAAAAACACAATTAGCAAAAGTATTGGCTCGTTATTTATTTGATACTGATGAAGCGCTAATTAGAATTGATATGAGTGAGTACATGGAGAAATTTGCTGTTTCACGATTAGTGGGTGCCCCTCCAGGATATGTTGGTTATGAAGAAGGTGGTCAGTTAACAGAAAAGGTAAGAAGAAAACCCTACTCGATTATATTGTTAGATGAAATTGAAAAAGCACATCCCGATGTATTTAACCTCTTATTGCAAGCGTTAGATGACGGTCAAATGACAGATAGTGCAGGAAGAAAGATCAACTTTAAGAACACCATTATTATCATGACTTCAAACATTGGAGCCCGACAATTGAAAGATTTTGGACAAGGTGATGGTTTCTCTACTTCCGCTAAAACAAAAGGTGCTGACGAACACTCTTCTGGAGTGATACAAAGTGCTTTGAAGAAAGCGTTTGCCCCTGAATTCTTAAATAGGATTGATGATGTGGTGATGTTCAACTCTTTAGAAAAAGAAGATATTCATAAAATTATCGACATTGAATTGCAGAGTCTTTATTGTAGAATTGAAGAGTTAGGTTACCATATTCACCTTTCTCAAGAAGCGAAAGATCATATTGCAGATAAAGGGTATGATCATGCTTATGGTGCTCGACCTCTAAAAAGAGCCATTCAAAAGTATTTAGAAGATCCTTTAGCAGAAGAAATAATTCAGTCAAAAGTGGTAGAAGGTAGTCACATTGATGTTCAATTAGACGATGTAACAAAAGAACTTATCTTTTCAATTTCTAACCCCAAAAAAAACAAAAATAAGGATGCTGAAGCCGAATAATAAATGTTCCAAATAAATTGGAAGCCTCTGAAGAAATTCAGGGGCTTTTTTTATCCTGATATCCCATATTCCAATCACAACTTATTTTATATTTTGATGCAGAAGTCCAATAAGATCTCAATACATAATCAACTGTTTTTTTACTAACACATCCAGTATAGGAGTTCATTAAGAATCAAGTACAAAATTTAGGGAGTACAAAAAGATACTCTTGAATGTTGCATTAAAAAAAACGCACATCTGCTTCTATTCAAGCTTCATTCTTCCTTCTCCCTACTTTGGACTGAACAGAAAAAAAAGTAGTGTCTAAGGGATTAGCAAACAAAAGAAACGCAATTCACATTGCTAACTTGACGAATAGATTTTACGTTTACAATTTAAAAACGCTTAACGGAGGGTTTACTAAAGGAAACTTTATTGTAAACAAATAGGATTACAAGATTTAATTTTCTTAAAGCTCCATTTTTTCAGTTGGGGATATTTAATTGCCAATCCTTTTGTCGTTCTTTGCACCATGAAATTAAAAACAATAGTACTGAGTAAAGGCAAAGAAAAATCCTTAGAAAGAAAACATCCGTGGTTGTTTTCTGGAGCTATCAATAGAATTATTAGCGATACAGGTAATGCGCCTTTTAATGGGGAATTGGTAGAGGTTGTTGATGTTAAAAACAACTTCTTGGCCTTAGGTCATTTTAGTGATGCTACTATTGCGGTAAGAATAATTTCATTTGTTAACCAAGAAATTAATCAAGAATTCTGGAATCAAAAAGTAAAAAAAGCTTATGGGGTTAGAGAAAGTTTAGGCCTAACCCAAAATGCTTCGACCAACATGTATCGATTAATGCATGCTGAAGGTGATGGTGTTCCTGGATTAATAATTGATTTTTATAATGGAACGGCAATTATTCAAGCACATTCTATTGGTGTTTATAATGCTATTGACGAAATAAGTATCGCTTTACAAGAAGTGTATGGTAAAGCACTGATTGCTGTATACAGCAAAAGTGCAGAAAGCTTAGCGAAACAGACTAACGAAACCGTTGAAAACGAATACATCTTCCAAAACGGAGACGTTAATTTGGTGGGTTCAGAATACGGTAATCCATTCAATTTAGATTGGATTAATGGTCAAAAAACAGGTTTCTTTTTAGATCAAAGAGAAAACAGACAATTAATTGCCAACTATAGTAAAGGCAAAAAGGTACTGAACACTTTTTGTTATTCCGGAGGTTTCTCCGTTTATGCACTCCAAGCTGGAGCAAAAGAAGTGCATTCTGTTGATAGTTCTCAAAAAGCGATAGATTTAGTGAATGAAAACATTCAACTCAACAAGTTAAAAAATCATCATTCTTTTACTTCAGATACTTTAGATTATTTAAAAGAGAATACCATTGATTATGATGTTATTATTTTAGACCCTCCTGCTTATGCTAAAAGTCAAAAAGCAAAACACAATGCAATTCAAGGCTATAAAAGATTAAATTTAATGGCTCTTAAACAAATTAAACCCGGAGGAATTCTTTTTACTTTTTCCTGTTCTCAAGCCGTAAATCGAAAATTATTTTACGACACCATAGTTGCTGCAGCAATTGAAGCGGGAAGAAACATTAGAGTGTTAAATCACTTATCTCAACCTGCAGATCATCCAGTAAACATCTTTCATCCTGAAGGTGAGTATTTAAAAGGGTTGGTGTTACATGTTGAGTAAACATACCTCCGCCTCTTATTTTTTTTAATGTTAACGCTATTTTTACGGTCCTAAAAAACAAATGAAGAACGCTTATTTTTTTCTTATTCTTTTTACTATTCCGTTCTTAGGTTTTAATCAAACCATAGGTGTTGGAGGCTCTGCAATCTATAACATTCAATCGGAAAGTTTTGGTGTTGGAGCAAGAGTTAATATCTATCCCAACAAGACCCTAAGTTTTGTTCCTCAGTTTTCTCTTTTTTTTTTAGGTCCTGTATCAGAATGGACTGCCGGTTTAAGTTTAGAATATAAAGTAGTTCAACTCAATATCTTTCACTTTTATCTCTTAGGCCATGGGGGCTATAATAATTGGTTAAACCCCGAAGAATCGTCATTAGAAAGTGCATCAACAACCAATTGGAATGCCGAAGCAGGTATTGGTCTCACAACCAATAAGTGTCTTCGCCCGTTTATAGAGTATCGCTACAATATTAAGTTTCAAGAGACACACATCCAGTTTGGAGTATTGTATATCTTTGGCTGTGGAAACCAAGGTGGAAACTATAGAAACACTACTAAAATGAAAAAGGGCGTTATTTGTCCTGCGTATCATTAAAAAATAAAAAAATGAAAATACTACCTCTTCTCCTCATCGGAATTACAATAACTCTACTAACCATTACAAGCTGTAAAAAAGACAGGATTACACCTCCAGAGGATCCCATAAATGAATACAATGATTTAAATAACTATTTAGACACTAAAAAACAAACAGAACAAGACTTTGAAATTCTTGGACCCAGTAATGATACGATTGTAGGAAACCAGGGCTCAAGAATTTATGGCGGCATCAATTGTTTACAAGATGCTAACGGAGATACCATTGACTACCCTTTTACGGTACATTTAGTTGAGCTATACACTCCTAAAGACATGATTTATTGGCAAATGCCTACTGTTGCTAGTGGAAACATTTTAGAAACCGATGGTGAAATTAGAATTAGAGCGACCAAAAATGGACAAGATTTAGCGCTAAGTTGTCCCTTTACTTTTGAAATGCCAAATGCTACTCCAGATACCAATATGACTCTATTTTCTGGAACTGATAATGGTAGCTTTGTGAATTGGGCAAATACTGGAACCTCATTTGTTATAGAAAATTATAGTGCCAATGGATTTACTTATGGATATAAAGGCTCTATTAGCTCTTTTGGTTGGATCAATGCAGACCTTCAAGTTGGTAATGGTAGTGGTAATACGTTAACTTTTACTTCTGAAACAGATCTATTAACGAATGTCGGTATATTTATCTATTTCCCTGCTACAAAAACGGTAATGCAAGTTTATAATGAAACTTCTAACCTAATCCCTAACGGGTCAGCTGTTCAAGTTATTTTAATGGCACAAGATGCTAATGGAACAATATTTAGCTATACCGAGA
>JAWUVT010000201.1:0-12987 GCA_034112225.1 Flavobacteriales bacterium | reverse complement strand
GTGAGTAACTCTTCTTTTAATTTTTGTTTTAATGTTTTAAATTTCTCGCGATTGTTAACGCCTAAATTGGGGCTTACCTGGGTATCAAGTGTACCTATAATTTTTACTAATGGATTCTTTTCAAATGCAGTAAAGAATGCTTCGGCTTGCACTTCGGTTAAACGGTTATTCATCTCAATCAATGTTTTCTTCAAAACCGATACAATAAAGTGATAAGCATCCGCACTGCTGTTCTGGTTAGTATTTAAAGGAAAATCCTCTTCCAGATCTTCCTCGAGTGTTGCTAGCGTGTAAAAATGTTTTAAATAATCCCTACTAACCGTTAGACTATAATTAGATTTATAGTCTTGTAGCAATTGATTCAGGGCTTCTTTATTTAATGCTTTTTTTGGTTTTTTTTTATTTTTTTTATTTTTTTGGTGTGTGCTACTTTTTACTTCATAGGTCAACCCATAGGCTTCTATTTTTTTAAATTCTTCTTCCAATCCATCACTTACCTTGGAGAGGTCTTCTATTAACACAGTTACTAAATCGTCAATTTCTTTCGTACTAATTTCGTATTCACAAGCATCAACTATTCTCTGCACCATAGCAGTTACCTGATTTACTATTTCTATACTTAGCTGGTTATTTGTTTCTTCTTCTTTAACGAATACGTCATTTCTTTTTTCGCCCATTTCTTTATACTTTACAGGTGTTATAGTCCCATTAATTGAAACTATTTTCATTAAATATAAAACAAAAAAAAAGTATAACCCCCCCCTATACGGCAGATTTAAGAATTTGAGAATTTAGCGTTGAATGTTAATTTTAAAGTACATTTCACAATTTATTAACCATTACTTTATACTGTCTATTTTTTTTAAATAAAACGATTGATTTCTTTAGAAAAGTAACTATTTAAGTGCACCTCAAAAAGTGGTGGCCAAGCACTCCAAAATGAGTGAAGTGGATGTACTGTCTAATTTATTGAACCGAAATATCGGATCAAGTTCAAAATTTAGGGGAGAAGAAGAAGATATTCTTGAATGTTGCAATAAAAAGGGGGGAACAATCGGACGATTCGTGCTTTCTATTTTTTATCAAAATGGTATTAAAGGTTTTTTTTATTGTTAACAATTTTATTATCCAATAAAATAGTAAGCATAAAAAGCTTAATCACCTGCTCATCTTTTCTGCTTTTAAAAATAGTTGTTTGTTCCTCTTTTAACGCTGTTCTACAGTTTTAATTTACCCCACCATTCCCTCCATAAACACCTCCCAAAACGCTTTCATTTTATCGACAACTCTTCCTCCTAGATCTAACACTATAGCGGCTACCTAAACATTTAAATACCTTATATTGTATGAGTTCCTTACTGCTGTAGATATAAGCATCTAGTAATGCGTTGAACTCTGTGTTGTCTAAATTATCTTCCTCACACCGTTTCCATAAAGTCAATACTTTTTGGTCTTGCCAATAGTTCCCAATCCTCTACTCTCTCTTCTCCGCATTGCATATTGTTGGCAAGTTTTCTTTACTCCATTTCGCTATCAATTCTCGATTGCTACGCAGTTACAATAGCTCTCTTTGCGATATGCTTTGCCTGTTCTAATGGACTATCATAGACCTCTTCAAGTACTTTTATAATCTCTTGATGAAAAATATCATTTTCCTTCATACACCTATAAGAAGTTGTTGCAATCGTTTTTTTTAGGTTTGGGTTAATTTATTTTCTACTTTTAAAGGGTGACTCATTTCTGAATTAAGACTATACTACTTTTGTTGATTTCGATAATGGAATTTCACATGCTTTGGCCAATGCTATCAGCTTGTTTCCAACCACTTCAACCAAGTGCTTTCTTTCCTTGACATCAAATAGTTTTAAACGGTTTTCATCTTTAGACAACCAGAGTATTGTTTTATAGTAAGGCCAATAATCTGACGATTTAAACCCGTGTTGTAAAACCTCTATTTCAGAACAATTATTTGTTATACTTGAACTATTTATTACTTTATTGTCCGCGTGAATGCCATAATTACTATTGCTCCATGGTACTTTTGATGCGCCTTCAAGCTTTACAATTGCACCATTCCATGTTGAATGAGAGATAGACATTCCCGTCCAACTGGCATTCAAGTTATCACTCACCTCAATTGTCCAACCATTTTTTAATTGAAGTTCAATGGCTAATTTCACTTCATCCAAAAAGTGTTTCGTTGTCTGTAGTTCAACTTTCCATACATTGCCTTCAATCACTTTTGCCTCTGCATAGTTCTCCATGATTATTGCTTTTACTTCTTTTGTCATTGTATGATTGTTTAATTGGTTGGTTAGCTTTTTAATTAAAATAAGGTATTGCTTTATGCTTTCTCTTAGTATTGGATGGTCTGCAGCTTCTTTAAGACAGTGTTCTAACCAATTTACGATATCGTTTTTGTAGGATATGCTGTAATAATCCTTTCCTTCAACAAGCTTGCCTCTACTTTTTTCTGAAGCATCTTTTCCTTTTAAGGTTAAATAATAAACGGTATTTTTTTTAGTATTGTGATTGCAATAGCGCTCTACTTGTGCTTCTTGATCTTTAGCATAAATTTTATTCTCTATAGAAATGGTATTCCCTTTATCGTCACCAATGTAAATGTCTATTCTACCACCAGTTTTACTTTCTTTAACTATTCCACCTAAATCATGCTCTAACTTAACCGAAGCAGACTTAATCATTAGTTGCTTTTTTTCGTCTTTCGCCTCTTTTACTTTTGAGCTATAATTTACCGTTTCTAAAAACAACTTCAGGAAGGCATCTCCTTTGGAGTGAGTTCCTTTAGGGTTGAGTAACTCTCCTAAAAAAGCAGAATGCGTAGCATTTTCTTTAGCTTCCATTTTAAGGATAGAAAAAATGTTGAAGTTTTCTCCTTTCACTACTTCTATTTCTTTTTGTTGCTTTACAATGGTGTGTACCTTGCTTAAAAGCGGTTTAATTTTTTCAGTTTTAACATTCATACAAATCGTTTTTTTTAAGGTTTGGGTTCATTTATTTTTATCTAAACTCAAATTGAAAATCGCATTGCCTTTTTAATCTATTGGCAACAATTTCTGGTGGATTAAATGAAACCACAACGGTATATACACCTCTTTTTGACAGGTTATGTAAAAGTGGTTCGTGATCAGAATCGTTGGTGCAAATGATTACACACTCTAAATCCAGATTATTGACATTATTGATACAATTCACAGTTAGCGCACCGTCTATACCCTTTTCTTTGTACTTTCCTGTTTCATCATAGGCATGTTCTAAAAAAATACTTTCAACGCCATGCCTTATAAGTTGTATATATCGAGTACGCTCGTTATGATACTTCCAAACAATCTTCTGTAATGATTTGGTATCAGCTTTCATCACTTTAATATTATCAATATGAGATGCACAAATCCCTTGAAACCAAGCCTTATAGATTATATTCAATTTCTTGTTTTCTTCTTTTTGGATCTGTTTTTTAATTTTAATGATTACTGCTGCAAAATCTATTTTATTATACTGCTTGTCTTTACTCGATTTTTTATCGTTATCTGTTTCATTCCAAAATTTTTGGCAATGATAACCATCAAAAAATATTCCTGTTTTCATACTTTTAATTTTATACAAATAGTTTTTGCAACAGCCCTTTTCTTAAGGTTTGGGTTTGGGTTTCTTGATTATTTACTTCTTCTATTTTGATATCGATATGTGATAAGTAGCTACCGATTTTTTGTTGTTCTTCGATAAAAGGGATTCCTAATTCTATTGCTTTCAAACTTCTTTTAGGGAGTTGTTTCAATACAGACCCAGTTTGTAGTTTTCTAAATTGACTTTTACCCTTTTTAGAGCCTAAAGCGTGAAGTAAGTAATTTGGATTAATACCTTTTCCTGATCGAAGAAGGCAAATTTGTGCATTGATGTTTGCGCCATCAAATTCTTCCTTAACAAAAGCTACCAGGCCAATTTGGCCTCGTGTTGTCACTAAAATATCGTTTGTTTTTAAATGACCACTGAGAAGATTGGAATGAAGGTCATCGTCAATAAACCTCATATCATTCCATAAAATATTCAATCCTTTTATATTATTGGCTCGTATAAAAGGCACTCCACTATCTTTCATTTCACTAGCCTTAGGATACATCTCCCCATAATTACCATCAGAAATAACAAGGTCTATCTCCCCCAATCGTTTCTCCTTCCAATCTGGATAATCATTCTCGTGTTGGTCTTTAAATCGGAGCTGGTTAGCGGCATGTCCTGATTCTGTAGAACCGAAGAGTTGTTGCATTATGCCTTTTTTGTAGTTCACCAACAAGGCCTTCTTTTTGGTGAGCTGCATTATTTTTTCATCCACCGCACTTAAAAAAGAAGCTATCTTTTGCTGTTCGGGGAGGGAGGGTAAAAGAAGATTCAATGACTTTAAACTCTCCGTATCTAGTTTCCCAACTCCTATACCCGTAACCGTTACTTTATGAAGAAGAAAGTTTTGCTTCGCAGAGAACCATTGGTATAGAAATTCATTGTCTAATTTCTCATTTGGGGTAATCGTTTTTAAATCCTGATTAAAAGCAACATCTCTTTCTACTATTCCTATTGGAATTTTATTAAAGAGCATACTTCCTCTTACTAATAACAATAAACTGCCTTTTAACGCTAATTTAGAGCCATTTTTCAATCCCTCTTCAGTAATTTTTCTCTCCGATTTCGCGTAATACTTGCCCAACATAGATGCTGCACTAATCCAAGGGATATCTCCTGTCCAATAGGTGTCTTTCTTTTTAGAAGGTGTCCCTCCAGACCTAAAAGTAACAATGTCATCAAGCTTGTACTTCGTCAATTCCCCTTCAAACTCCTTAAATCGTAATGAGGGAAGGGGGTTACTTGGGCTTAGCTCAGCAGATCGCTTTTCGGTTTTGCTATGTGTTGTTGTTGTACTCATATAAACAGTTGTTGTAACAGCCCTTTTTTAAAGGTTTTGGTTTGGTTGATTTGATGAATTACTTCTTCTATTTTGTTGCCGATACCCTTTAAGTAGGTAGCGATTTTTTGTTGTTCTTCAATTGAACTAGGCATGAATACTGGGCAATTTAAAACTTCCTCTTTTTTAAGATTAGTTTGACCTGCTCCAGCATCAAATTTCAAGTAATATCTATTCCTTTGAATCAAATAAATTAAAAACTCACTTTTATATTTTTTAGCCTTTAAACAACAAATACGTTGATTCAAAGTATAGGTGTTCTCTTTTTCAATCCAATAACACTTTGCCAGTGCTTTTCCATTTGGAACATCACTCATCACCATCACAATATCTCCTTTGGATAACGGTGAGATTTGAGTATTGCATTGCTTTCTCACTCTGCCTTCAGTTGAAACGAATTTGGAATTCACGACAATAAAATCTCCTGTTGGATCAATACTTTGCTCGTGCGCTTTACCATTTGAAAAATGGAATACATCACCTACTATTCGATTCTCCCAATCTGGATAAGAATTTCCATTTTCGGCACTGAAACGGAGCTGGACATTTGCTTGTCCAGAACCTGCCAAATGGAGGAGTTGTTGCATTGCGCCTTTTTTATAAAGCAGCAACAAGCCCTTCTTTTTGGTGAGCTGCTGTATTTTTTGATCTACCGCACTTAAAAAGGAGGCTATTTTTTGTTGTTCGGGGAGGGTTGGAAGGTTTATTTTTAATTTCGAGACTCTTCCAGTAGATAAACTTAGCACTTTCGTGCCTTGTGCTATTGTCATGAGTTGCTTTCTCGATTTCCAAGATTTAAGCAAACAACTTATATAGCCTAAAGCTGTACTTTCTGATATTGGTCTTGCTAAGAAGGTGTGCAAGCCAGCTAATAATTTTTCATTATTAATGTCAATAAGCTCAATAGACTTTCCAATACCTGCGTAATCTTCAGATGCATCTGCAAGAATTAAATCACCCACGTTACAATAAGAGTCTTCCTTAATTTTAGCTAAATCTTCCTCCTCATTTATAAAAGGAACGTATTCTTTTGTTAAATAAAAATGAGTTTGAAATTTGGTGTGAATATCACCGTAATGAATATTTCTAACTTCTCCCTTGTTGCCGTTTAGTTTATCTCTAGAAAGAGAATTTGTAGTATGAAACGTGTAATGATTTCCAAAAAAAGTTTCCTCAACACCTCCATCAAACTCCTTAAATCGCAATTTAGGAAAGAGTTTACTTGGGCTTAGCTCAGCAGAGCGCTTTACAGTTTTGCTATGTGTTGTTCCGGTTCTCATACAAACAGTTGCTGCAACAGCCCTTTTTTAAAAGTTTGGATTTGGATGATTTGATTATTTAGGACGCTTATTTTGGCATCAATACGCAATAAGTAGGTAGCGATTTTTTGTTGTTCTTCAAGACAAGAGAAATTAATTTTAAGCTCAAGAAATGTAGTTTCATGAACTCGCTTACACCCTGAGCCACTAGCTAGACTTTCTAAGCTATCATAATAATTTTTTCTGCTTAAAT
The DNA here is from genome assembly GCA_034112225.1 of Flavobacteriales bacterium. Lineage (GTDB taxonomy): Bacteria > Bacteroidota > Bacteroidia > Flavobacteriales_E > Vicingaceae. The sequence continues at coordinate 6,497 of JAWUVT010000201.1, read as the reverse complement.
AAAACAACACAAAACCTGGTACCACTTTCTCTTTAATAAAATCTAATGCAGGCAAATCCCTCGAGGAGTAAAATCCATCAAATTTTTCTGGGATAATACCAAATGCACCATTAAATAAATTTTGCCTACCATAAATAAACTGTCCTTTATTTCTAACAAAATAAGTTGTTGCACCTAGTTTTAAACTCTCTGTTCTTTCATTTTTAAACAACCCTTTATTATGAAGTTTTACAGTAATTAACTTATTGACATCAAATTTTATTGGTTTTACTTTCTTTGGTATTTTCATAACCTCCCCCAGTCGTTTCTCTTCCCAATCTGGGTAGGGATTTCCATTTTTGCCTTTAAATCGGAGTTTACCACTAAAAAGTTGTTGCATTATTCCTTTTTTGTAGAGCTCCAACAAGACCTTCTTCTGGGTGAGCTGCTTTTTTTTTTCATCTACCGCACCTAAAAAGGAAGCTATTTTTTGTTGTTCAGGAAGGGATGGAAGATAAACAGGTATTGAATTACAATTGTTCTTATTCATAAACCTAATGGCAGTTTTAGTAGCCACTCTATTCATATATCTTTCTTGAGTTGTAATTGAGTACATCAAAAATCTATAGTCAACTTTTTTACTTGGTAGAAAAGCATGCAGTTGTTGATTTATTACCAATTCAATTCCCGCAATAGCTACCAAACCTAGATCGCCAACACAAGATATAATTACTGAGTTTTTGGGTACTATTTTAGATCCAACTCTTTTGGCTTCCTCCTTGCTAATCCGTAGCCCACTCTTTGAATTAAAAATAGAACTGTTATGTAATATGTCTGGAGTAGTAATCCATTCGATGTCTCCATCAAATTGTGTGGGTTTATTTCTGCCTGGCACAATACACTCACAAAGTTCTCCTGCCTTTTCTTTGGTCCAACCTTCATCAAACTTCTTAAATCGTAATGTGGGGAAGAGTTTACTTCGTCTTAGTGCAGCAGAGCGCTTTTCGGTTTTGCTATGTGTTGTTCCGGTTCTCATCAGTTGCACAAAGGATAAAGGCCTCTTTTTGAGTTTTCGCTATCAAGTAAAGGACAGGCTATTGTATTCCGATCGCAATTGGGACCGCAAGAATTAATAGCCTGCCCCACTTCGACTTGGCACATTGCAAGTTGCAGGGCGTGCCCTAATAAGCAGTTCTGTATTATATGGTTTAATCTCATGTACTTTTCATAATCATGAAGTTCTATTGATGAGATCCTGAATCAAGTTCAGGATGACAAAGTTAAAAAGGGGTGTCTATTCCTAATTGCTTACAGTAATTGGCGATAGAAGCATCGGTAATGTCCATTTCAGTAGCGATGGTTTTAAGAGCCTTAGAAACGGATGCCAGGTCTACAGGTTCTTCATCTTCGAAGGTATCTACAAAACGAGCTATGTTTAGGTTGTATTCGTTTTCTGCTACCTCTTTGAGTGGGGCTACATGGCTGTATTTATCTAAGGCTGTACGATTTTTGTAGGTATCCATGATTTTATTAATGTCCTCCTCACGCAAGTAGTTCTGTGTTTTTATTTTTTCAAAATGTTGGCTGGAATCTATAAACAGGATGTTGTCTTTATGAACTCGCTCTTTCTTTAGCACTAAAATACAGGTAGGAATACCGGTTCCGTAAAAGATGTTGGCTGGCAAACCGATTACGGCATCGAGGCAATTCAGGCCTTGTATAAGGTACTTACGGATTTGCCCTTCTGCTGCACCTCTAAACAACACTCCATGTGGAAGCACTACGGCCATAGTTCCGTTATCGGCCAACTGATGAACCATGTGTTGCACAAAGGCAAAATCGGCCTTAGAACTAGGAGCTAGTTTTCCGTAGTTAGAAAAACGATCGTCACTCAAAAATAAAGGGTTTGCGCTCCAGTTGGCAGAAAATGGCGGATTGGCTACAATGGCTTCAAAACGTTGCTCTAAATGTTGTGGTCGCTCTAGTGTATCTTCATTTTTAATGTCGAACTGTTTGTAATTCACATCGTGCAGAATCATGTTCATTCGACACAAGTTGTACGTTGTTGGGTTCATTTCTTGTCCATAAAACGTAGCGACTTCTTTGACTTGTTTGGCTACGCGCAACAATAAGGAACCCGATCCACAGGTAGGATCGTAAACCGATTTTAATTGGTCTTTCCCTAGGGTTACCAATTGCGCCAACACATTAGATACTTGTTGAGGGGTATAAAACTCTCCCGCTTTCTTCCCTGCTCCACTGGAAAATTTTCCAATTAGGTATTCGTAAGCATCTCCCAACACATCGCATTCGGAGTTTTCTAAATCGAAGTCCATCTCGTCTAAATGCGAGAGTACTTTTACTATCAATTCGTTTTTGTCGTTTTCAGATTTACCGAGTTTAGAACTGGTTAAATCTAAATCTTCAAAGAGGTGACCAAAGTCTTCTTCGCTTTCGGAACCCATCGTGCTTTGCTCAATGTGCGTGAGCACTTTGGCTAAATCGCCCAATATAAAGTTGTCCTGCCCTCCTGAGTTTCCTCTTTTGGCAAGTGCACTAAACAACTCTGATGGAAATAAAAAGTAACCGAGTTTATCTAAAGCCGCAGTTTTAATTGTTGCGATAAATTCTGTTTCTTGGACATGGCCTTCTATTGCTGCGAAAGTGATTCCCTCAGGTTGTAGTGCTTTATTTCCATAGAGTTCCATTTTGGTGCTCAGGTATTTATAGAAAATGAAGCCTAAGATGTAATCTCTAAAATCATCGGCATCCATTTTGCCTCTTAGGGTATTGCTAATGTTCCAGAGTTGCTGTTCGAGTTTAATTTTTTGTTCGGTCATTTATAGTTGCTTTCGCTTTTTAACACCTTTTTATTTGATGCATTAGATTAATTAAATTCGAGCCTCGATATAAAATTATAGTCCTCATTGGTTTGATATTCCCTGATATAAACTATTGAAATTTCATCAAAATGCTGTTCTACTGTTCTATACAGTCTATTTAGGTAATGTTTCACAATTTAGGCGTGCGCTAAAATCCTTTACTAAGTTTGCTTAATGTGGTTGACTCATCCACATTTCAAGGCAGTTTATCGACCACTATTCATTACCCTCCCTGTTGTGTAATGATTCTTTTTAAGTTGGGGGATTGGGTGTATTTAGAGGTGTAACCCTCCTTCTTTTATCTGGAGAGCCTTTCTCTTTTTTAGCTAATGGGCATGGTTTTATTGCTTCAATTTTCATAGGACTAATTTTATCTCCAACGTTACAGAATCTTTCAACTTTATCACTCAGTACTTATACTCATATTCACTAGGTATAAATACGTAATTTAACAAAGGTTATTGTTGTTCGGGTCCTAAAACCTTGTATTGAGCGTGCCGAATGTGGAGGAGTACTTATTGTTCTGAAACTTTACGTGTTTTGAGCAATAGTTCTACTAAAAGAATGCCGCGAAGCAGAATTGAGAAATCTTCGTGAAGCTTGAGAAATCTTCGCGAGAACAGAGAAGTAAATTGGCGAAAGATCTCTCCACAAGTATTCTCCACCTTGTAGAGAGAGCTCAGATTTATATTTAGCCCCTTTCTTTTTAAATAATGCTCTACCCTATTTTCTATCAACGAATGCTTTGAAATCTGAAGATGTATCTCCTCATGAAGGGTTATTCATTTGTTGAATTACCGCTGACAATTCGTTGTCTATGCTATTCGGATACTTTCCAGTATTAGGGCGAATTATGGCTTATTCCTAGCCCATTTAAAACTTGAAATTCATCATTCAAATTTCTGCAAATAGAAATGGTTGTGCTTCTTGTAATCGATGAGCCGAACAAGAGTCCTCTTTGGCATTTTTCTGATGTCTTTCCTGTAGCTGAAAGCTACTTTACTTTTGTCCTCTAGAGTTAATCTTTTTAATAAATGGTTAAAGTTGTTACTGGGGTTCGTAGCTAAAAGCTAGTTGTACATTTATATGTAGTTAATGGGAGAGTATAAATCTCCAACACTTACGCCTTTTGATTCCCTAAAATTTCTTTCCGTCCTTTAAGAATAAACACTTAAAGTCCAAAGCAATGCTTCAAGCGAAAGCTTGAACCAATACTGCAAACCATGATAAGACAACAAGATCGTTTGTTTATTTAAAGGAATTCCTAGCACATCTTGAAGCTTTACAGCATCTAATCGTTGGTATTCGTTTAGCGTTGATCCTGTTGCTTAGAACTGCTCCATAAATAAGTGTTGGAGTTTTGTGTACAGCAAAGCCTCTAAAAAATCGATTCGAAATTGCAGCTGGCAGCAAAATAAATAGAGCGCACAAGCTTTCCAAAACTTGTTTCGGGAATTCCAACGCTTCTTAAATTCTCGGATCCTTGGGACTTTGCCCTATAATTTTGCAATCCGCGATTCTCAGCGCTTTTCTATTTCAAATTTATGGGCAAACGAATCCTTACGGTTTTCTCAGCAAACGTATAGTGGATAAGGGGGTTTCTTTTTGTGCTTAGGTTTAGCCATGTGGCCTGTGCTGTGCCAACTAATGAGTTCTTTTGGACTGGATCCTTTTCGGCTCTCGCTCCGTATCAATTCCTAATAAAACTGGCAAATGTATAGCGTACATTGGAGTAAGCCTTGAGTAAAGCAGCAAGAGGTGCTCTCCAACGCACGCTGTATTAATGGGAGAACACTACTCAAGTAATAATCAATTTATACACTACATTTTTACTGATTAATAACGATATTTGGTGGTATTATGAATCAAGAATGCGATCTATTGTTTCGGCTCATTTCCAATTCTGTTGTACTGACTGAATTGGATAAAGCTGCGCTATCTTCTAAAATTAGAATTGAGGATTTTGATAAAGGGGACTCTATTGTTAAGGCAGGTCAAGTATCTAAGTCATTAAAATTTGTGATTTCAGGCATGTATAGGGTTTATAAAATTGAAGATGGTAAAGAAATTACGAGCTATTTTAGCTACGAATCGAGAAATCCATTTGTGGCATCTTTTAAGAGCTTATTAACCGAAAAGCCTAGTAATGAAACTATAGAATGTATTGAAGCAGGTCAACTACTTTCAATTCCTTATTCGGATTGGAAATCTCTTTACAAAACCAGTCATGCTTTAAATACATTTGGTAGAGAAATGGCAGAGTTCAATTATCTACTTGCCATAGAAAGAATAGAGTCTTTACAATATCACAATGCTACAGATATGAAAGAAGATAATTTCATTCAAGATATAATTATTTCTAATAAAACGCTTTACGCTGCAGGTTATGATGGGAATATCTCAACCTTGGTATTGTAGCTGTTTAAGACAAATTCGTATTTCTTGGGCGTGCCCTAAAGGTTGGGCTATTCGTGTGTAACTTTACGTGTTCTAATAAGAATTTCTACAAACATTAAGTTTGGCACCCAGCTTAACCATGCTATTAGTTGGTATCCAAACTCACTAAGAGGCACTTCATTAGTAGCTGTATAAATTCCAAGATATAATCTAAGGAGAATAGCAGATATGATCAAACTAAATCCTCTATACATCCAATGCTTATGCTTAGTAATCGTATTAGATTTTATAGCCTTATATCCCAAGTATGTAAATACCCACCAACTTATTGCTAGTATTGAAAAACATACTCTGGGTTCTGAATACCATGCCAATACTAACCCAGAAGGTGCAGCCAAAAAGAAAACAAGAAATAAATAGATATTTCCCATCTTACTATGAAAATTTAATGATTTAGTTCTTATCCACGCCTGTATTTGAATAGCAGACAAGAACAATGCAATGGGAGCTGAAAATATATGTGTCATGAAGCTAAGTCTAAATACTCTGCTATTTCTGATGGTTTCCGATTTCCCAATTAAAAAACCAACTGGCTCGAAATCAATATAATTTATAGCTGTTATAAATATTAAGACAGCGAATAAGCTGATAATTACACCAATGGTAATATTACCCAGCAGCCGACCAACCAATTGAATCAATTTTAATTATTTCATTTATGTTAAGTTTCATCCTTTTCTTGTACTCAAGAATAAACTTAATATTCGCTTTATCTATTTCAGTAAGAAACTCATCTACATTTTCCGATTTTGGACTATACCAATCAAAGTTTGAGAAATACTTACTCCATTTGGTTGTTTTAAACTCCAACCCATATTCAGCATATATTTCATTACGCATGACATCAAGATCTTCTATTGTAAGGTGATTATATACTTTTAAATTTATTTATTCTTTAATTTAGTTTTCAGGTATATTCTTTCTCCAACACCCATAAAAATAGGAAGAGTCAATAACAACAAATTTTGTAAATGGAAATATTCTATTAGAGCTTAAAGAAATAATCTTCTCACCATTGATAGAGTAATACTTATAACTTTCCATTGATTGAAAGTCACCTTTACCCCACTCTTGACACTTCGCTTCAAATATTGAGTCATTCAACTTTTTAAAAGATAAAGAATCATTACATAAATTAAAATCTTTCTCTTGGACGAAGGTCACATTACTAATCCTGTG
>JAWUVT010000200.1:0-10343 GCA_034112225.1 Flavobacteriales bacterium | reverse complement strand
CTTAACCAATGTCATGATGTTAAACCTGACACCTTTTTCCATATCAGATAGGGCAGAGCGTGAAATGCCTGATTCCTCAGCCAATGCGGTTTGTGATTTGTTCTGTTGAAGCCTATGGTGGCTAACAAACTCCCCGATGCTCTTGATTATGGAATCGTCACTTAATGATTTATTTATTTTGTCGCTCATATCCTACATTGATTAGTTATAATAGATTCAATGATTGTTTTCGACTACAATATATGAATTGTTTTTAAGACCCACAATAAATTGTCGTTAATATCAAGCATTGAAGCGTAAAAACACCATTAACGCTTGCTTTATACTACAAATTCGCGCGTGAAACGCCACAATACAAGTCGGAACTTTTTCCAGAACACGAAAATGTCTGTAATTTTTTTTCGAAAAATCATGTTTTTACTAATTGATTCTGTATTTCTCGGAAAAAGTATAGGCATTCTGTTGCAGGGGTGAGTATTGTCCTCCTAACCATCTTAACTTACTCAAATGTAAAAGCTCTTTGGTTATATTTGGACCAAATTTAGAAACTGAATAAATGTAACATTGTGCTTATTCAATTGTTATGTAAAAAACAAGAAACACAAAATGATAAAATTTGATTTTAATGAGAATTATATTTTAGAAGATGACTTTATTAAACTAAGTCCTTTAAAAATTGAACATGCAGAAACGCTGCTTGATATTGCTAATCAAACTGACATTTGGAAATATTCATTCTCAAAAGGGAACGGAATTGAAAATCTGAATAAATATATTCAATCAACAATTAATAATCGAAACGCTGAAACAGAATATCCGTTTATAGTTTTTGACAAGATTCAAAATAAGTATGCTGGCAGTACAAGACTATATGATGTTATACCTAGTCTTGATTCATTGAGAATTGGATACACTTGGTATGGAGAAGAACATAGAGGTACTAAAGAACTTTCGGTTTTTTTAAAAGGTACAGGTAGATACCCGAGAAGATACGATAAGTAAGAGATACAACAATACGAAGTAATGGTGTTTATAACCATTTAAATTTAACTATTGAGAACAAAAAATACTCCGTTTAAAAGTCAGTATAAAATACCACATTTCTAATGCTAAAAGTATAATGCAGGCAAAAAAAACACCACCATAAGAAGTCAGTAAATGCATTGTTTTAGATCTCCTCAAAAGTTATCAAGCTCTACATTTGTTGATTAGTTGCTAATCAAGTATAAAGTGTGAAGAAAATAGTAATAATATCAGCATTATTTATTGCTGGGCTAAATGTGTTTGGTCAAGAAGAAAAATTCAGTAAATATCTGACTATGCCAAGATTAGACACAAACTACTGGTCTATTGATGCTGATGCAATTTTTAAATTTCGTCCAAATAAAACGGCCGAATGTACCTCTTGCTTTTCTTCTACTAAAGATTCTATTTTTACAAAAAGCTGTTTTAACTCCGTTAGTGGACACGTGAAACTTGATACAAACTTAGAAGGTCTTACAGTTTCCCAATTACTTGGCGAATGGAAACCTATTGAGGGTGGAGTCTTTGAAATATTGGATAGTATCCATATCGAATCTGGAATTATTGATAGAACTAAAATAATTCATGATTATAAAAATGATATTTGGGGAAAGGTGGTTTTTTCTGACAAGACCATAAGCATAGAAGCAAGGGAAAATGGTAAGAATAAAAAAAAGAAAAGAAAGTATAAACTTATTGATCGTAGCCATCTTTATCTAAAGAGGCCTATGATTTCTCATGGAAATTCAGCAGCTATCCGTTTAATTGAAAATGGAATGCTAATAATGGACAGCAGTGCTTATCATATCACCCAAAAATTTGAGCATTACTTTGTCTTTAGAACCACGGTAACAAGAACTATTTTACAAAAAATAAAATGAGAAGACTATTTTTAATACCTCTAGTATTTTTTACTGGACTGACAGGATATGGACAAGAGAGAATAGATAACCAAGTTTACACCCTAAAAAACTTAGTTTTTGAAGGTGCTGGCATAAGAGGAATAGCCTATGCTGGCGTTATAAAATCATTAGAAGAAAGAAACTTGGCTAAAGACATTGCTAAAATTGGTGGCACATCTGCTGGAGCAATAAGTTCATTATTGTTTGCTCTTGGTTATTCTTCTGGCCAAATGGATACGATTATTTCTAACACCAAATTTCAAAAATTCAATGATGGTAAATTTTTATTTGTTGGTGGTATTTCCCGTACTTTCAAGAAATATGGTTGGTATCGTGGAGAGGAATTTTCTGAATGGATTGGAGAGTTGATTGAAGCAAAAACAGGTGATTCTGAAATTACTTTTAAAGAATTACATGAGGGAGGTTATATCGATTTGTATGTAACAGCCTCTTGTCTTAACCAACAAAGATTGGTTGTACTGTCTCGAGAAACCTATCCCAAAATGAAGGTGAAAGATGCGGTTAGAATTTCAATGTCTATTCCACTCTATTTTCAAGCGGTTTTAGTTGACAGTGTGGGAAATATTTACTTTAAACAGGGGGATAAAGAACATTTGGACATCATGGTGGATGGTGGCATTGTAGGCAATTTTCCTATTCATATTTTCGATAGTGTTTATGTGGATTCTACGCATCAACAGATTAGACTCCCCAATTCTCAAACCCTAGGAATTAGAATAGATACGGATTCTCAAATAGATGAAGATAAAGGGAGTAGGAAATTAGCCCCCTATCCTATAAATGATTTTATGGATTACATTTCCGCCTTTTATGTAATGGTAATTGAGAACTTAAACCGAACACCGTTAACCGAAGAGGACTGGAACAGAACAATCTCCATTTCCTCCGTTGGAATTACACCTAAAGTAAAAAAACTTTCTGGTCAACAAAAACGATCACTTGTGACAAGTGGTTATCGTAGTACGGAATTTTATTTGAATGAAAAACTAAAGTGAGCCACTCCATTTTTTTCGAGTACCTAAAGCTTTTCAGATCACTCTACCCTCCTCATATCAAGTCCTTTAATCATTAATATTTGATCCAAACAATGGCTCTCTAGTCTCTCGATTTACTATGGGAACTGAGCTCTATCATCTCATCGCCAACCGCATTCTACAACTAGACCAAAAAATTATTAACTTTCCATAACTCCATTTATTTTCCACTTATGGAAAGTGAATAAACAATACTGAATTAACCATTATTTAATTATTAACTTTCCATAACTCTATTTTTTTTCATGCTTTTGGAAAGCTAATAACTTATTATGATAGGAAGAGAGCATGAAATAAACAGACTGGAGGAATCCCTTAAATCGGATGTTTCAGAGCTAATTGCAGTGTACGGAAGACGAAGAATTGGTAAAACACATTTGATTAGAAGCACCTATAATAATGAAATTAAATTCGAATTAACAGGACTGTACGGAGGAAACAAAAAGCAACAGCTTGATGCGTTTTTAAAAGTGCTAAAAGAATGCTCCAAAAAATTTTCAAAAACAAAATCACCTAAAGACTGGCCTGAAGCTTTTGAGTTAGTTAAGACTTATATAAATGGTCTTAAGGGCGGAAAGAAAAAAGTAATCTTCATTGATGAATTTCCCTGGCTAGACACACACAAGTCTGGTTTCTTAATGTACTTCGGCCATTTCTGGAATACATTCTGTGAAAAAAGAAAGGATTTAATTGTTGTTGTCTGTGGTTCTGCGGCCTCTTACATGGTACAAAATATCATCTCAAATAAAGGAAGTCTACATGCACGAATTACATACAAATTACAACTAAAACCATTCACTCTATACGAAACAGAATTATTATTGAAGAGTAAGAATATTAGATGGGACCATTACAATATACTTCATTTATATATTGCTCTTGGAGGAATCCCCCATTATCTGAATAAGGTTAAAAGGGAGAGAGTGTTGTTCAAAATATTCAGCGATTATGTTTTGACCCAAACGGGGATCTGGTTAATGAATTCCATGAAATATTTGACTCCTTATTTACACATTCAAATTCACACATCGCAATTGTTAGAGCCTTAGCAAAAACACAAAAAGGCATTACAAGAAATGAATTACTTTCAAATTCAAAATTACCATCCAGTGGAGCTTTCTCCAAAGCACTAATTGATTTAGAAGCTTCTGGATTCATTTCCCAATATCCAGCTTTTCAAAAGAAAGAGAGACAGACACTATATAGGCTGTCTGATGAATATGCGATTTTCTACCTAAAATATATCGAATCGAACAAAAATCAAGGAGAAAACTTTTGGAAAACGATGTCACAAAAACAGACTTATATCTCTTGGGCTGGATTCAATTTTGAGACCATTTGCTTGAAACATGTCAAACAAATAAAGCAAGCCTTAAAAATAAGTGGTATCCACTCAACGAATTCGAGTTGGTCAACCAAAACTGCTACAAAAGGAGCACAAGTTGACCTTGTTATTGCTCGTGATGACAATTGGATAAACCTTTGTGAAATGAAGTTTTACACGAAAGAATTTGCCCTAGGAAATAAGGAATTAAAGGAGTTGAGAAACAAAGTAAATCTTTTCAGGTTAGACACAAAAACCAAAGACACCATTGCAACAACAATGATTACAACTTATGGTGTTAAAGAGAATGATAATTTTCACAATGTAGTTGAAAATAGCTTTACAATGGAAATCCTATTTAAAAAATAAAACCTCAAGAGGTCATCGGTTCTATTCCGATATGCTCCACCAACAACATCAAGCCTTTCAGTCCTTTTACTGAAAGGATTTTTTAATCAGATAGGAGCCCCTACTCTTCCACACATTCTCACAAACAGCATACAGAATATCCTAAAATTCGTTTTTTCAGAAGTTCCCCGATCAACAAAATATTGTTGCACTGTATCTATTTCATTTCTTACATTTGAGGTTCAATATGTTGAAAAAAATTAAATACTTCTTTGAGAAAGAAATTTGGATCACTGATCCAGAAGCATTGCCTCGCCATCGTTCTTTATTAATAAAACAACTCCGAGTTATTGTAATGACCTTGAGGGGTTTTAATGAAGACAAAGTTCAACTTAGAGCTTCTGCATTAACTTTCTATTCTTTACTTTCTATTGTCCCTGTAATTGCCATGATTTTTGGAATTGCTAAAGGTTTTGGAATAGAAGGGAAACTAAACGAACTTTTGGTTGATAAATTGGGGAGTCATCAAGAAGTGATGCAGCAAGTCATAGGTTTTGCCCACACTTTATTAGAAAACACAAAAGGGGGGCTGGTGGCAGGTATTGGAGTGTTGCTTCTGATTTGGTCTGTGATGAAAGTTATGGGAAATATAGAGCGTTCTTTCAATGCCATATGGGGCATAAAAAAAGACCGTACACTTATTAAGAAGTTCACCGAATACATGGCCATCATCATTGTAGCCCCTATCCTCTTAATTATTGCAAGTAGTGTTAATATCTTTGTTTCTTCTACCGTTAAAAGTGCTGCGGGTGGTGATGGTTTTTTGATGGAATCCATTAGTGGAGGGATCTATGTACTCTTAGAAATTATACCCTACATTTTATTGTGGGGAGTACTTACTTTACTCTATATGATAATGCCCAATACTAAAGTAAGTTGGAAATCTGCATTAGCTGCGGGGATAGTGGCAGGTACCGCTTTTAATTTGGTAGAGTGGGCTTATGTTTCATTTCAAATCGGTGTGGTACAGTTTAATGCCATTTATGGAAGTTTTGCAGCGCTACCGCTATTCTTAGTTTGGTTACAAACCAGTTGGGTAATTGTATTATTTGGAGCAGAATTGTCTTTTGCGAATCAGAATGTAGACCAATACAGTTTAGAAGAAGAATCTAAAAAAATCAGCTTCGTGTTTCGAAAAAAACTCACCCTACTTATTGCTCATTATGTAATCGATAAATTTTGCTCAGAGAAAGACGCCCCTTCAATAGATGAAATAAAACGAGAACTAAAGCTGCCCTATAGATTGGTCTCTCAGATTGTTGAAGACTTAATAAACGCCCAAATATTCTCTAAAATATCAGGAGAAGAGTATAAGGTTATTCGTTACCAGCCGAATGTTGATCCCGTCAAATTATCTATACATTATGTTTTAAATGCGATAGAAGAATTAGGCGCTAATGAGATACCAGAACCTACTGGAAAAGTGTACGCTAAAATTAGTAATCAGCTTTCTAAATTTGAATTTGAAGGAGAAAGTACACTGTTAAAAAATATCTGATTTAAAAATCAATACCTTGGGTTAGATAAGCGTTTTTATTAGAGTTCATCGTCTTCTAATTTTACAAATTAAAAACATGAGGGGTTTTAAGGCTTACTTTTTTTTGTTTTTCCACCTAAAAATTTTCTCGAATTTTACAGTACCTTTACAGTACTTTATAAAAAGTAAATTTATGAAATACCTTATTATTGCAATTGCTCTCCTCACAACAATCAATCTCAAAGCTCAGGAGGACCACTTCTCTTTAACGGAAGGGAAAGGGAACTGGCAAAAAGTTTATGAAACCAAAAAGTCTAAAGAAGAACTCATTGCTCACTTTGAAAATTCTGAATTATTTAAGAGGGTTAAAGTGGAAGAAGATAAAATAATGGCGACACTTAAACCTCAAGCAATAGACAAGGATGATAAGGCAATCGCGGGGTCATTACCCCCTCCTCTTACCGTAAAGGCAAACTATGCTGGCACTGTAATTATTAGATTAAAAGACAACAAATACCGTGTTACCTTCAGTGATATTTTATTGGTAGGAAATGGGGAATTGATTAAAAAAGGAGAGAAACAAACGTTTGAAAAACACTATGTGAACAAAGATGGCAAAGCATTTCGAAATTCTTTCCAAAAGAAACCGAGTGTAATTTACAATGCTGCTTTTAGCCGTATTTTTCAACTGGAAGCTTCCAAAAAAGAGAACTGGTAAAATGAGTAACACTTTAATGATACTTGCTCACCCGAGCATTGAAAAATCTATCGGAAACAAAACCATTAGCGAAATTATTGCGAAAGAAGACAATACGGAGGTCAGGCACTTGAATCTGCTTTATCCAGATTTTAACATTGACATTTCCGCTGAACAAGACGCTTTATTAAATGCGGATACCATCATCTTCCAATACCCCTTATTTTGGTACAGTACTCCTGCCATTTTAAAGGAATGGATAGATCAAGTCATGCAGTATGGGTTTGCTTTTGGAAAGGAATCTCAACTGATCGGCAAAAAGGTAATTGTCTCGTTTACAATTGGTAGTCCTCTAAAAGATTATCCTCAAGAGATTATTGAAAAAATCACTTTTCATTTGAAAGGATTAACGGCCTATTGTAAAATGGAATATTTGGGCGAAATTTTCTGCAATGACATTAACGGATATTCTGAAGAAGCCAAAGAAAACGCTATTAAAAGAGCCAATGCTCACTCACAAAAACTACTTGAACTCATAAATAACTAACTAAAACGAGCAGGGCACTATTTTTTCCTTAAATAAGGAATAAGGATTACGAATTCCCTGCATGCACTGATCGAAATTGAAGTGCACCACTATAACAAACAACAAAAGACACATGAAATTTAACGAATTAGGATTTGAAGCTCAAGTAATTGAAGCTTTAGACGCAATGGGGTTTGAAACTCCAACACCAATACAGCAAGAAGCAATTCCTGCGGTAATGGACAATAAAGATATGATTGCTGTTGCTCAAACAGGAACAGGGAAAACGGCAGCTTTTGTTTTACCGATATTAAATGCAATCTGTAAAAGAGGAAGCTCTGATAAAGTAAGTACCATTATTATTGTTCCTACCAGAGAGTTAGCCATACAAATTGATCAACAAATTGAAGGCTTAAGTTACTTTACGGAAGCTACATCTATTGCCATTTATGGTGGTGGTGATGGTAAAAGTTTTGATGCAGAGAAGAAAGCCTTAACCACTGGGGCAGACATTGTGATCTGTACTCCAGGAAGGTTTATTTCTCATTTAAATATGGGGTATTTTGATACTTCAGGGGTAAAGCACTTTATCTTAGATGAAGCAGATAGAATGTTAGACATGGGCTTTAATGAAGACATTTCCAAAATTGCCAACAAGCTGCCTAAAGAAAGGCAAAACTTACTGTTTTCGGCAACAATGCCTCCAAAAATTAGACAATTGTCTTCTCAGCTTTTAAAAAATCCGATTACCATCAACATTGCCATTTCTAAACCCAACAAAGGGATTACACAGGCTGCTTACTTGGTGCACAATCACCAAAAAATAAAGTTGATTGGTGAAATCCTTAAAGAGGATGACCTTGAGTTTGTGTTAGTTTTCTCTTCAAGAAAAGTAACGGTGAAAGAAATCGTACAGTCTTTAAATAAAGCAGGATTACCTGCTAAAGGAATTCATTCCGATTTAAACCAACAAGAGCGAGAAGCTGTTTTATTGGATTTTAAAAACCGAAAAATAAAACTCTTAGTCGCTACGGATGTTCTTTCTAGAGGGATTGATATTAAAGGAATTAATCTGGTTATTAATTATGATATCCCCGGTGATGCTGAGGATTACATTCACAGAATTGGACGAACTGCAAGGGGAGACAATACGGGAGTTGCCTTAACTTTTATCAATGCTGATGATTGTTTTAATTTTTCTAAAATTGAAGCTTTAATTGGTAGTGAAGTGACAAAGCGAGCTTTACCTGAGGGATTTGATGAAGGACCTAAGTATGATACTACCGCAAAAAAACCTTTTAGAAAAAAAGCAAATTTCAAAAAAAAGAAAAACTGGAAACCCAGAAAGAAAGCCTAAAACACAAAATAGCTGGCTGTTAAAATCTTAACAGCTAGCTTATTTCACCCCCTTCTAAACAACGCCATCTCTTTTTTATTTAAATAATCATTCCTTACAATAAAGAAGAAGAAGAAGAAGAAGAAGAAGTCAGGCTTGAATGCACTTAATTTTTTAATCCTTACAGGATCAATTTACATGTAGCGTAAAATCTATCTTCGTTTTGAAAAAAATAGTTTTCGCTTCACTCCTTATTCGCTCCGTCTTACTTTTTGGATTTAAGCCCACAAGTACAAAAAAAAGGATACAGCTCCTTTCTGCCTTATTTAAAATTGAAAGGAGTAGAGACAACAATCAACTCTTTTATGATGGCAACACCAATACGAATGGAGAGCTAAACACAGAAAATCCTATTACCCTCAACGCTAAGAAAAGTGAAAGAGCGAATTTAGCCTTCGTCAAGAAGAATTAATTGAACTTTAAAAAACCCATCTACTCTCGAGTAGATGGGTTTTTCACTAGATGAACTAAAGGTTAATTGTTACTTTCCTAAAAGGGTAACAAATCCTGTAACCATTTTTTCTTCGCTTTTACATACATCTGTATATTTCAATTCGTAGAAATACGTTCCTACTTCTGAAACTCCTCCATCCCAATTCTGATTTGAATTCTCTGTTACAAAAACAGGAGTCCCCCATCTGTTAAAGACTTTCAAACTATATGCCTCAGAATGATTTACGCCTAGAAAAACCAACCGATCGTTTAAGCCATCCCCATTAGGTGTGAAAACATTTGGTATGATCCCTGAACTTTCTTTAATCTCAATAAATACTGCTGAACTCGTAACTACTTTTGGAGGACAGATCCCATTAAAAAGAGAGATATTAATCGTGTACGATCCTGCATCAGCATAAACATGAGAAATAGTAGTAGAATCTGGAAACACTGCACCATCACCCATATCCCAATAAATTGAATCTACCCCTGTTGCATTCGCTTGAAGGTCTACTCTAAAATCACCCTGACCGCATGGTAATGGTGGCGTATAATTAAAATCGACATTCAACTCAGGCACCAAATTTAAAGCAACAGGGAAGGTTACCGAATCCACGATGTTACACGTATTGGAATCTATAGCTACAAATAACACCTCATAATTGCCTCCATTCAAATACACATGGGTTGGATCAATAGTCCAACTCGTATTTCCATCCCCAAAATCCCAATAATTTTGAGGTGGAGCAGGGTTTCCTGAAGAAAAATCTATACTTAGTTCATTTCCGCATTGTTCTATAAAAGGATCTATTGTTGTGTTGACTTCAGCTTGAGTTGGAAAAAACCGAATGGTATCCGTAATTGAAGTATCAAGATCACAATCCGCGTCATGAGCAAACAATTCTACAAAATATACTCCCGGAATGTTATAAACATAGGTAAAAGCTAAACTGTTCGTATCGCTCACGCCATCCCCCATACTCCAATATAAAGAATCAGCTCCTGTTCCCGTAAATGAAAAGTCTACGCTTAAGCTAGCTTGACAGGGATCATAAGGTGGAATAAGGAATTGTGCATCCAACACCTCAGGCTGAATCAGC
>JAWUVT010000199.1:0-23392 GCA_034112225.1 Flavobacteriales bacterium | reverse complement strand
CAACTGGCAACTAGCAACTGGTAACTAGTAACTAGTAACTAGCAACTAGCAACTAGCAACTAGCAACTAGCAACTAGCAACTAGCAACTGGCAACTAGCAACTAGCAACTAGCAACTAGCAACTGGTAACTGGCAACTGGTAACTAGTAACTAGTAACTAGGAACTAGCAACTAGCAACTAGCAACTAGCAACTATATTCTTTTAATTGCTCAGAAACAGCATCACTTATTGTATTTAAAGCTTCAACATCCTTTTTCATTTCAAGGGCTCCGCTATATTGGTCATAGTGTTCTAGTTTGCTCACAAGATCAAAAGCTTTGGTTAATCCAAACATTCCAAAACTAGATTTAAGTTTATGCGCCAATTTTGACATTTTTTCATAGTCTACTTTTTGGCTAGCCACTACCAATTCCTTAACATCAGGTATATCATTTTTCAGAAATACAGCGATAACTTCTTTCATAAAATCTTCATCCCCACCTGCTAAGTTTCTAATTTCATCAAAAAGTTCATTCGTATTTGTTGGATCTGCTTGGACCACTTGAACGTTTTCTTGTGGAGAAATGTATTGGCTAATTTTAGTGATCAGTTCCTCCTTGGTATAAGGTTTAGAAATGTATTCATTCATACTCAGATCAAAACACTTTTTCTGTTCTCCAAGTAAAGAGTGTGCTGTCATCGCAAGTATTGGTACATTCGATTCTAATTCCTCTCGAATACATTTTGTCGCCTCATAACCATTCATAATTGGCATTTGTAAATCCATTAAAACAACATCGAATTGAACAGTAGCTGCTGAAATTAAATCAACCCCTTCTTTTCCATCACTAGCTATTGTCAAGTGAACCCCTTCTGGAGTCAATATTTTTTTAACAAGCAATTGATTCAATTGATTGTCTTCAACTAATAGAACCCTTGAACCACTTATTGATGTGCCAAGAGTACTTAGTGTCGTCTTCTTTATTACCTCTTGGTTTTTATTCTTAGGAAATTCAATAGAAAATGAAAAATTTGACCCTTTTCCTAATGTACTGGTCACATCTAATTCCCCATTAAGAGACATTATAATTTTTTTTGAGATACTGAGTCCTAATCCCGTTCCGCCATATTTACGTTTCGTGTATCTTTCAGCTTGGGTAAAGCGATCAAAAATATCTAATAATTTATCTTCAGAAATTCCAATGCCAGTGTCATGGATAGAAAACCCGATGTTATAACTAGAATCGGTTTCATTTAATAAAGAGGTAAAAACTTCAATTTTACCCTTTTCAGTAAATTTAATGGCATTGCCCACTAAATTAATGAGCACTTGGTTTAAACGCCCTTCATCTCCTAAAACTTTATGCTTAATGTCTGTGTCTGTATAAAATTGAAGTTTAAGCCCTTTATCAGAAGCAAGAGTTGACATCATTCTCTTTGTCTGACTCAACGCATCATTAATATAAAAAGGAATTTCGTTGAATTCCATTTGACCAGATTCAATTTTGGCAAAATCTAAGATGTCATTAATTATAGTTAATAAATTGCTACTCGCTGATTTTATTGAATCTAAATATTCCTGTTGCTCCTCTGAGGTATCAGTTGCATCTATTAATTCGGTAAATCCTACAATTGCATTCATTGGAGTTCTAATTTCATGACTCATATTCGCTAAAAAATCATCTTTTGCAACCGTAGCCTTTTTAGCCAAGAAGGTGGCATCAATAAGTTGTTCCTGCGTTAGAATTGTGTCTGTAACATCGTAAGCAATTTGTATAATCCGATTAATGCCTCCTTCATTATTCACAACAGGGATGTAACTGCCTCTTACCCAAATTACAGCTCCGTTTTTTGTCAGTCGCTTAAATAAACCTTGTTGAGATATCCCATTTCTCAGGTCATTCCACAAGTGCTCATCCAATTCCTGTTCTTTTTCTTCATCAGCAATAAGTGATGAATGACTTAAGGTTTTAAAGTCTTTAGCTTTATAATTTGTTAATTTCAAGAAATTTTTATTCGCATTAATTACTTTTTGATCAATATCAAACTCAACTCTTAAAA
Source organism: Flavobacteriales bacterium (assembly GCA_034112225.1). Lineage (GTDB taxonomy): Bacteria > Bacteroidota > Bacteroidia > Flavobacteriales_E > Vicingaceae. The sequence goes on along the minus strand of JAWUVT010000199.1, from coordinate 21,351 downwards.
CAGAATTACTAATCGCTTTTATTTCAAAATCTAGCGCATTCGTTAATTGTTCAATTTCCAACATTTTATTTTTATGATCAGTAAGGTTCTTTCCAACCCCTAAATATCCAGTAATGTTGTTGCTTTCATCCAATAATGCAGTAACAGAAACCTCCATAGGAAAACGTTTACCCGATTTGGAGATATAGGTCCACTCATTTACATCTATCTCGCCTAAATTTGCCTTGGCAACAAATACTCCAAACCCAGGTTTAATCGTCCCTTTCAACTCTTTGCTTAAAACTTTAGCCCTTGAAATCACTTCGCCCTTATCATGAAAAACTACTGGACTTTTTTTTCCGACGAGTTCCTCTTCAGTATACCCTAATAAATGTTGGGAACCTTTATTAAATCCGGTTATCGTTCCATCTACTCCAGTAGATATGATAGAGTAGTCCGTACTATTTAAAACCATTTTTTGAAATTGGAAGGATTCATGGAGTTGCTCCTCCATTTTTTTACTACTAATAAATAGACCTATTAACCTTCCTATTTCATTAAATACCCTTAATAATTCTTTGTTTGCAGCTAGAATTTCATTGGTAAAAAATTCCATAAGAAATACCACTTCACCATTGGCTATAATAGGAAAACAAAAACCAGCATAAATTTTAGATTGAGTTGAAAATTTGGCTCTAGGAAAGTTTTGATCTTCACTAACATTTAAGATCCAATGGCTTTCTTTTGTTTTTAGCACTCTCCCTGGCAAACCTACTCCAATATCAAATGTAATGCTTAAAGTCGCTGTTATAAATTCAGAAATATCTTGATCAGAATTATTAAAAATAAAGGGGTTTATCGTTTTTTTTTGATTTTTAGAAACCTCCCATAGCGTTCCCATTTGCCACTCTAAATGAGAACAAATAAGTCTTCCTACTTTAGTTAAGGTATCCATTACCCCCTCATTTTCAGCAATAATTTTTATAACTTTTGACTCTAAAAGTATCCGATCAAAATTAGCTTCCTCTATCGTTATATCTCTTGCCATTGCATACATATTCCCGGTCTCTTTTTCCACTCCGGAATTCCAAGATAATTTTTTAAAACTTCCATCCTTGCACATCAAACGATTTGTAAATTCTACCAACGGAATTCCATTAGCCAATTCTTCCAACATTCTATAAGTGGAGTCTAAATCATCTGGGTGAATAAAGTCTAGATATGGTTTCGATAATAATTCGCATTTAGAAAACCCTAGTATTTCAGAAAATCTAGGGTTAACATTTTTAAAATATCCATCTTGAGCAGCAATACAAATCATATCCATTGCTTTATCAAAATAGTCTTCAATGCCTTTGTTTTCTAATGCTCTTCTTCGAGAGGATAAATGAGAAGTCACTTCATTTCCTAAAAGGGTTAGTGCTTTTTTTTGATCTTCGGTTAACTTTTTAGGTTCAGTATCAAGAACACACAAGGTTCCTAAAGTATACCCCTCCTCATTTGTCAATGGTGTGCCAGCATAAAATCTAACCGTTGGATCTCCAGTTACCAATGGATTAGAAGAAAATGTAGGATTTTCCATCGCATTGCTTACTTCAAATATTTCATCCCCCATAATGGTATGCTGGCAAAAAGAAAGCGCTCTTGGTATTTCTCGGGCTCCTAACCCCAAACCAGCTTTAATCCATTGCCTCTCCTCATCCAATAAACTAATAAGTACAATTGGAGTTCCACAAATAATGGCAGCCAATTCCGTTACATTCGTATACACTTCCTCGGGTAGCGTATCCATTATCTGGTAACTTTTTAAAGCGATTAATCTCTCTTTTTCGTTTTTTGGTATGGGTATATTTTTATTCATGCATTTTTTATTTTTGATCCCTCTAAGGTAAAAAAATTAAGCCAACTCTACTCCGAGTACTTCTTTAAATTTATTTTTGGCTCCAACAGTGTCCATAATTTTATGAAAATCATAAAACAATTGAGTAAATATTCTTGCAGAAATGTATGGGTTCCCTTTCATCGCCATTAAAAACCCCCAGTTTACTTCACTATTTTTTGGGGGGGTATCTGAGTATTGGAAAATAAAACGGAAAACAAATTAGAGGGGTCTGCTGGTGTCGTTTTGTATTTTTTGTTATAGAGATCAAAATATTTATTCGGAGAAAAATAGCAAAAATAAAGCGAACGAACCCGCTCATTTTCCTGCAAATTGGAAGTGGTTCAAACAGCACTTTAACACAAACAACGGATCACTTTTTTAAAGTTAAAGGCACTATTACAGCTGCTTTGTTGGATTAAAAAATCGCTTACGCCCTCCTTCTTTACTTTTTTTTATGGTGCTCGTCAACTCATTTAGCCTACTCCTCTTTATTTTTTTAGGACATGCATAAACGCGTCAACTCGTTTAGCTTGCTCCTCTTTATTTTTTTTAGGACATGCGTCAACGCGTCAACTCGTTTAGCTTACTCCTCTTTATTTTTTTAGGATGTGCAGGAACGCGTCAACTCCTTTGCTGAACTTATGGGCCTAAAATCTGACCTCCTTAAGCAAAGCTTCCAAAAAAAAAAATAAATCGATAATGCCATACACGATAAAGGAACCAGACTTATAACAGAGGTAGAAATGCACTTAAAACCAATGCCATAATAGTTTAATGTATATTTGTTCAATGAAATACTTACTCGTCATATTTACTTTATCTCTAGTCCTTTCTTGTTCTAAAGATTCTTGTGAGAATACAGCAACGAGTAACTGCATTTGTACGTTTGATTATACGCCAGTTTGTGGTTGTGATAACGTGACTTATGGTAATGCTTGTGGTGCGGAATGTAACGGCATAACAGATTATACGCAAGGAGCTTGTCCATAACACCGTTTTTGCTTAAAACGTATCGTAAGTTAAGCGGACTGCCTGCTAAAACAATTGGTGCTTAAACAGTATTCACAATCCTGTTCAATCTGGAACAGTTACTAATTCTTCATATAATAAGTACAGTAGCGCTAGCCAGAGGCTATAAAATAGTTGTCACTCGGCAGAACCGAGCGACTGTTATGCTGATACGTCGCTTGGTAATGGATAATGAATAATTACTAATGGCTATTGGCTATTTGGCTATTGCCTATTTGGCTATTGGCTATTGCCTATTTGGCTAGTGGCTAATAACTATTCGCTATTGGCTAATAACTATTGGCTAATAACTAATGGCTAATAACTAATGGAGCTAATCAAGCTTGTAAATTTAAGGACAATTGGAATTTTTTTACGTTTTTAAAAGCCCCCCCTGTTTACATCCTATTTAGTGCAGAAGTTGGTATTGGGTGGGTTGAAATTTAGCGGTAATTTACTCTTTAAAAATGCTCATATTTTTATCATAAATAGGACTTTCTATGGATAAAAAATCTAAAACACTATGAAAAACATGTTGTTGAGAGAGCACTTTTTCGGGTTTCAATTCTTTCGAGTTATCCGATAGCCAAACAATAAATGGAATGTCTAATTGTTCTTCTGGAGCGATACTCGCAGGCAATCCGTGCATGTATAATTTATTTTCTCCTAAAGATTCGCCATGATCAGAAACGTAAAGCATGCAACTCTTGTACTCTTCCAATTGCTTTAATTCGTCAATCAAGCTGGAGAGAATATAGTCCGTGTATACAATCGTGTTGTCATAGGCATTGATCAACTCCGTGGAGGTACAATTGCCGAGTTCAACACTTTCGCATATTGGCATAAAGGTATTGAATTGTGGAGGATACTTTTTAGAATACGTTGGTCCGTGACTTGTACTGGTATGCAAAACGATTAAAATTTTAGCTTTATCACTCGCCAGAATCTGTTCTCTTAAACCGCTCAATAAAATTTCATCGTACGCACATCCTTCGCCTTCACATATTTTGGCTAACTCTTCTCTTCTTTGATAGTTTTTTATTTTTATTGGAGGCTCTCCCCAATTGTTAGTTCGCCAAACTACCTCGATATCATTTCTAAATAAATAATTGGGTAAAATTTCATACAACTCATTGGTTTCTTGATGTTCTAAAATACACTTTACCCCTGCCGTAGTATAAGTTGCACAAGATTGAGCCTTATAGCTATAGACATTACTGGTCTTTGAGAGTAAAGGATTCGTATTTTTTCCATAACCGTATAAAGAAAAGTTTTGACTTCTTGCCGATTCTCCAATAACAAGAACTACAACCGATTTATTAGTATCGGTAACAGTGGCATTTGGCAATAAGATTTCTTGTTTATTTTCAAGGCTTTTGTGGTAAAAAAATCGATTGGTATTGATCACATATGACCAAGGCATCGCTAAACCTCCTAGGGTTTTAGAGTGTTTGTCCATCCATAAAGTCTTACTAGAGTTTACAAAAATAAAAGCCACAAGAAAAAGCAAGGTCAAGCCAATCTGCGTAAAAAATCTTGGAATTTTTACTTTCGTAATTTTAACTTTATAGATCAAAATGCCAGGAAGTATCCCCCGTAAAACCAGGGATACAACTAACCCAAAAGAGATGAAACTACTCGACTCTTCAAAATTGGTATTCAGCAGGTTACCAATCATTGTTTTGTCGATAATAACACCGTAAGTGTTAATAAAATAAACGGCAAGTGCATTGAGAATGGCAAATAGGATGAGTAATGTTTTACCTACAAATGGAGAGAGATAGAAGATAATGTACAACACCAAAGCATTGAGAACCAAGGCTAAAACGCCTAAATTAAAAAGTGTTAAAACCCCATCAAAACTGTTGGAATTTAAATTGTTAGTGGCAAATTCAAATAATGGAATGTGGTATAGAAATAGATTAATAAAACTAATTATTAAAACAAAATAACTTAGTTTAATACTATTTTTTAACATAGATTTTTAACATTAAAAGTAGTGTTGTGCTGATGGCCAACAACGAGCAATAAAAGATCACCAAATTGTGAGCCCATATTTCTTTAACAATGGCAAAGATACAAATTGTTAAAAGCAACATAAATATTGGGTAATATTTTTTATCCGCCATCCAACCCCACCAATTCACCTTATTATGGAGAACAATACATATTAGTGTAGAACTATAGCCAAGAATACTTCCAATTAAAACATCCAGGGGATAATGTGCCCCTACACCAACTCTTGAAAGTACAATAACAAGCCCCAGTACCAACATAAAAAGAGACCATATTATTTTAAACTTCAGCGCTTTTGGCATCCATGCAAATAAGAGCAAAGTAATTACTGTAAAAGTAGTGATCGAATGCCCTGAAGGCAAGCTTGTTGATCCCACAAGCGTTTCTCCGATGATAACGAAACTATCATTATCGAACATTGCTGCGGGTCTTGGAACAGCAAATCCTATTTTTAACAAATAGGATACCACTACTGAAAAGAGAGCAGAGGAGATTAAAACTCCCCATATTTTAGGGGCATAAATAATAAAAATACTTAAGAGCGGAAAAAGTATTAATGCATCTCCTAGTTGAGTTAAATTAAATTGTAACCCTGGAAATTCCGCTAATTTATGATTCAGAAAGAAAAAGAGCTCTTTTTGAATGTTCACATATCCTGCTACAGTAAAAGCATCTTGATTGATCAGTAGAAAAAGAATCAGAACAAATAACAACACAGGAAGTAGAAGAAACCCGAACCCTATTTGGGTAAAATTGTTGATTACTTTATGTTCTAAGTTGGATTTATTTAGCATGCCTTAATTTTAGAAGCTTCTGAACTCGAATTTAGCTATTTTTTTTGTGAAAATACTCAAGAAATCCTAATTATACGAACCTAAATGAATACGGACAAAAAAGTAGTTGTTGAAAAAAAATAAAGCGGGTCACTATTTTTCAATTTACCTTTATTTTTTAAGGCGAAGGTCTTAAATGGAATCGTTTACTTACACTTGTTTTGAGGAATGCTTCCTAGGTTTGGGGCTATGAAAAAAAACAGTGGCGCTTAGCTTTGTCATTTTATTGAATTCTTTATCGCTTAGTTTTTCATTTTCTCCCAAAAAACCAATTCACCATCAAACATCATGTCTTTTATTCTAAAAGAGATTGGGGGTGAAAAATTAGAAGAGAAGTAGGTCACTAATCGAGCTCCAATTTTAGATTTTTCTAATTGATTGAAAACGTGTTTTTCATAACTTTCATATTCACGAACTGATCTAGTGATGGTGTCATCAATTAAGTCATAATCTGTAATTTGCTCACAAAAAGGATTGAAATAATAAAAGGAATCAAAAGCTTCAAAATCAATGTTAATCACATTTTCATTAAGGACCTGGATCTTCTCCAAATTCAATTTTTTTTTTAATCGATTGGTTTCATTCACTAACGAGGTTCTGATCTCTACACCATAAAAATGAGCGTCAGAAATTAGAGCTCCAACAACACAAAATTTTCCGACCCCTGATCCAATGTCTAAAATTTTGGTATCGGAAGAGGTAGCCAACCAATTGGTGGCAATTTTAACAACTTCTATTGGTGTCCAATGCACTTTTGAAATTTTAGTATACTTTTTTTTAAAAATTTCATCAAAAGAAGCATCTAAAGAATCCGCTAAGTAAGTTTTAATTAATTCCATGTCTCAATACAAGTAATAATTTGATGTTTTCTCAGTTTTCAAACTGTTTTCTTAGGAGTCTCGAATAAAATGTAAAAATCCTAATTTAAAATGGTTCGGGTCCTATCTCCGATGGATTTAATGCCAATACACGAAATTTAATCGATGGGGTGCGGTGAGCAATGCAGGGCAAACACCAACCAATTCTTCAGGATTTTCTTTGTATCGGCACAACTAAAAGGAAAGTTGGTTAACCCCACTTTATTGAAGCCAATAACTTGGAAAGAACTTTTAATAAGCGCTAACAGAAAACGGAAGCGATTCAAGAGCTCTCCATCTTAGTCCTCGTTTAATGTGTTACTCAACTCATTCATCAATTGATTCGGAAGGTTGCCATGCAGCACTTGTAAACCTATTTTACTGTTGAAGCATGCTCTTCCTTTGCCATCGGCTTCTAGCTGCTTTTACTGTAAAGCCTTGGCATCTTGGCAAACCAACTCCATTTGATGAAGGGGAACTTCCTGCTGCAATAATTAATTCTAAAAAAGCACGCAAAGTAAACGGTTTAACCTTTATCGGACCTGGAACCTAAGTTGTTGTTGCTCTTCTTCGGATATGAAGAACCATTATTACCTTGCATCAAAGTGATGACCCAGGCAAAGGTTAGGGTGTTCGTAATTTCAGCACTCAACACTAGCAAATTTATGAATAGAAAGGATTACAAGAGCTCTATAATTTTTGAACTTAAAGGGTTGGTGGTAGAGATAAAATAATCCATCATTCCCCCATTTTCATCAATGAGGTATTTTTGGAAATTCCATTGCACACCAACATCCACTTTTCCATTCTCTGTTTTGTTCGTCAGCCAATTGTATAACGGATGTTGATGCGCTCCTTTCACATCAATTTTTTCAGTGATTAAAAACTGAACACCATAGTTTTTTTCACAAAAAGTAGCAATTTCTTCTGAGGTCCCTGGCTCTTGTTTCCCAAACTGATTACAAGGCAAACCGATGACCACTAATTTATTGGGATACTTTTCAGACAACTCTTGCAATTCTTTATATTGAGGTGTAAAACCACATTTTGAAGCCACATTCACCAACAAGATTTTTTTACCTTTAAAACTAGAAAAATCGATTGGATCTCCCTCTAAGGATTTAATTGAGAAGTCAACATCATATAAAGAAGTAGTAACCTGAGCATTGGATTTTGATTGAAAGCTAAACATCGTGAAGAGTGTTAAAATTAGAGTATTGAAAATTTTCATGTCGTATTTTGTTTAGTCAAAATTAAATAAAGTTAAACAATACATCGCTCAATTGAACAGTTATTTATTTTTACTCGTTCTAAACCATTAAAAAAGAGAACTTTAACTAAGTAAAATTAAATGAATTTAAGCCATTCTTTTACCGCAAGCTCCAAGCGCTAAACGCTTGTTGTTCACTACTAAAAATAGTATTTACCGCCCCTATCTTTAGCAATGAACGCCACTGAACACAGCTCATTGCACGGAGTTGGAGGAACTTCATAAATAAATAACCTCGAAGTATTTTCTTCACCTACATCATTTTTTTTCAGACTTAAAACTCTTAATCTTGTGGTATCAATTTAAAAGTTAATCCGTTTATTATGAAAAATTTTGAATTTAAAAACCCGACAAAAATCATCTTTGGACAAGGTGAAATTCCTAAAATAGCTACTGAAATTCCTGCAGCATCTAGGGTCTTACTTTTATATGGCGGAGGAAGTATCAAAAAAAATGGAATTTACGAACAGGTCACTACTGCCTTGGCAGGTTTTGAAGTCGTAGAGTTTGGAGGGATTCCTGCAAATCCAGAATATGAAGTGCTAATGCAGGCGTTAACGGTGATTAAAGAAAAGAAAATCACCTTCCTATTAGCCGTTGGTGGTGGGTCTGTGATTGATGGCACCAAATTTCTTTCTTCTGCAGCAGAATATCAAGGAGATGAACCTTGGGATATTTTAGACCAAAAAATTCCAACAAAAAAGGGAATGCCATTTGGCACAGTGCTTACCTTACCTGCAACAGGTTCTGAAATGAATTCTGGAGCGGTTATTACCAGAGCCGAAACCAAACAAAAACTGATCATGGGAGGACCTGGCTTATTCCCTGTTTTTTCAATTTTAGACCCTAGTGTGGTCAGCTCAATTCCTCAACGACAAATTGCCAATGGCTTAGCAGATGCTTTTACGCATGTTTTAGAACAGTACATGACTTATCCTGCTGGTGCTTTGCTACAAGACCGAATTGCAGAAGGCATTATACAAACCTTAATTGAAGTCGCTCCAGTAATCCTTAAGCAACCTTCAGACTATAAAGCTGCGTCCAATTTTATGTGGAGTTGCACCATGGCTCTTAATGGTTTGATCCAAAAGGGAGTGCCTACAGATTGGGCCATTCATATGATGGGACATGAGCTTACCGCTCTATTTGGAATTGACCATGCCAGAACATTGGCCATTCTTACGGGCGCTCATTACACTTATAATTTTGAAACAAAAAAAGAAAAATTAGCACAATATGCCCAACGGGTTTGGGGAGTAACTGAAGGTTCGTTGGATGAAAAAGCTAAAATAGGGATAGAGAAAACCGTTGCCTTTTTTCATTCGCTTAACATTCAAACAAAACTATCTGATTATACCACGGCCTATGAAGGAACTGGTAAAGAAGTCGCAAGAAGGTTAACAAACCGAGGGATGGTCGCTTTAGGTGAACATGGCACTTTAACCCCTCATGATGCTGCAAAAATTGTAGAGCTGGCCTATTAAACCGAGGTGCGATACTGGCAAAGTGGATGGAAGCATTAGCGGATGGTGTTAAAAACTCCATCCGCTCTTGGTTGCCATTTATTTAGTAGTGAGTAGTTAGGGTTTGTTGATAAAGTGATGAATAGCCACTAAGAATTTGTATTTCAACATCTTGATTTTATCAAGAATGGCTAAAGTGATTTTAAAATGAAAGGTTGTTCCCAAGAGTCACTAGTCTCTTTCCTAGTGCCTTCTCCCTCTTTTCTGCTTCCCCCTACTCTTTCTAAAAGAGACTTTTTCAGTAAATCCTATTTAGCAGCTGAAAGCTATTGAAATCTAGTTACTAGTAACTAGTCTCCTCCCTTTTCCCTTCCCCTCTTTTATAGCGTCTAAAAAATTAAAAAAAATAGGATCTACAGGTAGATTACCCCTCATAAAGAGGGCATCAAATTCACTTAAATTCCTCCTGTTTTCTTTAAACTCAACGGATTTATAAAACCCTACAACACTACTTGTCAACTTTTCGGTTGATGGTATCGTTTTACAAGAGCTAAGCGTTGAATAGGCGCTTGGTAATGGATAATGAATAATTACTAATGGCTATTGGCTATTGGCTATTTGGCTATTTGGCTATTTGGCTATTTGGCTAATAACTAATGAAATGAATTGATAACAGCTATTTATTAATTGTTAGCCAGAGGCTATAAAATAGTTGTCACTCGGCAGAACCGAGAGACTGTTATAGCGACTGTGATATAACTAACCTATTTTTAGACGCAGTCGCTTGGCTTTGCCGAGTGACAACTAATAAATGATCTCTGATTATTTTTTTTATAGCTTAAAAAATAGCCTCATGCCTCTCTTAAAACACGCGTGAATTATTCTTAAGGTGGAATCTTGTTTAGGAATAATCTTTTCCCAAGGATACATGATCAAACAAATTTTAATACTTATTTATTTTTCAATAGTTAGTTCATCCATTAAAAAAGTACATCAATACGAGGGGAAGCATCTCCTATAGCGTTGAATAGGCGCTTAGACCTCTTTGAATTTTATTTTTGACTTTCCCTCGGATGGTTTAGCTGCCCTCCTAATTCGGAACAAAGTTCTCTTTCAGGAGCTTCATATCACTAATGATGAACACATTACCACTAGAATCACTTTGATTTAATGGTTTCGTTTCAAAATAGGCAATAGTAAACCATTGATTAACAAATTCATTTTTATCTAATCTGAAATCTTCAATGAGTTCTTTACGACACTTACTAAAGATCGTTTTTTTATCGTTTTTATCAACAAAAACGAAGCCTTCACGCACTAGACCTATATATTTAAAAAGATTATTATTCATTTTTTAAATTAAAAAATATTACCAAAATCAACAAGGCCTTTTAATTCAAAAGCGTACCCATTAGAATCTTGATCAAAAAAAGTATCTTGCCCCCCTATTTGTCCTTTAAACATTACTTTGGACTCCTCCAAAAAGTTTGTTTTTTCAAAAAGAGCTTCCTCCTTTACCTTTAGCCAATTCTCCACAAAATGATTCTCAAGAACACCTTCAGCAACAGAAATGGGAGAAAGCTTCTTTAAAACCGCCTTTTCGTGAACCGTTATTGCGTTCCCGCCTAACTTCAAGTTTTCACAATTAGAAGATGCTCCTTCATTTTTACAATCTAAACTGTTGACATAAAAAGCGCTTGTATCTTTTAAATTAATTACGGAAAATACAAAATGAGACATTATTGTAAATTGTTAGTTATTATTCTCTTCTAATAAATTATCTGATAGGTTCTTATCTTCAAACTCATCATCATCATCATCATCATCATCATCATCCTCTTCATTCTCTTCATCGCTTATGGATCTCTTATCAAAACCTGACCAAGTATCCAACACCACAAACATCTCCTCTTCATCAAGACCAATGATAACGCCCTTCTTTGAATTCACCTCTATAATTCTTAATTCAGAAGCCTTCAATAAGGTGTTTATCTCTTCTTTCCTTTCTTTGGATAGTTTTGAATAATTGGTAATTCTCTTGGCCATTTTTATTTTTGTTTTTAGATCACCTACCAAAATTATAGTAAAGTAGTGATATATTTTGCGTTGCTATATGAAATAAGGGAATAATTCTTATATATTTACATAAAACAACTAATATCGCTTAAAATGGATGAATTTGACAAGAAAATCCTTTATTTTCTCCAAAAAGATGCTAAGCTTACCGCAAAAGAGCTTTCTAACAGGCTGTCACTCAGCCAAACCCCAATCTATGAGCGCATAAAGAAACTAGAGAAGTTAGGCGTAATCAAAAGTTATGTTGCCATTCTAAATGCTGATGTCATTAATAAAAGCTTGACCGTTTTCATGAACATTTCCATTAAGGAGCATGGACACAAAAGCCGAAAGAAATTTATCGATGACATCTCCAAATTAAAAGATGTATCCGAGTTGTATTTCACTTCAGGATCTTATGACTTTATAGCCAAAGTGAGATTTTTTAGCGTAAAGGAATATCGAGATTTTTTAGTGAACCAGATCGCAATCGTTGAAAACATTAATGATATTGACAGCCAAATTGTGTTGGAAGAAATAATAGCCTCTACCTCTTTTAACCTATAAGACTCCTTTTAAGGCCTTCCACCTGTTAGTCAGCAGCACAGAACAAGACCTCCCTAATTTTTAGTAGTTTTAAAAAGCGACTTGATGAACTCCATTTGTGGAAGCCAACACTTTAAATAAGCTCACTAGAATACCTATTGGTTTATACCACGCAATAGAAAACAGCGAACAATGACTAGAAAAGAGTTTATCAAAATTTGTGGGATTCTGGGCGTTGGACTTCCAACTTCATTTTCACTTCTGTCTTTTGTTCAAGAAGAGAGTCCCACAAAATCCATTAAAGGAAAAGTAATTATAATAGGCGCTGGTGCAGGTGGATTATCTGCTGGGTACTTATTAGCGCAACAAGGTGTTGATTTTGAAATATTGGAAGCCTCGGCTCTTCATGGAGGCAGAATGAGGATCGATACCAATTTTGCAGATTTCCCCATACCTTTAGGAGCCGAATGGATAGAAACAAAAACGGGTATTTTCCAAGAAATTGTAAATGACCCATCAATTCATGTCCACATAGAAACTGTTGAAGATGCTCCAGACCGAAAATTCGTAAACTCCTCTTGGCATTCCTTTTTCGAGCAATACATTGTGCCTTCAATCGCAGATAAAATAAAATACAACACCATTGTAGAATCCATTGATTATACCTCCAACCAACTTGTTATTACCACACAAAACGGTCAGCATGTAGCCGATAAAGTGATTGTTTCAGTTCCGCTGAAGATTCTTCAAGATGAAGACCTTAAATTTATACCAAGCCTACCGAAAAAGAAATTAGAAGCGATAAACAAAAGTATCATTTGGGAAGGGTTTAAAGCATTTATCGAGTTTTCTACCCCATTTTATAACGATGAATTTGAATTTCCAATAACGCCAAAAACTGACGGAGAAAAAATCTATTACAATGCTGCGCTTGGTCAAAAGACTTCCAAACACATTCTCGGTTTGTTTGTGGTAGGAAAGCCTGCTCTTGATTACCTTTCACTTACCGATGAGGAGTTAAAAACCTATATTTTAAAGGAACTCGACACTATTTATTCCAATCAAGCAACGCCAAATTATATCCACCATATTTCTCAAAACTGGAACAAAGAACCCTTTATTAAATCGGGCTATATGACAGATCATGCGGATTGGAGAACCGTAAGAGAACTTGGACAACCTGTTGCCGATAAAATACATTTTGCAGGGGGAGCCTATACCGATGGTGAAGATTGGGTGTCCGTGCATGCTGCAGCAAAATCGGCAAAAAAAGCAATTGAAGAATTGAGCAATTAAAAAGACCTTCCCCTGCTCTCCCTCATCAACTACGCCCTAAAAGAAAGAGCTTTTGGAAACGTTTTTTTTATCGCAGCACAATCCAATGTTGTACAGCTGTAAAATTTCATAATTTTGAACTGATTAGCGCCAACAGCAATTCTTTTCGGATAAGTTTTGCCCCTGGAAGAAATGCAATTAAATAAAGAGAAAGATGGAAAATGTAGCCGCAAACTGGACAATTTGTAAGGAATGTAATGGCCGCGGGAGAAAAAGAGAAAGGCTTCGAAAAAAAGTAAAACTCGCTTTCCAAAAGGCCGTTGCTCATTTTGAAAAAACAACCGGTAAAGGTCCAGCTCCAGTTCGTCCTAAAGGGCACCTCTCCATCTGTTTAACGTGTGCTGGTTCTGGTTTAAAGCATGCCGAAAACCCTCCTCTAGCGGATAGCGAAAACTTTCCTCATGTTGCGATTATTGGTGGGGGTATTGGCGGGGTGGCTTTGGCGGTAGCTTGTTTGCACCGGGGAATCCCTTTTACGCTCTATGAACGAGACAGCTCCTTCGCCGCTCGATCTCAGGGGTATGGCCTCACCTTGCAACAAGCGAGTAAAGCAATTGAAGGATTAGGTATTTTCTCGTTAAAGGAAGGGTTAATTTCAACAAGACATCTGGTACATACTACAACTGGAAAAGTGATTGGGGAATGGGGAATCAGGAAGCGGAATCCATCTGGCGAACAATCGCCACCCAAGCGAACCAATGTGCACATTGCACGGCAGGCATTACGTTTCGCGCTATTGGAACAACTTGGCGGGCCTAACTCCGTTCAATGGAACCACCAGCTCGTTAATTTTAAGGAAACTGCGGGTAAGGGGGTTGAGCTAAGCTTCCAAGTGAATGGAGTGACCAAAAGCGCCCAAGCAGATCTTATGGTTGGTGCCGATGGCATTCGCAGTTCGGTACGAAGCCTCCTTATTGGTGAGGACCTTACTCCTTTGCGTTACCTCGATTGTATTGTCATTTTGGGCATTTGCCCGTTGAGCGCACTCGAAGGGGTTGAACGTTCTTTATTGGATGCTGCTACCGTATTTCAAACGGCCAATGGCAATGAGCGCATTTACATCATGCCTTTTTCGAAAGACTCGGTAATGTGGCAATTGAGCTTCCCAATGTCTGAAAAAGCAGCAAAGGCCCTGAGTGCTCAAGGAACTCAGGCATTAAAGGAAGAAGCATGCCGCAGAACACCGTGGCACCATCCCATTCCTCAGATTTTAGCGGCAACACAAACCGCTCAAATTACTGGCTACCCTGTATATGACAGAGAATTGCTTGATGCTGCATTGTTGGCAAAAAGTGAGCACGTAACGCTAATCGGTGATGCAGCTCACCCCATGAGCCCTTTCAAAGGTCAGGGAGCAAATCAAGCACTGCTCGATGCGCTTTCTCTCGCCCGAGGAATCTCAAGAGGTTGTCGACCTAAATCTCAATGGAGAGCTGCGGGAATAAGAAAAAGCGTGCTCACTGAGTTTGAGGCAGAAATGTTAACCCGTAGTGCTTCTAAAGTCATTGATTCTGCTGCCGCTGCACAATTTCTTCATTCTGACATTGTGCTCCATGAGGGGGATGAACCGAGAGGTAAACACCTCAAGAATAAAGAGAGTTGACCATTTCATTTTAAAGTGGAGCAATCAACAGTTAATGCCTTCTGGTGTGACTATAAATCGTGGCTGTGGGTTAACTGTTTTTTTTAGAAAATAAAACAATAAATTGCTCTGTTGCACTTCTCAGCACTCCTATCTCTATAATTATCTAACTTATTGGTGTTAACCACTTTAAATAAGCTACCTTTGCCACGGCATCAGCAACTGTATAAATACAACGCAGCAGGCTTCAATTTCAGCTGTCATTAAAAATCTAAAGAACAACTTGTTCCCCCTTAAAACAAGGGGATAATCTCTGAAAAGAAAATAATTTATGATAGAAACAACTATTTTTAACGCTTCAAGTCAACCAACTGAATTAGAAAAACAAGAAATGGTTGATTTTTTATTCGAAAATCTAGCGGAATATGGAGACCCTAAAAAAGACATTCAAAAAGCAATTGACTTCTCAACAAAGGTAATCTCCTCTTTTGGTGGGTTTACAATGTTAATTAAGAAAGACAATACTCTTGTTGGGGCAACCGTAATTAACGCAACTGGAATGGGAGGATATATTCCAGAGAATATTCTTGTTTACATTGCTACGCATCAAGAATATCGAGGCCAAGGATTAGGGAAGCTTTTAATGCAAAATGCCATTGAATATTCAAAAGGAGATATTGCGCTGCATGTGGAAGCAAATAACCCAGCCATACACCTCTATAAGAAACTTGGGTTCACCAATCCATATTTAGAAATGAGGTTAAAAAAATAGGTTATGGCTGAATTAATAATCCACACCAAAAAAATTCAAGACAATATTAAATATTTAAGTGCTTATTTTAATAAGCACAATATTGCTTGGAGTTTAATTACAAAAGTTTTTTCAGGAGATAAGGAATTTCTGAAACATATCCTTACTGAAGATATTATTGATAAAATAGATTCCGTGGGAGATTCTAGGTTAACCAGCTTAAAAAACTTAAAAGCGGTGAATCCTAAAATGCAAACCATTTACATTAAACCGCCTGCAAAAATATATGCAGATGATATTGTTAAGTATGCTAACATTTCACTAAACACCTCCTACACTACTATTGTAGCTTTAAATGACGCGGCTAAAAAGGCAGACAAAATTCATCAAATAATTATTATGGTGGAACTTGGTGAATTGCGCGAAGGAGTCATACGAAATGAATTAATGAATTTTTATGAAAGTGTATTTCAACTTTCCAACATTGAAGTGATTGGTATTGGCTCTAATTTGGGGTGTATGTATGGAGTTGAACCTTCTTATGATAAGTTATTACAACTGTCCCTTTATCAGGAACTCATTTCCGCAAAATTCAATAAGAATTTAAAATATGTTTCGGGGGGAACCTCCATCACTTTACCGCTTATTGAAAACAATACCATCCCAAAAGACATTAATCACTTTCGTGTTGGGGAAGCTATATTTTTCGGAATCAGCCCATTGGACAATCAACAATTTAAAGGACTCTCCATAGATACTTTTGAATTTTGTGCGAACATCATTGAACTTGAAGAAAAAAAAATTGTGCCTGATGGGATCATTAGCGATGGAAATGTTGGGCAATCTTCTGACTTTAAGAACAAAGATGTGAATGAAACTTCAATTAAAGCCATCCTTGATTTTGGGTTACTGGATGTTGATCAAAACGATATTAAATTTCTAGACGAAAAATTAGGATATGTTGGAATAACCTCCGACATGCTGGTTATTGATCTTGGAGACAATACGACAAAAGAGGGGGGAAAGAGATATAGCATAGGCGATAAAATATATTTTAAGCCCAATTACATGGCGGTAGCTCGACTTTTGAATTCAAAATTTATTGATAAAAAATTTGATTAAAAAAAGAACGAACAAAAGTCATTAGAATGGTATTCCCACAGGGACTTAAATCACTATTAAATCTTTCACTTTCACTTTAGCCGTAAGATTGCCAAAAATGACTTTCGCCGCGGCACCATCTACCTGAATGACCTCCCCAACCTGTTTACTGCTTTTAAGTTTTACTTTAAAACCGACTTCCATCGGTTTTTCAACTTTTTTAGGCGCAATTGGCTTCCCTTTAGCTTGTTGAGTTTTGCCTTGTTGAGTTTCATTTTTCCGTAACAAAGTCGCATCTCCCTTTTTTAAGGCATCTTCTAGTTTCGCTTTCTCCATGGTCAAGTAATTTTTAACGGCTTTTAAATACTCCTTTTGCTTGGCCTTTGCTTTGGTGGGATAATTCTGAATAAACTGATGCATTTTTTGGCCTTGACTTAAGTATTTGTCATTCCGCTCTATGCGCTTCTGCTGGGTGGTTAAAAGGTCTTCAAAATGCTGTTTTTTCAATTCAAAAGATTGCTTAGTTGCCTCCATAATTTGCCTGGACTGGTAGCTTTCTTTCTTCAATTTTTGCAATACCGATTTGTCGCGTTGCAAATCCGAAATCAATTGATCAAATTCTATTTTTTGAACATCTACCTTGGCTTTCGCCTGTGCAATCATCTCGGCAGGAATGCCATTTTTTTGAGCCACTTCAAACGTAAAAGAAGACCCCGGTTGACCCATCATCAATTGAAATTCGGGACTCAACGTTGTCCGGTTAAATAACATGTTGGCATTCACCGCCTCTGGCAATGCCGAAGCTTTCAATTTAATGTTGGCATAATGGGTGGTAATTACGCCAAAACATCCTGCTTTGTAAATGGTTTCAAAAAACACTTCGGCCAAAGCACCTCCCAAATCTGGATCAGAACCGGTACCAAACTCATCCAAGAGCAACAATGTTTTGGGGGACGTTTTCTTCAAAAAGAAGTTCATCCTTTGCAGACGGTAACTATAGGTACTCAGTTCATTTTCAATACTTTGATTGTCACCAATATCTGAAAGAATAAAATCGAAGAAACCCATTTTACTCTCCGGATGAACGGAAACCATTAACCCCGACTGAAACATGAGCTGCAAGAGTCCCATGGTTTTCAACGTAATGGATTTACCTCCTGCATTGGGTCCAGAGATGACCAATAAACGACTTTCCTTTTTCAACTCAAAAGTTTGCGCAACGGTTTTTAGTTTTGCCGCAACATTCTTGACATACAAAATGGGATGGTAAGCTTCTTTTAAAAAGGCATCTTGGTTCTCTCGATTGATTTGTGGCCTTACCCCCTCAATTTTTGTAGCGAGCTTTACTTTGGCATTGACTTCATCAAAGGCATAAATAATTTTTTGATATTCTTCCAACAAAGGCAATTGCAGTCGAAAGAACTCACTTAGCTCTGCCAATATGCGCTGAATCTCCTTTCGTTCATCGTCAATAAGTTGATCCAATTCAAAATTTAGGTTTCTGTTTACTTGTGGTTCTACAAAAGTAAGAGAGCCTGTTTTAGAGCCTCCTAAAATACGTCCTTCTACCTCTCTTTTGTAGGAGGAAGTAACGGCCAACACCCTGCGGTTATCGATTACCTTTTCCTTAATGGAATCAACATATCCATTGTTCAGCGCTGTCCTTAATGCCTTCTCAAAATTGCGATTAATCTGCTGACTGCTATTTTTTATGCCTTGCCGAATCCCTTTTAACTTTTCCGAAGCGTCATCTTTGATCTGTAAGTGTTTGTCCAACACCTTGCCCATTTCCGTTGCCATAATTTTAGTGGAGTACGCATCGCCCATTAAGCGCTCTAAATGGCTGTAATCTGCTCCATGTTCTTTAAAAAAGAGAAAGAGGTCATTCACCAACAACGAGGCATCTAATAGCTTAATGAGGCTTTTAATTTGAAGTACAGCTCCCGAAATGGACAACAGCTGTAATTCTTCTTTTAGCTCTTGTAAGGTTAACCTGGGAAATTGCAACCCGCTATTGCGAATCGATTGCAAGTCATTTGTGAGGTTAAGGCTATCGACTACTTTTTGTTGCTCTCGTAGAGGCTGAAGCTGGTCCATACGAATGGCCACGGTTTCTGTTTGGCAGGCTTGAGTGAGCCAACCTTTAATTTGATCAAACTCTAGGTCGGCAGCAGTTTTTTTATCGAAATAATACATTGGGGTAAAATTAGACCTTGCAATTAAAACTTAACCTAAAAAAGTGGAACAATTACAGCGCCTGGTACTTAAAAATAGGAAAAGAGCTTCGGCAGTCAATTAAAACCATTCGTTTACCTCCCACTTCCTCCCCTAATTTCAATGCTTTTGAGCCTGTTAAATCCGAAGCAACAATACCCGATTTTTACTTGGTCTTTTAACCGCAAAACAAGTTACGTTATTTCCGTTGCTTGATCGAAAGCCTATCGTTGACCGAAATTTAGTGCCAATTGATTGAGGCAATACTTCCTAGAGCAATAGTTCAAGCATTAATTAGAGGTGCGCTCTTATTATTGGTAAGAAGTGATCGGCCCTTATAGTCTTACTATTCATCAATATCGTGTTAAAACGGTAAAGAGTATGTTTGCAAATAAGGGGTGGCAAAACTGAGTACCGTTGACATAGGAGAAGCTGATGGTTTCAGTTTAACCTCTTTCTTTTTTTAGTGAGTTCAGTAAAACAACTGGAACATTTCCTTCTCAACACCTAAAAGAAACCTCCTAAAAAATGCTTGGAGAACAGCCCACATGATTAAATCTTAATAAATATTGTTTACTTTGTTCTTCATATTAATGAATCTGAAAAAATTATGCCCTCTTTAAATGCTGAAAAGTACAATTTATTGGTTTTTTTATTCCTGATTTTACTGCCATTATCCAATTTATTTGGACAAAATCCCAATCCTAACTCAACACTAGACAATACCATCCAAAACGAAATGGCAGCAGAGCGTTTTCCTGGTGTATCTACAATTATTGTAAAAAATGGAAAAATAGTATGGATAGAATCTTACGGGTATGCTGATGTTGCCAATTCTATTCTGGCAGAAGACACTACGGTTTTTCTTTTGGCCTCAATGTCTAAAATAGTTACAGGAACAGCAGCAATGCAATTGTCTGAATCAGGAAATATTAACCTGGATGCCGACATTAATAATTACCTGCCATTTCCAATCGCCATCCCAAATTTCACGAATGATTCGATCACATTACGCCAATTAATGACTCACAGTGCTTCTATAGCTGATAACGGAACTGCAATGGACACCTATTATGGGTATCCAGACCCTACCATCTCTTTAGCAGATTGCATACAACGCTATTATTCTACTGGAGGTTCTGATTATAATGCTGCTGCAAATTTTTTAAACAATGCGCCTGGCACTAACTTCAACTACTCCAATATGGGAACAGCACTTAATGGCTACTTAACAGAAGTGGTTAGCGGCATGCCGTTCTCTCAATTTTGTGACCTCAATATTTTTGAGCCACTTTGCATGCATAAAACAGCTTGGCATTTTGCCGACTTTAATCCAACTCATGTGGCAAAACCTTATGCTTACCAAGCAGGTAATTATGTGGCCTATCCACACTACGGATTTGCTGATTACCCTGATGGGCAATTAAGAAGTACAGCAAAGGATATGGGTAATTTTATGATTGCTTACCTGAATGGTGGGGCTTTAGGAAGCAACCGTATTTTAAGTGCTTCCTCAATTCATGAAATGTGGTCCTCACAAATTCCAGCTCTAGAGCCTACACAAGGTTTAAATTGGTATCAAGAATATATAGGCGCCGCCACGTTATGGGGGCACAACGGTGGTGAAAATGGGGTGTCTACAGATCTATATGTAGATACGACTAACCAGATTGGCATTTGTGTGTTAACCAATGGTGAAGGCGGTGCTTTTACGATCTGTGAAGAATTGTATCAATATGCTTTAACGCTCAATTCGAATACCGGAATAGCTCCAAACTGCAATACAACTGTAGGAACAACAGGAATAGATCCTAAAGAAGAAATTAAGGTTTCCCCGAACCCTTCAAACAACTACTTATTGATCAATAATGTGCACATAGACATCAACCAAATTGACATCATTGACTTCTCAGGTAAAACCGTTGCACATTTTACTAAAAATTTACATAGAATTTCTATTTTGGATATTCCTGCCGGCATTTACTTTCTAAAAATAACAGGAACAGAAAATACAATAATCAAAAAATTTATTAAACAATAAGAACCCAGAGACAAAGCAACCGTCTAAAAAGCTACCTCTCCCTTGTCAGCATTTTTGATTACAGGGCTCTCTCCTTTTGCACCTAATTTAATGTATTTATCTTCGGTAAAAAACCTCTCTATAGCGAGAGACAACCTTCCGCTTAGGACATTGTTCTTAATTAAAAACAACTCCTAAACCAATCCCTACTCTTATTCCATACTCTTTATTGGCAACATACTGCGTATGGCCTTCAGCAAAAGTAGCGAATACAAGATTCATTTTATCTGCAACGTTCAGCACTCCTTTTATTCTAAGGCCTACTGCTCCAGTCATAAAAACTTGGTCAACAAATGGAGCCCCTTCATTCTCTTCCCCAAACACATATTCCAAGCCTAAAGGGTTGATGTATGGAGCTAAATAGATGTGGTTCATCACT